>JBKPRZ010000348.1:0-16884 GCA_046734815.1 Myxococcota bacterium | reverse complement strand
CTCATGCCCATCCGATTCCGCGCTCACTCGTGCCGTCATGCCGGCACCGGGTGGCGCGTTCGCCCTCGCCCCGCGGCAGCGGGGAGAGGGAGGGGTGAGGGGACGGTCTCCGCGCTCACTCGTGCCGTCATGTCGGCACCGGGTGGCGCGTTCGCCCTCGCCCCGCGGCAGCGGGGAGAGGGAGGGGTGAGGGGACGGTCTCCGCCTACTCGCCGCCCGCGCCCGCACCCTCCACGCGTGCCGGTGCGGCCCGCAGGCCGGCGTCGCGCAGGAGGGCCTGGTCTGCCTCGGTGTCGGGGTTGCCGGTGGTCAGCAGCTTGTCGCCGTAGAAGATCGAGTTGGCTCCCGCCAGCAGGCACAGCAGCTGCGCCTCGCGCGACAGCGCCAGCCGCCCCGCCGACAGGCGTACCTTGGACGCGGGCATCAGGATGCGGGCGGCGGCGATCATGCGCACCAGCTCGACCGGATCCACCGGCGGCCGGTCGGCCAGCGGCGTTCCCGGGCTGGGCACCAGGGCGTTGACCGGCACGCTCTCGGGCTGCGGGTCCAGGTTGGCCAGGGTCACCAGCATCGCGCAGCGGTCGGCGATCGACTCGCCCATCCCGATGATCCCGCCCGAGCAGACGGTGATCCCGGCCCGCCGGACGTTGTCCAGGGTGCGCAGCCGATCCTCGTAGGTGCGGGTGGTGATGATCGACCCGTAGAACGAGCGCGAGGTGTCGAGGTTGTGGTTGTAGGCGGTCAGCCCCGCCTCGGCCAGCCGGCGTGCCTGCGGCTCGCTCAGCATGCCCAGGGTCACGCAGGCCTCCATCCCCATGCCGCGCACCCCGCGCACCATGTCCAGCACCGACTCGAAGGCCGGCCCGTCCTTCACCTCGCGCCAGGCCGCGCCCATGCAGAAGCGGGTGGCCCCCGCCTCCCTGGCCGCGGTCGCCGCCCGCAGCACCTCCTCGCGGGACATCATCCGCTCGGCGCCCACCTCGCTGTCGTGGCGCGACGACTGCGGACAATAGGCGCAGTCCTCCGGGCACCCGCCCGTCTTCACCGACAGCAGCGAGCACAGCTGCACCTCGTCCGGCGCGTGGTGCTGCTGGTGCAAGGTCTGGGCGCGCAGCATCAGCTGCGGCAGAGGCAGATCGTGAATGGCGCGCACCTCCGCCACAGTCCAGTCGTGTCGAATCACGGCCGGCACCTTACCGCATTTCCGCGCCGCCCGCCCCCGGCGGCTTTCCCAGCCGCGATGGGTTATTGTATCTGCATGTCCTCGTCGCTCGCCCGCAAGCTCGGCCGACCGGCGACGTACGCCGATCTGCAGGCGCTGCCCGAGGGGGTGAAGGGCGAGATCATCGACGGCGAGCTGTACGTGCAGCCCCGCCCACTGCCGCGCCACACCCGCGCTAAGGGCACGATCTTCAGTGCCATCCAAGTTCCGTACGATCTTGGCCGCGGAGGCCCTGGGGGTTGGTGGATCCTCGCCGAGCCCGGGATCGAGCTGCCGCGTTCTCCCGAATTCTCGCCGAACGTAGCGGGTTGGCGCCGCGAGCGGCTCGCCGAGCTACCCGTGGACACCGCCATCCAGATAGCGCCGGATTGGATCTGCGAAGTGCTTTCGCCGGCCATGCGCCACTACGGTCTCGTGAAGAAGCGCCCCTTCTACGCGCAGATTGGCGTTTCCTCCGTGTGGTACGTGGATCTCGAGGCACGCACCGTAAGCGTGAGTCGCCGAGTCGACCGCGCCTGGCTCGAAGCGCACGACCTGAGTCACCTGGGCGAGAGCGCCTGGCTCGAGGTCGCCGTCCACGGCGGCGACGAACGCGTCCGCCTCGAACCCTTCCCCGAAGCCTCCCTCGATCTCGCCCTCTGGTGGGGCGATCCTCCGCGCCCGGCCGAGCGCTAGTTGATCCGTCGCAACACCACCAGCACGCGCAGGGTCAGCCAGATCGCCGCTTCGGTGTCCTTGGGATCGCGCTTGGCGCCCTTGGCGGGCGCAGGGGTGGTGATGCCGTCGCCCTTGCCGGGCGGGGGGCCGGGGTACCACAGCCCGTCGGTGGACTGGCGCGAGCGCAGGTACGCCTCGGCGGTGCGCACGCCCGAGTTCTCCTTGCCCAGGCCGATGGCGGTGACGGTGTCCAGCGCATCGAGCACGTCGGTGTAAAAGCGCGGCTCGGTCAGCACCTCCCAGAAGCTGGGCGCCTTGCGGTCGGGGTAACGGTCGGGCTGCAAGAAGCGGGTGGCCAGCAGCTCGGCCGCCCGGCGCGCCTCGCGCGACGCGCGCCGGGCCGTCGACGACGCATACGCGCGCAGCACCATGCCGGTGACCAGGTGGCTGGAGGGACGCGCCGCCGAATCGGTGCGCACCCCGCGCCACGCCCAGCCGCCATCATCTTGACGGTGCTCGAGCAGGAACTGCATCCCGCGCTCGACGCGGTCGTCGTTCTCGAATCCGATACGGCACAGAGCGGACAGCGCCCAGCCCTGAAAATGCAGCGCCACCATCTTGGCGCGGCCCTTGGCGGTCTCGGCCAGCGCCAGGTCGGCAATGCCGCCGTCTTTTTCCTGTGACGTCAGCAGATAGTCGACCGCCTTTTTCAGCTCGTTGGGAGCCTCGCCGGGCTCGGCGCGCACGCCCAGATCGGCGAGTCGATCGATGGCGCGCAAGGTGGCCAGGGTCGAGGCAAACTTTGCACCGCCCAGCGCCTTCTCCGGCGCCTTTGGTTCGAAGCTGCCGTTTTTCTGGATCTTTTTTGCGAGCGACTTGACCTCGGGATAGGCCCACACCTCGTCGAGCCCGGGCGCCTCGCTGTCGTCGATCAGATCGCGCCGGATGCGGGCCAGCACCGAGGGCGAGCCCTCGCGCAGGAGGCGCGGAATCGGGTCGCTGGCCAGCCGGGCGCGCCACCCGGACAGCGCACGCGAGGGCGACGACACGGGTGGCGACGGCGAATATCGGGGTCGATTCATGACGCTCGGGGCGCCAAGAATATATCCCGGCGAACGAGCATTTGGCACCGCATTCCCGAGGGGGTAAAAGAGGGGTCGACCGGGGGCCCGCTCGGCCCTTCCGAATCACGTTGCCAAGGCTGGGCGCGATGAGTCCGCAAGAACGACCTTCCAAACGAGACGCGTTCATGGCCTTCCTGGGCGAGGGTTGGGTCTCCGTGCACCTCGACGCCCGCCGCAAGGGGGTCAAGGTCCCGCCCGAGCTGACCGACACCCGCCACCTGGTGCTGCAATACGGCCGGGACATGCCCATCCCGATCCCCGACCTGGTGGTCGGCGACGAGGGCATCGCCGCCACCCTGTCGTTCGCCCGCACCCCGCACCAGACCTTCGTGCCCTGGTCGGCGATCTACATCGTCTCGTGCACCGACGGCCGGGGCATCCTCTACTACGAGGACGTGCCCGAGGACGTCTCGGTGGCGGTACGCAGCGCCGACGGCGACACCAAGGGTCTGCCGGGCCGCGAGGCCGACCTGAGCGACCTGCCCGCGGGCGAGCTGTCCGAGGCCGACACCGAGCCGGTGCGCGCCCCCTTCCTGCGCTCGGTCCCCACCGACGCCACCGCCAACGACGACCCCACCGAACGCTCCGTCCCCGTCCGCCGCCGCCGCCGCCCGCAGCTGAAGGTGGTGAAGTAGCTACTTCAACCAGCGGTGCAGCCAGCCGAAGACCTGCTCGTGCCAGTAGCGCGAGTTGCGCGCCGACAGCACCCAGTGGCCCTCGGTGGGAAAGTCGATCAGCTCGGCGGGGACGCCCCGGCGGCGCAATGAGGTGAACAGCTGGATGCCCTGGTCGACGGGGATCCGGAAGTCGAGCTCGTTGGTGATGACCAGGGTGGGCGTCTTGACCCGGTCGGCGTGAAGGTGGGGCGAGACCCGGCGCAGCTGCTCGCGGGCCGCCGGCGTGTCGGCGGGGCCGCCGAACTCCCACTCGCTGAACCACAGCTCCTCGGTGCCCGCGGCCATCGACTCCAGGTTCCAGATGCCGGCGTGGCTGACGGCGGCACGGAAGCGGTCGCTCTGGCCGATCAGCCAGTTGACCGCGTAACCGCCGTAGCTGGCGCCGGCCACCGCCTGCCGCCGCGGATCCACGAACGGCTTCTTCACGGTGGCGTCGAACACCGCGGTCAGGTCCTCCATCACCTTGCCCGCCCAGTCGCGCGAGATCTCGTCGACGAAGCGCTGGCCAAAGCCGGTGGACCCGCGCGGATTGGGGGCCACCACCACCCAGCCCTGCGAGGCCCACAGGGCCGGGTTCCAGCGGTACGACCAGGCATCCTCCCAGGCGCCCTGCGGCCCGCCGTGGATGAGGAAGACCACCGGGTACTTGCGGCCGCGGGCCAGGCCGGGCGGGGTGAGCACCCAGGACATCACCTCGGCGCCGCCCGCTCCCTTGACCGTCATCACCTCGGCCGCGGGCATCGCCACCTGCGACAGCCAGCCGCGGTTGTGGGCGGTCAGCCGCACCGGCGGCCCTCCGCTCATCGGCAGCCGGAACAGGTCGGGAGGTGCGGTGAGGCCCGACAGCGTGACCAGCGCCGCGCGGCCGTCCGGGGTGGGGATCACGTCGTGAAAGGTTCCACCCTTCTGGATCAGGCGCGGCGGTCCGCCGGCCACGGGGACGGCGAACAGATCGGTCCGGCCGGCCTGGTCGGCGGTGAACAGCACCGTCTGCCCGTCGGCGGTGAGGGCCAGATCGCGCGCGGACAGGTCCGGCATCTCGAACAGCACCCGGGTGGCACCGCCGCCGCGATCGAGGGCCAGGATGCGCCAGCGATCGGCCTCGAACCCCGGCCGCGCTTGCGAGCGGAACAGGATGTGGCGCCCGTCGGGCGTGTAGTGCGGCTCGACGTCGGCGCCCTTCCCGCTGGTCCGCCGCACCGGCTGGGCCCCGCCGGCGGCGGGGACGGTCCACAGGTCGTGGTTGGTCGACCAGGCCTCCTGGTCGGCGCCGTCACGGTTGGAGACGAAGCAGATCTCCTTGCCGTCGGGCGAGAAGGCCAGGGCGCGGTCCTCGGCCATCACCGGCGGGGCATCGAAGTCCCCCGGGGTCACGTCGCGCGTGGCGCCGCTGGCCACGTCGGTGACCAGGATGTGGTGGCGCACGTCGATGCGCCACTCGCGCCAGTGGCGAAACAGCAGGTGGCGGGCGTGGTGCACCACCGGCCCCTTCTGCTGGGCCTGCTGGCGCTTCTTGTTGCAGTCGTCGGTGGTGCAATCCGGGAACACGTCGCTGACGAAGGCCAGGCGCGCCCCGTCGGGCGACCAGCGCAGCGGTCCCTGGGCGCCGGTGGCGACCGAGGTCAGCCGCCGCGCCTCGCCGCCATCGAGGGACATGATGTGCACCTGGGCGGTACCGTTTCGATCCGCGATGAAGGCCAGCTGCCGCCCGTCGGGCGAGAACGTGGGGTCGCTCTCTCCCTTGTCGCCGCCGGTCAGCTGCCGCGGGGGCGCGCTGCCGTCCAGCGGGACGATCCAGAGGTGCGCCACCCGGCTGCCGCTCTCGCCGTCGGTGGTGGTCACGGAGTAGATCACCTTGCGCCCGTCGGGCGAAAGCGCCGGGCTGGCCACCCGTGCGGTGGTGATGAGGTCCGAGACGGTCATGGCCCGCGGAGCCGCCACGGCGGGCCCACTCGCCGCCAGCACACCGCCGACCGCCAGGGCCGGCACGAGGAGGAGACGTGTCATGGGGGGCCATCTTGCCAGGAACCGGTTCGCCCGGTCCGGATTTGCCGGCGGGAACACGAACCCCGGCAGCCCCGGCGGCCAGGTCGGGAGCGGCTGGTCGTCCTTCGCCGGTGGTCAGTTCAGCTGCAGTTCGCCGATCTGCATGACGTTCGGGTCGCCGTTGGCGGCGGTCACGCGCAGGCGGTAGTGCGTGTAGGGCTGGCTGGCGGTGAACGTGAAAGTCTTGGTTTCGTAGCGGTTGGTGAAGGTCACGGCGGTGCGGGTGTCCAGGGTGACCCAGCCGCTGTCGGCGGCTATCTGGCAGCTGCCGGCGCAGCCCTGGAAGGTCCAGTCGCGCGGATCGCGGGCCGGCGTGTCCCCGGCGGCGGTCACGGCGTAGCTGGTCAGCGACGTCGCGGTGCCGTTCCAGCTGTAGCCGAGCGACACCGGTCGGGTCGGGCTGGGCATCCTGTTCACGCACCAGCGGGTCGCGCCGGCGGCAGTGAACAGGTTGTCGAAGGCGCGGCTGGCCGGCTCCCAGGCGTTGCACGACGACCCGGTCCAGTGGACCACGCCGTTCTCGGTCTTGTCGGCGCTGGCCAGCTTGACCGGCGCGGCGCTGCCCAGCAGGTCCACCTCGGACAGCTGCACGTAGCCCACGTTGCCGCGGTTGGCGGTGATGCGCAGGCGGTACTGCTGGTAGGCGGTGGTGTTGGTGAAGGTGAAGGTCCTGGTCAGCCAGCGGGTGTCGAAGGTCTGGCTGGTGCGGGTGTCCAGGGTGACCCAGCCGGTGTCCGAGCCGACCGTGCAGGTCCCTTTGCACCCCTGGAAGGTCCAGTTCATCGGGTCGCGCGACTGGTCGTCGGTCGAGGTCAGGCGGTACGAGCCGATGGCCACCGAGGCGCCCCACATGTACATCAGCGAGCGCGGCGTGGTGGCGGTCGGCGTCCCGGTCACGCACCAGCGGCTGCCGGTGGTCAGCTGATCGAATGCCGCCGTGGCGTCCATTCCCACGCCGCACGACGGAGCGCTGGACAACGCCACACCCAGCATCGCCCGGTCGCCGTCGGCGGGCCCGGCGGCGGTGGTGGGCAACACGTGGTTCGGGTCCCACATGAAGATGTAGGTCTCGGCGAGGATCGGCCGGGTCGCGGCCCGCATGAACGGCGTGCTGCTGATGTTCTTCATCAGCATCGACGCGTTCATCGGGGCGGTGGTGCCGGGCACCGTGTTCCAGCGCTTGTAGCCCGAGGGGTAGCCCCCGGAGGACAGGGTGAAGGTCAGCCCGGTGTCGCACTTGCCGGGGGGCACCGGCTCGCCGAACGCGGGCGTGTTCAGGAACAGACCCGCGCCGCAACGGATGGGCGACGGCTTGGGGGCGTAACCGCGGCGGTAGGCGAGGTACGAGGTGGACAGCTCCGAGTAGGCGTTGGTCGGCAGGGGAAGCGGTCCCACCAGCGGGTCCACCGGTGCGCTGACCACGTCGATCGAGGAGATCGAGACGCCGAAGGTGCCGTCCGGGTTCTGGTAGGTGAAGTAGACGCTCTCGGCGTAGGTGGGCGGCGCGACGTTGTCGACGTTGCCCAGCACCAGCCCGTTGCCGGTGGCGTCCTCGACCCAGGAGGAGAAGTCCACCATCACGCTCTGGTTGTTGACGGTGGCGGTGATGAAGGCCAGCTCGCCGGCCATGAAGTGGGTCTCGTCGATGGTGCCCGCCAGCAGCCGCGCCCCCGCGTTCATCATGCCGCTGTAGGTGAAGGACTGCGCGGGCACGGTGGGGTCGATGCTGGCGCTCGAATCGATGGCGCCGATGTCCATCTGCTGCGCGGGCGGCGCGTTCCAGCGGAAGATGGCCTTGATGAACCCCGCCACCCCCAGCCAGTTGCTGCCCGGCGGGGCGGTGACCACGAAGGTGCAGTAGCTGCGGTCGCCCCAGGCCACCGCCTCCCAGGCCTCCAGCACCATGGGCCCGCCGGCCACCTGGGCAAAGCCCCAGGGCAGCTTGCCCAGCGCCACGGTCATGCGGGCGCCCGGCGACTGCTGGGCCAGTAGCCGCGCAAACGCGGTCGACCCGATCCCCAGGACGATGCACCGGGCGTCCTTGGGCGAGTAGAGGTCCTCCCCGCTGCGGAGCATGCCGTTGATGGGCTGGGACAGCCCGTGGATGTTCTGGCCGCTGTCCGGTCCGGCCAGGTTCATGCCGGCCATGTTCATGCCCGCCATGTTCATCCCGGCCATGTTCATCCCGGCCATGTTCGAGCCCGCCATGTTGGTGGACCCCAGGTTCATGCCGGCCATGTTCATCCCGGCCATGTTCATCCCGGCCATGTTCATGCCCGCCATGTTGGTGGCGGCCATGTTGTTGGCGCCCAGGTTGTTGCCGCCGAAGTTGGTACCGCCGTAGTTCATGCCGGCCATGTTCATCCCGGCCATGTTGGTGCCGCCCATGTTGGGGCCGGTGAGGTTCATGCCCGCCATGTTCATGCCGGCCATGTTCACGGCGCCCAGGTTGCTGGCGGCCTGGTTCTCACCGCCCAGCGCGCCGGTCGAGACAGTCACCGCTGGATCGGCCGCCGGCAGATCGAGCGGTCTCGGATCGATACAGCCCACAGCGATCACCATCAGCGCGGGAAGGGCCACCGGTAAGACGGTGGCGGGCAACAGGCGGGCAGACGCGCGGCTGGACATTCAGCGCCCGTCCACTGCAGGAACCGTGCGCTAAAGTCGTAAGTGAAATTACTTAATGACGAGGAGAAACCATCTCGCCGTGTTTCGCCGTCGCCGCCTCGGCGAGCCGGTCGTCCCTCCTTGCCGGACCCCGTCACCGCGCGAGCCGGCGGGTCCGCCGCGGCTATCGCCCCGGTGATCTCCGTTGATCGCTCCGCAACACCTGTTGCCGGCCGCGTGCAACGGCGACGATCGCTCACATGGGGATCGATCGCTCACATCGGGATCGGGGGTGCGTCCCGCTCGCCCATCGCCCGCGCGCGCGTTCAGGAGCGGCCGCGCCCGAACGCCAGCGCGCGCGGCAGGCGCAGGTCGATACGACCGGCGTCTTCGCGGGAGACCAGCCACGCCAGCAGCAGGCCGAAGGCGACGTCGGACAGCAGCATCGACACCGCCACCAGGGGCGAGCGCATCACCGCGAAGGGACCCCAGCCCACGTACAGCAGGGCGGTCAGGTTCGCGACGCCGAAGCGATACAGCCCCACGCCCAGCCCGTAGCCCAGCATGGAGGGCCGCGTGACCGGCTCTTCGTCGGGACGGAACGGCCCGCTGACGTAGGCCAGGAAAGCTCCCCAGAAGCCGCCGTAGATGAGCTGCCACAACACCGCCAGCACCATCGCCGGCACGCTGGTGGGGTCGACGCCCAGCGCCCGCCCGAACAGCGACGGCGTCACCGGGGCCGGCGCGGACGAGAAGTGAAAGACCATGTCGGCCAGCGGGATCAGCGCCGCGATCGGCGTGCTGATCATTCCCCAGCCGATGCCATGCAACGTCCGTCTGGAGACCATGTCGCGAGTATACGCCCCCGGATCCGCCCGGCGACGGCGCGCCCAGAAACACAGGCGTGCCCCGACGCTGTTCGCGCCGCCCACGACCCGAAGCTGTGAGTCGTTCCCCGCACGCCGCTGCGGCGAACCGGGGTGCCCCTCACTCGGCCGGGACGACGCAGTCGCGGAGGAAGTGGCAGAGCTCGTGGTGGCGGGCGCGCGCGTCCTCGTAGCCGATGCGCACCAGCTCGGCGGCGTACTGGCCGTCGAAGAGGATATAAGACAGCAAGTCGGCCTCGCTGGAGCCGCGGGCACTGGCCAGCCGGCGCAGCAGGCGAATGCCGGGGCCGCCGCCCTGACCGGCGAAGCGGCCCGCGCGAGCCACATCGCCGGCGATGGCGCCCAGGTCCACCGACGGGCGCACCATGTATTCGCCCACCACCCGGTAGGGCGCGCCGCGGGCGCGCTCGACCACCTCGTCCAGGCGGCGCTTGTGCTCCTCGTCGCCCGCGCCCCAGGCCGCCGCGATCAGGGCGTTGAAGCGGCGCAGGCGGTCCAGGTCGTAATCGATGTGGTCCAGCAGGAAGGCGTTGAGCACCTTGCCGGCCAGGAAGGCGGCCCCCGGGAACGGCATCGTCTCCTCGGCCAACTCCAGCGGTGACGGCTTGTGCCGCAGGCCCACCACCAGCACCTTGTCCGCGCCCAGCCGCAGCGCCGGCGACAGCGGCGTGTTCTGGCGCAGGCCCCCGTCGCAGAAGAACCGCTCGCCGATGGCGATGGCCGGGAACATGATGGGGATGGCCGCCGAGGCGATGGCGTGCTCGGAGGCCATCTTCACCGCCTGCACCCGCACGAAGGGGTCCTGGCTCCAGGGCGGCAGCGGGCGCGAGCTTTCCACGAACACGACCGACTTGCCCGAGCCGATGTCGGTGGCGGTCACCGACAGCGACTCGAACTTGCCCGTCTCGCAGTTGCGCGACACCCGCTGCCAGGGGATGAGGCGCCGCACGATGCGCTCGAGCATCGAGGTGTTGACGATGCCGCCCAGCCGCTTCTGTCCGTGCTCGACCTCCTCGATGTGGCCGCTGCCCAGCAGGGTGGCGGGGGTCTTCATGAACTCCTTGACCCCGAAATGCACCACCTCTTCCAGCACCATGCTCTCCCAGCGCTCGGCCAGCAGGCGGCCCTGCTGCGCGGGGATGTCGGCGGTGCCGGCCAGGAAACAGGTGTGGATGCCCCCCACCGACGTGCCGCACAGGATGTCGAAGTGCACCTGCCCGCCCAGGTCCCCGGCCAGGTCCTCGCGCAGGTACTTCAGCACGCCTGCCTCGTAGGCACCGCGCGCGCCGCCCCCCGAGAGCACCAGCGCCAGCCGCGGCCGGTCGCCCCGGCTGGGTCGCCGGGTGGGCCGGCTCATGGGCAGCCTCCTTCGATCGAGCCCAAGGTCGTGCGCAAACTCCCTTTCACATTAGATTTAAGGGGCGTCTTGCACCAGAGGCAAGCGCGTTTTTGGCGCAGCCGCCGCGGGCGGAACAGAGCGCGATCTTGCCGGGCGCTTTTGCCTGCCGGCGTTTGCGCCTATCCTCGATCGGATGGCCACGCCCAACGCACCGGGACCCCCTTCGCCGCCGGCCGCCTCACCTGCCCCTGCATCGGCACCTGGCTCTGAACCTGCGGCGACATCGTCCGTTGCTTCCGCGCCGATCACCGCGGGGCTGGGCGGGGGCTTCCTGCTCGAGCCGACCGGCTCGGCCCACATCTTGACCCCCGAGATGTTGACCGACGAGCAGCGGATGATGAAGGAGACCGCCGAGGACTTCATGCGCCGCGAAGTCGAGCCCCGCATCCCCGACATCGAGGAGAAGAAACCCGGCCTGATGCGCGAGCTGCTGGTCAAGGCCGGCCAGGTGGGCCTGCTGGGCCACGACGTGCCCGAGGAGTACGGCGGCCTGGGCGGCGACAAGACCAGCTCGAGCCTGATCTTCGAGGTGGTCAGCCGGCTGGGGTCGTTCGCGGTCAGCTACGGCGCCCACGTCGGCATCGGCACCATGCCGATCGTGCTGTTCGGCACCGCCGAGCAGCGGCAGAAGTACCTGCCCCGTCTGGCCACCGGCGAGCTGATCGCCGCCTACGCCTTGACCGAGCCGGAGTCGGGCTCGGACGCGCTGGCCGCCAAGACCCGCGCGGTGCTGTCGCCCGACGGCAAGAGCTACCGCCTGACCGGCACCAAGCAGTTCATCACCAACGCCGGCTTCGCCGACCTGTTCGTGGTCTTCGCCAAGGTGGACGGCGAGAAGTTCACCGGCTTCCTTGTCGAGCGCGGCTTTGCCGGCCTGCAGGTGGGCCCAGAGGAGCACAAGCTGGGCATCCGCGGCAGCTCGACCTGCCCGCTGTTTCTCGAGGACTGCGTGGTCCCGGTCGGAAACGTCCTGGGCGTGATCGGCCAGGGCCACAAGATCGCCTTCAACATCCTGAACATCGGGCGCTGGAAGCTGGGGGTGGGCGGCGTGGGCGGGGCCAAATATTGCCTGGAGATCGGCATCCGCTACGCCCGCGAGCGCAAGCAGTTCGGCAAGCCGATCGCCGAGTTCGACCTCATCCGCAAGAAGATCGGCAACATCGCCACCCAGATCTACGCCGGCGAATCGATGGCCTACCGCACCGCCGGCCTGATCGACACCCGCGTGCGCAAGATCGACAAGAAGGCCGCCGACGCCCAGAAGCAGGAGATGGAGGCCATCGAGGAGCACGCCATCGAGGCCTCGATCATCAAGGTGTACAACAGCGAGATGTTGTTCCAGGCCGCCGACGAGACCCTGCAGGTGTTCGGCGGCGCCGGCTACATCACCGACTACCCGATCGAACGGGTCAGCCGCGATTCACGCATCAACCGCATCTTCGAGGGCACCAACGAGATCAACCGGCTGCTGGTGCCCGGCACCCTGCTCAAGCGCGCCCTGCAGGGCCGCCTGCCGCTGCTGGCGCTGGTCGGGCAGGTGCAGCAGGAGCTGGCCACCCCCGGCAAGGTCGACCACAGCGTCGGCGCCGGCCTCCTGGCGCTCGAGCGCAAGAAGACCGATTTCGCCAAGCGGGCGGTGGCGTACGCCGCCTCCATCGGCGTGCAGAAGTACATGCAGGCCATCTCCGACAAGCAGGAGCTGCTGGGCGTTCTGGCCGACTGCCTGATCTGGATCTACGCCATGGACTCGGCCGTCACCCGCAGCCTGCAGCTGGTGGCCAGCCAGGGCGAGGAGCGCAGCCAGATCCCGCTGATGCTCACCCAGCTCATCGTCTCGCAGTACCACGAGCAGGTGTTCGACAGCCTGCGCGAGATGCTGATGTGGGTCTCGCAGGACGAGGAATGGGCCAAGGGCCTGGCCGCCATCAACACATATTACTCGCTTACCCGCCTCAACACCTTCTCCCTCCGCCGCAAAGTCGCCCGCCACATGATCGAGGCGGGCGGCTACGCGCTGTGACCGTCAATCCCGGCGCGATTCTTCCGGTTGCTTCCGGTTTCTTCTGCGGGGCCGGAGCTTCCTGACCAGCATCAGGCCGAGAGCGCCCGCCGACACCCAGAACAAGGCTGACGCCGGCGGGCCACCTCCGGCGACGGTCGAGAAGCAGCCCTCGGACGCGGCACTGTCGCAGGCGTCGCCGAGCCGGTTGTGGTTGCCGTCGCGCTGCGAGGTGTTGGTGACGGTCGGGCAGTTGTCGCAGGCGTTGACCCGGTTGTCGCCGTCGTAGTCCTCGCAGGCATCCCCCACGCCGTCGTCGTTCCCGTCTTCCTGCGACGGATTGAACAGCATCGGGCAGTTGTCGTAGGCAGCCGGCCACCCGTCGGGCTGGTCTGCATTCGAGCAGTTCTTGTCCGCGTCCTTGATGTTGTCGGAAAAGCCGATCTTGATGAAATCGATGTCGATGTCCCGGGCCTCGCGGTTCGATGGGATGAGGGAAAAGCCCGTCCAGGTCCCGGCCTTGAAGTCGTTCTCCTGCGACAGGTCCACCGAGTAGTTCCTGAACTTGCCATCGGGCACCAGGAACGCCTCGTTCAGCTTGGGCACCCGGACGCTGAAGGTCCTGCCGTCGCCTTCGAAGACGAACGTGGCGAAAAAGCCCCCCTCGAAGCCGGGGTTCTTCTTCAGCTCGGCCAGAAGGCCAGGGTCGTGCGGTACGCGCATGCGGACCGTGACGACGTTGTTCGGTGCCGCGCTGTTGTCCTGCTTGCCCTCGATCCGGATGGGGCCCGCTTGCGGGTTGAACCGGATCAGGCCGTCCTGACCCTTGGTCTCGGTGACCCGCAGAACGCTGCTTATCTTGCCACCCGAGTTGGGGATCTCCTGGGCGCCCGGGAGCGCCAGCGTGAGAGAGCCCTGTGCCTGGAAAGTCTTCTCGTCGTCGCGCGCGCCGGCGAACTCGAAGTAGGGATTGTCGTCGACCTCCGCCTCGAAGCTGGAGACGACCTTTCCGCGGTATCCGGTGAGCGCGTAGAAGTGGTCGCTGTAGGCACGACGGTACTTCTGCAGGTTGGCCAGCTGAGTGGCCTGCTCCTTGAGCTGATCCTCTTTCTTTGCACCGCCGATGCTGGCGGCGACCAGGTCGATCACCGCTTCCGGCTTGGTCACCATCACCCAGAGCTGTCTGATGGACTGCCGGGCGCTCTCGTACGGCGGGTTGCGCAGCCCGTTTACCCCGATGATGTCAGCGAAGCTGATCAAGGCGGGAGAAGCCTTCGAGGTTTCGGCTACAGCCCGGAGCGTCACCCCGCCCGGTCGGGTTCCCATGTTGGGACCGACGCGGAGGTCCCAGGTCGCTCCTATGTCGGAAGGCTCTGCGACGTTGGCGGCGCTGGCGTTCATGAAGGACCGGATCGGTGGCACCGCGGTCCAGGGCAAGAAACCCATCACGTAGAGATCGATGGGCTGGAAGCGAAGCATGGGCGCGCCCTCGAACGGCGCGGAGACCCCTTGATACGGCGGCGGCCGGACGACCGAATAGGTGCGATTGCCGTTGTCGACGAAGGTGTTCCCGCCGAGCAGAGAACCGCGGGTGTCGAGCAGCCCATTCCACACCCTGGTTTCCGGACCGCCGGTGATGGGCGCCGAAGTGTCGACACCCACGCCGAGCAGCTTGACCAGGGACAATTTCATCGCCGGCCTACCGACCAGACCGCCCCCGAATGTAGGGCCGCCGACCATATCTTGTTTTCCTGACCTCGGCGGTGTTCTGAGATAGGGCCCGTACAGCATCGCCGTCGTCTGCGCGAGCGCGTCGAAGTAGCTGTAGAGACCGGGCGCGCATACCGCCGGGCCCGGCTGAAAATCCGGGTCGGCGGCAGGCGGGCGAGGGGGACCGCAGGGGGCGAAAGTGTCGAAAGCGGGATCGGCCGGGATGAGCTTGCTGTTGCCCGCGTTGACGATCCCGACGTAGGGCTTGGCAGGATCCCGGTCCAACGTCTCCTGACCCTGCTCATCCACCGCGCCGATGCCGGCCACGGGGTTGATCCGGACAGACGAGGCGTTCCCCGCTCGAAAAAACAGCGGTCCGAATTCAAACGTCCGACCTGGGAAGTTGGCGTTCGTGTAGAGCGAACCGAAGTCGGCGGTGAAGACGACGATTTCGTCCCACTCCGGGAGCTGGGCAACCTTCGTCTTCATCAGCTCGACCACCTTCGAGACGACCGGCTCGATACCGTCGATCTTGAGGTATTTCTCCTCGCTGCTGCCAAACAAGCAGTTCTTCGGATCTTTCAGGGTGGTCTGCCCCATCTGCGGGGCACAGTCGGCCAGGGGAGCGCCGTTCACCAGCTCGGCCCCGTCGAGAATGAAGATCTCGTCGGACAGGCAGTTCATCGACGCGCCGATGGTCCCGGGCGCGGCTGGCCGCTTCAGTGGATCGTATTTTTGCGTGCACTTGAGCGCCTCCGGCGCCGCCCGGGCAACACCAAGATCGGGAGCGAAGAAAGCAAGGACAGTCGCGGCGACAAGGAACTTACGCATGGTTGCTCTTTCCTCTGAGGCTGGCTGCTGGCGCGAGGGTGTACGCTTCGCGGGACCGAGGACGCTGGGCCAAGGCTGCCGCTAGAACAGGTAGCGCGCGCCGAAGCGGATGCGCAGCGGCGGCATGTACCCCGCGTTGCGCCCCCAGAACGGACCATCCTGCTGGATGACCGCCGTCGGCGTGCGCAGCGCCAGCAGGTTCAGCGCGTCTGCCCAGATCGCGATCCGCTGCTTGATGAGCGGATCCAACCGCGCCTGCACCTGCAGGTCGAACGAGCTGATGTCGGGCAACCGCAGCGGCGTGTCGTCGTCGGGATTCAGGTTCCCGCGCGAGTCGCTCCCGCGCTGGGCCTGCAGCCGGCTGTAGCGCTGGTACACCGGATCGAAGAAGAACCGGTTGTAGGGCCCGCCGCTCTCGAAGCTGTACGACAGACCCACCGACAGCCAGGTGAGCGCCTGGTAGGCCGCCTGCAGCCGCAGGTCGTGCCGGACGTCGCCCGGCAGCGGGCCGTAGTAGTACTTTGTGTCACCGGGGTTGTCGAGGAAGATGCCCGCGAAGCTGCTGTCGGCCGCGCCCCGGTAATCCGCCCAGGTGTAGTTGGCCACCGCCTTCAGCCGCCCCTCGCGCTTGCGCAGGAACACCGTCAGCCCCTCGTAGCGTCGATTGGCTTCGTTCGGCGTCTGCAGGTCGAAGATGAACTCCGAACGCCCGGTCTTGAACGGCGCCTCGCGCTTGAGCCCGGTGCCGCCCTCGTTCCAGTTGGCGTTGGTCTCGACGTCCTCCCACTGGTGCACGAACTTGCGGTACACGAACACCGCCCCGGCACCGATGCCGGTCAGGATCTCCCGCTCCGCACCGGCCGTGGCCTCCCAGACCCGCGGGGCGATCAGCTTGGACCGGCAGGGCTTGCCGTCGGGGGACCTGCCTTCCGGCCCACAGGGCAGGCCCACCGTGGTGCTGTCGTTGCCGCCCTGGCTGCGGCAGCTCTGCACGTAGGCCTGGGCCATCGGATCCCAGCCGCACTGGCGCGAATACAGCGACCGGCTGGTGAAACGGGCCAGCGCCAGGAAGCCGGTGTCGGCCGATCCGCCCAGCGTCGTGTACAGCTTCGTCTTGCCGTCGTGGGTGGCGTCCCAGGTCGCCGAGAGGTGGGGCGTGAAGGCCATGATGTTGGTGACCTTGACCCCCTTGTCGTTCTCCGAGTTGCCAATGTGGTAGGCCACCCCGGGGCTGATGGTGAGGTAGCGGGTCGGCTTCCAGGCGTCCGACAGGCTGATGCGGGCGTGGCTGCCAGTGACCGACGAACGCAGGAAGTTGGTCCGGCAGACACCGTTGTCCATCTTGGGATCGTTCGAGCAGTATGTGACCCGCGAAAACGGCATCGTCCCCAGGTTGAGGAGCTCGGTATCACCCGGGACGGTGTCGCGGATTTCGTTGTTCATCAGCTCGGTCAGCCAGTCCAGCCGGACCGCGTGCCCGCCCAGCGAGCGGCTGTCCTTCAGGTATTCCAGACGACCGGAGAACTCGATCGTCTTGCGATGATCGATCTGCTGGCGGTTGTAGTTCTGCCGCTCGATCCCGGTGATGATGTCCGTCTCCGACGGGATGCTGGTGCAGTTGGCCGGATCCCACTCGCAGGATTGGGGTCCGACGTTGAACCGCTGCTGGCGATAGCCGACCCGGCCGATGAGGAACAGTTCATCGGTGATCAGAGACTCCCAGGA
>JBKPRZ010000347.1:0-8052 GCA_046734815.1 Myxococcota bacterium | reverse complement strand
CCCAGGCGCCGCGCACCGATCGCTCGTTCGAGGTGCAGCTGTGGCAGACGGCGATCGGGCCGCAACCCTATTTCACCCTCGACGCCGCCGAGGTGCCGGGGCACCTGCAGTTCTCGCTCGCGCTGGCCACCAGCTACCAGCGCAACCCCTTCACCCTGTACACCGTCCAGGGCGAAAACCAGATGGAAGCCAGCGTGGAGGTGGTGCGCGATCAGGTCACCACCGAGCTGGCGGCGGCCATCGGCATCGCCGGCAAGCTGCAGCTGGGTCTGGCCCTGCCGATCTCGGTCTTCCAGGACGGCGACGATTTTACCGAGATGGGTGTGGCCAGCGGCTACACGCTGTCCGGCGCCAGCGCGGGTGACCTGCGGCTGGAGGCCAAGTACCAGCTCGCCCGCTTCGGCAGCAGCAAAGAATTCGCGCTGGCGCTGGCGTCCGGCGTGACCCTGCCGACCGGCAACCAGCGCAAGTTCACCGGCGACCGCAACGTCACCGGCCGGGTGCGCGGCATCACCGAGATGCGGCTGGGGCAGGCGCGCGCGGCGGCGATGGTGGGCGTGCTTCTGCGGCAGGAATCGCAGAACTTCGCCGCCGAGGTCGGCAACCAGCTGATGTACGGCGCGGCCGTCGACTACCGCGTGCACAAGGGCGTGTCGGTGCTGGGCGAGCTGGTGGGGCGCAGCGGGCTGGCCGACTTCAGCCGCGGCTACGTCGACGCCAACCCGGTCGAGGCCGACGCGGGCATGCGGGTGGTGCTGCCCAAGCTGGTGACCATGACCCTGGGCGGCGGGCTGGGCCTGGTGCGCGGCATCGGCTCGCCCAAGTTCCGGGCGTTCCTGGCGCTGTCCTGGTCGCCCAGCTTCGTCGATCAGGATCACGACGGGGTCTACGACTTCGAGGACCGCTGCCCCGATTCGCCCGAGGACCGGGACGGTTTCCGCGACGACGACGGCTGTCCCGAGCTGGACAACGACGGCGACGGGCTGCTGGATCCGCAGGACCAGTGTCCGCTGGAGGCCGAAGACGCCGACCAGTTCGAGGACGGCGACGGCTGCCCCGAGCTGGACAACGACAAGGACGGCATACCCGACCTGAATGACGCCTGTCCCAACGCGCCGGAGGACGGGCGGGGCAAACGGCCCCATGACGGTTGCCCCTCGTCCAGCGAAGATGGCGATGGCGACGGGGTTCCGGACGCCACCGACAAATGTCCGGAGGAGCCGGAGGACCGCGACGGCTTCGAGGACGACGACGGTTGCCCGGACATCGACAACGACGCCGACGGGATCCCCGACAACTTCGACGAATGCCCCAACGAGCCCGAGGACATGGACGGTGTCGACGACACCGACGGCTGCCCGGATCCGGACAACGACAAGGACGGATTCGAGGACGCGGTGGACAAGTGTCCGGCCCAGCCCGAGACCCTGAACGGCAACCGCGACGACGACGGCTGCCCGGACCCGGGGGCCGAGCTGGTGCGCCTGAACGAGGGGGCGATCGAGCTGCACGACCGCCTGGTGTTCACCGGGCCGGTCGACCGGCCGCTGCTGACCCTGGGGTCGCAGACTTTGCTGAACCTGGTGGCCCTGGTGATGAAGGGGCATCGCGAGATCGCGGTGCTGCGCATCGAGGTGCGCGCCGAAGGTGCGGCCAGCAACCACACGCAGGCGCGGGCCGATGCGGTGCTCGCGTTCCTGACCAGCAAGGGGGTCCCGGGGGCCAGACTGAAGGCGGTTGGAGCGGGAACCGGCGGCAATCGGGTAGACTTCATCATTGAAAGCCGCACGACCAAGAAGGAGAGGGGGCCGGAAAGTCCGGCCGGACCGTGACGAGGAAGGCGGTCCTCCGCTCATGAAAACGCAGGCCTGGGCAACGACGGATGTCGGGCTCAAGCGCGACCACAACGAGGACAGCTACCTTTGCAGTGAGGCGCTGCAGCTGTATGCAGTTGCCGACGGCATGGGTGGCCACCTCGGAGGCGAGCGCGCCAGCCGACTGGCCGTCGAGATCCTCGAACGAGAAGTAGAAGCGAAGATGGCCGCCCTGCGCGCGGACCCGAACGGGTCCGACCCGGGGCGCGAGCCCACCCATCCGGGCGCCTCGGCCATCCCGCGCGCGCCGATGGAGACCGCCACCACCGAGCCGCTGGAGTGGGACCCGCACCCGATCACCGAGCCGCAGGTCGCCACCGAACCGCGCCCCGGGCGCGTGCTGGGGCCGGCGGCGCAGGCGATGCGCGAGGCGACGCGCAAGGCTGCCACCGCCATCTACAACGAGGCGCAGGGGCAGCCCGAACGGTCGGGCATGGGCACCACCCTGACCGCGGCTTTCTTCCAGGACAGCCAGCTGAACATCTGCCACGTCGGCGATTCGCGCGCCTACCTGGTGCGCAGCGGGCGCGTGCGCCAGCTGACCGAGGACCACTCCTGGATCCAGGAGCAGATCCGCGCCGGTCTGATCGAGCCCGAAGACGCGATGGTCTCGCGCTTCCGCAACATCATCACGCGCTCGGTGGGGTTCGAGCCCACGGTCGAGCCCGATCTCTTGACCCTGCCGGTGGAGGCGGGCGACCTGCTGCTGCTCTGCTCGGACGGGCTGTCGAACTACCTCGACGAGCCCGAGATCGCCGAGGTGCTGGCGGCCAGGGCCCCTGAGGAGGTCGGCGCCGCCCTGGTCGACATGGCCAACGAGCGCGGCGGCGACGACAACATCACCTGCATCCTCATCAAGGTCACGGCAGACTGATCCGCCGCGCTCGCCCGCAAGCCCCCGACACGCTCCTCGGGTGAGGGACGTAGGGGCGGGTGCACCAGATGCTGTGGCGGTAGGACCATTGCTGGCGGTCGCTGCGCGGTCCAGAAAGGCGCGCGACGGGCACATTTGCGGCGCTGGCCGTTCTGGTACGCGCCTGGCAGGCGCGCACCCGACAACCAACTCCCACCCCCGTCGTTCGCGTCAAAGCGGCAATCCAGAGGTTCTTCTTGCCGCTGTGGCAGCGAGGCCGACCGATGACCTTGAATCCACCCGCCGTCAGACTGTTCCATCGTTTTCGTGGCCGTCGCCTCCGCGTTGCGGAATGTAACCTCGGCTCGCTGATCGCCGAGGGCCACCACCCCGGCTTCGGCTCGCTGTCGGGCTCGGTCGAGGACCTGTCCTTCCACGGGCTGGCGCTGGCCGCCTCGGGGCAGGCTGGCCGGGGGCGGCTGCTGCTGGCCGGCGATCGCCTCCAGGACCTGACCGTGCTCGAGGGCGAGCAGGTGCTGTACCGGGGTGAGGCGCTGGTCCGGCGCGTGAGCGAGCGGGCCGCCGACCTGGTGGTCGGCATCGAGTTCGAGGGCCGCGGTCTGGACCTGGCCGAGGTCTACCGGCGCGGCACCCGCCGCAGCTTCGCCGAGCGCTGGCGCATCCAGGCCGCGCGCAACGATCACCTGCGCATCTCGGAGCCGTTCAAGGCCTGGGTCCTGGACCTGCGCATCGACCTCGAGCGCTTTCGCGACTTCCTGGACGCGGAGGAGCTGGCGCTGGCGCAGGCCGACCAGACCACCCGCGGCGAGGCGCGGGCGCAATATCTGGACGAGATCGGACCGCTGGTGATCGAGCGGCTGAACCGGGCCGCCGCCGAGTTGCCGGCGCTGGTGGCGGGCGTGGCCGAGGAGGACCAGCCCGCCTGGCGGGGGTTTTGCTCGACGCAGCTGGGTCACCTGTTCGCGCTGTCTCCGTTCATGAGGCGGGCCCGCGGCAAGCCGCTGGGCTACGCCGGCGACTACGAGATGATGAACATGCTGTACCGCGACCACGCCGAGGGCGAGTCGCTGTTCGGCCAGGCGGTCAACCTGTACGCCACCCAGGAAGCGGCCGCCCGCGCGAACATCAACCGCATCGAGCTGCTGGAGGGGCTGATCCGCGAGACGGCCGCGCGGGTGCAGGGGCCCATCCGCATCGCCAGCGTGGGCTGCGGGCCGGCCCACGAGATCGCGGTGGTGCTGCGGCGCTGGCCTCAGCTGGGACCGCGGCTGCAGGTGGCGCTGATCGATCAGGAAGAGCGATCCATCGCCTGGTGCGAGCGGGCGTTGACACCGCTGGCAAACCGGACCGGCGCCCGGATCGAGTTCATCCGCGAATCGGTGCGCCGTCTGATCGCTTCGCGGCAGCTGTCGCGCGCGCTGGGACCGCGCGAATTGATTTACAGCGCCGGATTGTTCGATTACCTCAACGAGCGCAGCTTCAGCGCGCTGCTGGGGGCGCTGTATGCAGCTCTGGTCCAAGGTGGTTTGCTTGCCGTTGGCAACGTGGCGGTAGATAATCCGTCGAGGGCTGCCATGGAGTACTTCAGCGGGTGGTTCCTGATCCACCGCAGCGCGGATCAGCTGCGGACCTTCGCGCGTGACCTGTCGCCGTCGCCGTGGCAGGTGGAGGTCGGATCCGAACCGCTGGGGGTGAACCTGTTCCTGTACGTCAGAAAATGACGGGACAGGTGCCCGCCTCCGCCACCGAGCTACCGCAGCAGCCGTTCGACGAGTACCTGGCTTCCCGCAACCTGACCGGGGCCAAGCTGGCCTGCCTGCTGGTGGCGGTGTTGATGCCGGCGGGGGTGACCCTGGACTGGTTCAGTCAGCCGGCCCACCTGCGCGAGTTCCTGGGGCTGCGGCTGATCGCCTCGGCGCTGTCGTTCGGGGTGTGGCTGTTGACCCGGGTGCGCTGGGCCCGGCGCTTCCCGCTGGTGCTGGGGGCGCTGCCGGCGTTCATCGCCACCGTCACCATCCAGGCGATGATCGAGCGGCTGGACGGCTACGCCTCCCCTTATTACGCGGGGCTCAATCTGTGCATCCTGGGGCTGGGGCTGGTGTTCACCTGGCGGGGTCTGCAGGCGGCGCTGGTGTGCACCGTCATCGTGGGCATCTGGGTGATCTCCGCGCTGCAGAACCCGCGCCCGATCGAGACCGGGATCTTCTTCAACAACCTGTATTTCCTGGTGCTCACCTCGATCATCTCGGTGGCTTCCAACGCCGGCCGCTATGCCCTGGCCACCCGCGAATACGAGGCCCGGCAGCGCCTGGCCACCACCGGCGGCGAGCTGGCGGCGGCGCTGGAGCGCGTGCAGCAGATCGACCGCACCAAATCGCAGTTCTTCGCCAACGTCACCCACGAGCTGCGCACGCCCTTGACCATGATCCTCACGCCACTGGAGAGCATCCTGGCGGGGGACTTCGGGCCGCTGACCGCCACCCAGCGGTCGTACCTGGAGGCCAACCGGCGCAACGGGATCCGGCTGCTGAAGCTGATCAACGACCTCTTGGATCTGGCCAAGCTGGAAGAGGGGTTCCTGCGGCTCAAGCCCGAGCAGAGCGACCTGCGCACCCTGGTGCAGGAGGTGCTGGACTACGCCCGGCCGCTGGCGGCGCGCAAGGACCTCACCCTGAAGCTGGAGGTGCGCAGCACCACGGCGGATCTGTACGTGGACCTGGAGAAGATGGAGCGGGTGCTGGTCAACCTGCTGTCCAACGCGCTCAAGTTCACCGACAAGGGCGGCGTGACCGTGACCATGGAGGCCAGCGAGGGCGAGGCGCACATCGCGGTGGAGGACTCGGGGATCGGGATGTCGCCCGACTACCTGTCCCACACCTTCGATCGCTTCAGCCAGGAGGACACCTCCATCACCCGGCGCTACGGCGGCACCGGCATCGGGCTGGCCTACGCGCGCGAGATCGTGATCTTGCACGGCGGGCGGCTGGAGGTGACCAGCCAGCCGGGGGAGGGCAGCCGCTTCGTTGTCCATCTGCCCGAGGGAGACCACATCCCCGAGGAGGCGCGCGAGCGGCGGGCCAGCGCCGGGCCGGCGCAGGCGCACTTGAAGCGGCAGGATGATCAGGAGCCGCGCGAGTGGGCCCTGCGGCTGCAGCAGCAGCTGGAGTATCGGTTCTCGGAGATCGACCAGGTGACCAACCGGCGGCTGGTCACGCGCGACGAGGACTCGTCGTCGACCGGTGCGCGGGTGCTGGTGATCGAGGACAACCAGGAGATCCTGGAGCTGATCAACCTGCAGCTGCGCGACAAGTTCCGGGTGTTCGTGGCCTGCGACGGCAAGCAGGGGCTGGAGCTGGTCCAGCGCGAGCGGCCCGACCTGATCGTCACCGACTACATGATGCCGGAGATGGACGGGCTGACGATGCTCAACGCGCTGAAGGCCGACCCGCACCTGGCCGAGATCCCGGTGATCATGCTGAGCGCCAAGAGCGAGCTGGCCGACCGCGTGACCGTGCGTGAGGCGGGGGCGGACATCTACCTGCACAAGCCGTTCTCGGCGCGCGAGCTGGAGGCGGCCATGCGCCAGCTGCTGGGCAAGCAGGGGCGCCACCTGCAGGGGGTGATGCGCGCGCACGCCGAGGGGCTGGAGACCATCAGCGCCGGCCTGGCCCACGAGATCCACAACCCGCTCAATTTCATCAAGAACGCCAACCTGGTGATCGCCGAGAGCGCGGCCAAGCTGCTGGCGGCGCTGCCGGCGGATCTGGCGCCCGAGCAGCGCGAGGGGCTGGACCGGGCCCGCCAGCGCATCGAGCGTATGGTCGAGAGCGGCGGCCGGGGGGTGGCCCGGATCGAGAAGGTGGTGGAGATGATCCGGCAATACGCCCGCGACGGGTTCCCCACCGAGCCGGCCGAGGTGGAGTTCGACACCGCGGTGGCGGAGGTGACCAACCTGGTGGCGCCCAGCGGGGACGTCGAGGCGTCGGTCAGCCTGGACCTCAGCGCGGCCGGCTACCGGGTGCGCGCCATCCCCGAGGAGCTGAACCAGGTGATCCACAGCCTGGTGCAGAACGCGCTGGAGGCCTCGGGCCCGCGCGGCCAGATCAAGGTCCGCACCCGCACCAAGGACCACCAGATCGTGTTCGAGGTCAGCGACAACGGCCCCGGGATCAGCGCGGAGAACGTGGCCCGCATCTTCTCGCCCTTCTTCACCACCAAGTCGGGCAGCGGCCGCGGCCTGGGGCTGGCCATCGTGCAGGTGGTGGTGGCGCGGATCGGGGGGTCGGTGGACGTCAGCTCGGTCCCGCAGGTCGAGACCACCTTCCGGGTGCGCCTGCCCGCCCTGCCCCGGGAGGCCAGCCTGCCCCCGGATCAGCTGCCGGCCTGACCGCCCAGCGCGCTGCGCGATCGGACGATCTCTTTTTCGCTCGCTAACCGGCGGGCGGCTGCTTCGTCATAAAGGGCGGATGGAGATCGGCGACGCGGCCGCGGTCGCGCTGGCGCGTACGGGCGACAGCGACGGGTTCCGTCTGCTCGTCGAGCGCCACAGCCGCAAGGTGTTCCGCCTCGCCTTCCGGCTGACCGGGAACGAGCAGGACGCGGAGGATGTCGTGCAGGAGACCTTTTTGCGAGCCTATCGCGGGCTGGACCGCTTCGCCGAGCCGGCCCTGGTGGGCAGCTGGCTGTACCGGATCGCGAGCAACTACGCGCTGGACCTGCTGCGCAGCCGCAAGCTGCGGGCCGGGCCCGGCCTGCCGGCGGGGGAGACCGCCCTGGAGGTGTCGTCGTCGCAGCCGGGGCCCGACCGGCAGCTGGAGGGCGAGCGGCTGCAGCGGCGGATCGCCCGGGCGCTGGAGGCGCTGAGCCCGCAGGAGCGGGTGGCGTTCACCCTGCGCCACTTCGAGGGGCGTTCGGTCGAGGACATCGCGGCGGCCCTGCAGGTGGGGGAAAACGCCGCCAAGCAGGCGGTGTTCCGGGCGGTGCAGAAGATGAGGCGGGCGCTGGCCGAGGCGCCGGCGGGCGAGGAGCGCTGACGTGGGCGAGGCACACCTCACCGAAGAGCAGCTGATCGACGCCTATTACGACGGCGGCGAGCAGGCCCACCTGGCGGCCTGTCCCCGCTGCGCGGGCGAGCTGGAGGCGTACAAGCGGACCCTGGCGGCGGTGGAGGCCTGGCCGGTGCCCGAGCGTGGTCCTGGCTACGGCGAGCAGGTGTGGCAGCGGCTGGTCGCGCGCGACCGGTCCATCGGCGCGCGGGCGCGCGGCTGGAGGCGCTGGCTCGCGCCGCCGCGGCTGGTGCTGGCG
>JBKPRZ010000346.1:0-8447 GCA_046734815.1 Myxococcota bacterium | reverse complement strand
AGCACGAACCGCTTGTCCCGCCCGACCGTCACACCCAGATCGGCGAGGGCGTGGATCAGACCGTAGCCGTCGGTGTTCTCGGCCCGCACCGTCCGCGGCTTGCGCCGGCCGCCGAAGATCAGGCTGTTGGCCGCCGCCACCGTGCGCACCACCGGGGCCGCCCGGGTGGCCAGCCGGGCCGCCTCGGGCTTGTGTGGCTGGGTGACGTTCAGGTAGTCGTAGCCGTCCTCGCCCAGCTTGCGCACCAGGGGCGCGAAGCCGGCCGCGTCCACGCTGAAGGCCTGGTAGCTGCCGGTCACCCCCAGCGCCCGGTAGGCCGCCGCGTGGATGGCCGGTGAACGGCTGCGACTGACATCCGCACCCAGCACCGCTGCCCGGATCATGGCTTGTCCCTCGTCTTGATCTTCACGTCTTCGACCCGCGCGCCGATCTCGCCGTCACGGAATACCACGTGTAGCGCCTCGCCGGGTTGCAGTCCGACCGCCGAAGTGACGACCTTGCCGTCCGGCCGGCGGGACAGGCTGTATCCTCGTTCGAGCACGGCCAGCGGCGACAGGGTGCCCAGCTTGGCGGTCAGCGCCTCCAGGGTGCGCCGGGGGGTGGTCAGACGTCCCGACATCCCCGCCGCCAGCCGCCGTTCCAGCCGCGCCAGCTCCGTCCGCTGGTCGGCGATCCAGCGCTGCGGGTGCGCGCGCAGCAGCCGCCCATCGAACAGCCGGATCAGATCCCGGTTCCAGCGCAGACACCCGCGCAGGGCTGCCTCGGCCCGCCCGGCCAGATCGTCCAGCGCCTGGCGGCGGTCGTCCAGCAGCCGCCGGGGCGAGACCAGGCGCCCCTGGGCCCGTTCCAGCAGCAGGCGGCAGCTGCGGATCTCCCCCAGCGCCCCCCGCGCCAGCCGGCGCCCCAGCACCTGCAGCTCGATGAGCAGGTCCGCCGCCACCGGCACCGAGATCTCCGCCGCCGCCGAGGGCGTGGGCGCGCGCCGGTCGGCCACGAAGTCGGCGATCGTGAAATCGGTCTCGTGCCCGACCCCGGAGATCACGGGCACCCGGCAGGCGGCGATGGCCCGGGCCAGCCCCTCGTCGTTGAAGCACCACAGGTCCTCAGTCGAGCCTCCCCCGCGGGCCAGGATCACCACGTCCACGTCGCGCACCGACGCCACCGCCCGCAGCGCCGCGACGATCGACACCGCCGCCCCCTCGCCCTGCACCGGGGTGGGCGCCAGCAAGATGGGCACCGGGAAGCGCCGGTGGGCCACCCGCACGATGTCGCGGATCACCGCCCCGCTGGGCGAGGTCACCACCCCGATCCGGCGCGGCAGGAAGGGCAGGGGCCGCTTGCGTTCCGCCGCGAACAGGCCCTCGGCCGCCAGCTTGCGCTTGAGCTCCTCGAAGGCCATCGCCAGCAGCCCCGCCCCGGCCGGCTCGAGCGCCATCACCGAGAACTGGAACTTGCCGCGCCCCTCGTAGATGGTGAGCCGCCCGCGGCAGCGCACCAGCTGCCCATCGGCCAGCGGGAAACGCACCCGCCCCGCCTCGCGCGAGAACATCACGCAGTCGATCTGCGCCTCGCCATCCTTCAGGCAGAAGTAGAGGTGTCCGTTCCCCGATCGCCGGAACCCGGAGATCTCGCCCTCCACCCGCACGTCGGCAAAGCGAGTCTCCAGGGACAGGCGGGCCGCCCGCACCAGCTCGGTCACCCCGAACACGCGCGGGGCGGCCTTCTCGGGAGGGGCGGGCGGGACCACCTCCTGGTAGCCGGGATCGTCGTCGGCCCCGCGATCCCACAGGTCCGGCGGCGGGCCGTCCGACGGCCGCGCGGCTGGATCCACGGCCGCCTTGCGCTCGAAGAACGAGAGCTGGCCCGGATCCCCCGGCTCCGGCTGCGACGGGCGCCCCCGGCTGCGGGCCACGGTCACCGCCCCGCGCGGGTGGCCGCGCGCTCCTGGTCGGCGGCGTTGTTGCGGATGATCTCCAGGTCGGCCACCGCCCGCCGCTTCTTCTCCTCCGCCTCGGCCGCGAGTCCGGCAAACCCCCAGCGGCCATCGGGCCCGCGCCGGAAGGACAGCGAGCGCCCATCGGCCAGGGACACCCGGCGTTCGTCGTCCGCGCCGGCCACCAGCGGTGGGGGCCCGTCGGGAAGACCGCGCGAGAGCTCGTCCCAGCGCTGCGGGGCCAGCTGCTCGGCGAACAGGCTGGCATCGTCCTCGCTATGGGCCCCCGCCTCGAAGCGGCGGGTGGCCTGGTCGCGCTCGTGCCCGGGGGGCAGGTTGCTCAGCAAGATGTCGTACGCTTCCCGGTGGGCGCGCCGGATGGTCATCCAGGACCAGCGCGTCTCCAGGTCCAGCGCGCGGTACAGCTGGTCGGGTCGTCGGGTCCGCACCGCCTCCACGAAGCGATGGTACGCCTCCTCGGGCGTCTTCGGACCGCGTTTGCACGCGCCGATCCCGGCGGCGGCGATCAGCGCCACCGCCAGCAGGCGAGACCCGGCCCCGTTCGCTCCTGGGCGCACACCGGCCGAGATAGCGGAAACCCCGACCCTCCGCAAGGGCACACGAGCGGGCGCATGCTAGAGTCCACCGCCCGACGGTGAGCAATCCCGACGAGTTCGCCCACATCCCCGCCCGGTCGCGCCGGCCCCCGCTGCTGGTGCTGCTGACGGTCGCTGCCGCGATCTTCCTCATCGTGCGGCTGCGGCAGGACGTGTCCTACGCGCTGTCGCCGGCCACGCCGCTGGACCTGGGCGAGGCGCACAGCCTGGCCGAGGCCCCCCTGGCCCGCCTGCCCATCAATCGATACGTCCGCCTGGCCGGTCTGCCCGAACGGGAGAGCGCGGTGGTGCTGGACCCGCGCGGCTCCTGGGAGTTCTCGCAGCTGTTCCGGCTGCACGGGACGCACGGCCGCATCTTCGTGCGCCGGCAGCAGGACCCGCTGCCGGTGGCCCTGGCCGAGCGCGACCGCTTCACCGGCCGCCTGCTGCGGTTCGCCGACCTGTCCTTCGCCGACTCGATCTCCCAGCACTTCGCCGACCGGGTCAGCGCCACGCATTTCTTTCCGCCGGCCGACCTGGCCGCCGCCGTGGCCCGCGCCGAACGCCCGCTGGTCGTGCGCGACGTGGCCGGCGAGCCGGTCACCTTGACCGCCTCCGAGAAGGTCACCTTCGACGTGATCCGCCCGGGTGAGTACCGGATCGACCTGCCGCGCCCGCGTTTTTCCGACCGCGCCGCCGCCGAGGCCGCCGCGCGCACCGCCGGCGCCCGCCTGCTGGACACCCGCGAGACCCCGGGCGCCTGGCAGCTGCGCGTGGCGCTGCCCGACGGGGCCCGCGATCGCGCCCTGTCGGCGCTGTCCGACCTGGACCCGGCGGTCCAGTTCCGGGTGGCCCGCGAGACGGTCGAGCTGCCGCTGTCGGAGGTCCGCGCCTCCGCCGAGGGGTTCGACTTCGGCACCCGTCTGGCCGGTCTGACCGGGCCGGTGCCCCCGGTCCGCCTGGCCTCCGTGCGCACCTTGACCACCGTGCGGGTGCCGCCCGACGCCGTGCTGCTGATCGAGGGCGAGGCGCCCCGCTCGCAGTGGAAGTCGCTGGCCATCCTGGTGGTGCTGGTGGTGTTCGGAACGGTCAGCTTGCTGGCGCTCCGCCGTCCAGCCTAAATAACAGCACCATGTCCTCGTCCCTGCGCGTGCACGACACCCGCCTCAAGCGGAAGGTCCCCTTCGAGCCCCACCAGCCCGGCAAGGTGGGCATGTACGTCTGCGGGATCACCGTGTACGACCTGTGCCACGTCGGCCACGCGCGGTTCCTGGTCGCCTTCGACGTCATCGCCCGGTACCTGCGCCACCGCGGCCTGGAGGTGAAGCTGGTCCGCAACATCACCGACGTGGACGACAAGATCATCCGCCGGGCTCAGGCCGAGGGCCGCACCGCCGCCGAGGTGGCCGAGACCTACATCCAGGCCATGCAGGAGGACTTCCGCGCGCTGGGACTGCAGGTCCCCGACGTCGAGCCGCGCGCCACCCTGCACATCCAGGAGGTGATCGACGTGGTCAGCCGCCTGGTCGACCGCGGGCTGGCCTATCCCGCGTCCAACGGCGATGTCTACTATTCGGTGGGCAGCTTCGAGGGCTACGGCTCGCTGTCGGGCCAGAGCACCGACGAGTTGAAGGCCGGCGCCCGCATCGAGGTGGGCGAGCAGAAGAAGAGCCCGCTGGACTTCGCGCTGTGGAAGGCGGCCAAGCCGGGCGAGCCGTCCTGGCCCAGCCCCTGGGGCGCGGGCCGCCCCGGCTGGCACATCGAGTGCTCGGCCATGTGCTGGGCCCACCTGGGCGAGGGCTTCGATCTGCACGGCGGGGGCAGCGACCTCATCTTCCCGCACCACGAGAACGAGATCGCGCAGTCCGAGGGCGCCTTCGGCGCCGGCCACTTCGCCCGCCACTGGCTGCACAACGGGATGATCACGTTCGGCGGCGAGAAGATGTCCAAGTCGTTGGGCAACGTGGTCTCGATCCGGCGAGTCGGCGAGACCCACGACCTGGAAGCCCTGCGCCTGCTGCTGATCAGCGTGCACTACCGGAGTCCCGTCGCCTTCACCATCGGCCCCGAGGAGGACGGCCGCGCCACCTTGCCCGACCTCGACGAGGCCGAGAGCCGGCTGGACTACTTCTATCGCACGCTCGAGCGTCTGGACGCCTTCCTGGCCACGGCGGGGGCGGCCAACCCGGGCAACACCGATCTACGGGCCCGCTTCGAGGCGGCGATGGACGACGACTTCAACACCGCCGCCGTCCTGGGGCACCTGTACGACGCCTTCGTGCTGGTGAACAAGCTGCTCGACGAGCCCAAGTCGCTGCCCACGGCCGCGCGGCTGGCCTCGCTGGCCAGCCACGCCCGCGACCTCCGGGCGGTGGGGCAGACCTTGGGGATCTTGCAGCGGCCGCCCGCCGACTTCCTGCTGGCCCGCCGGGCCCGCCTGTGCGCGCGCCGCCGCATCGACCCCGCCGAGGTCGAGACCCGGATCGCCGATCGCGCCGCCGCCCGCGCCGCCCGCGACTTCGCCCGCGCCGACCAGCTCCGTACCGATCTCCGCGCCCGCGGCATCGAACTGATGGACGGCCCGACCGGCACCACCTGGCGAATCGCCTAGCGGCGAAGGGGGGGCGCTTTCACCTCTGCTCGTTCTCGCCGCCGGCGAGGTAGGCGAGGATGACCTCGTCGAGGCTGCGGTCGGCCACCGGCTCGGCGGCGGGGGGAGGGGCCGGACGGGCGGCGGCAGGGGCAGGGGGAGCGCCGGGAGTCAGGGGCAGATCCAGCTGAGGGTCGGGGGTCTCGGCCAGCGGGTGCGTGCCTTCCTTGACGACGTACGGGATCGATTGGGCAGGCCGCCGCGTCCGCGTGACCGGTTTGATCGGAGCCGGGGGGGCCGCCGGATCGCCGGCGCCGCCCACGGCGACGGTCCGCTGGACCACCACCGGACCGCCCATCACCGGCGTGCCCCTGGGTGTCCGGCGGCGGGACGCGTCCGGGGGCAGCGCCCCGGCGGTCGGGTAAGCGGCGGTGACCATCGGGGCGGCCGGCGTCGGGATAGGGGCCGGCGTCTCGGGACCCTCGTGGATCACGTCCGCGACGTTCGCAGTGGACGAAACCGCCGCATATTCCGGGGGATCCAGCGTGGTCGGCTCGTCGTCGAAATTGTCGGAGAACGTGCTGGCCAGTGCGACGTCCTCGCGCGGCGGGCGCTTGGCGGCGGAGGAGGCCAGCGCGTCGAGATCCAGCGCCTTGCCGTCACGCGACTCGGTCCCGGATGCGTCCAGCGTCTCGCCGCGCGCGCTGAAGAACGTCGAGATCCGACCGTCGTGCCGCGCGCTCTTGAGCTCCTTCAGGATCGCCTTGTGCTGGCTCTGCATCAGCGCCCGCACCACGTCTTCGGGCACCGTCGGGTCGTACTCGTGCTTCTTCGATGCGAGGATCGTGCCGCCGAAGTAAAGATGCGTGAAGATACGGGGACTGGCAGGACCCGAGTCTTCGGTCTGGACGTGGAAAATCCGACCGCGATACTTTACGTTGTGGTTGAAGCCGAGTACGGGGCTCCGAATCGGCTTGGGCATTGATCCCGAGTATAGCCGGGCTCAAGGCTGTGCTAAACTCTGACGAAGGAGTCGGTAGCGTGGTCAGCGTCACCGCTCGCAAGATTCGAGATACGAGCCGGGACCGCCTGTCTCCGATGGCCCTCGGCCGCGCCTACACCGGGTACCTCATCAGCTACCCGACGATAGGCCGTGGCATGGTGATCTTTCGTGATCCCAACGGCCACAGGATGGTGACCACGCCGGTGCGCCGTGTCCTCGGCGAGTTCGGACGCGAAGAGGTGTACGTCGAGACCGAGAACTCCGTCTACCGTCTGACGTTCCGCTCCGGGACGCGCGCCGCGGCGGCCCGCCCGCTGGTCAAAGAAGCCAGCGAGCGCTGACTGGCTAGCCGTGCGGCTGGCGTTGTGAAATCCTCGCCTCCGATGTTGCGGCAGGCGCTGATCCTCGCTGCCGGGCGGGGACGCCCGGTCGGGGCTCCCGACGTCCCGAACTGCCTTGCGCCTGTCGGTGGGACGGCGCTGCTGCTCCGGACCTTGCGTGTCCTGCGACGCGTCGGCGTGCGGCGCGTGGGCATCACCATCGGCTGGCAGGGCGCGCTGATCGAGCAGCAGGTCGAACGCTGGCGCGCCACCTTGCCGGTGGCCGCGCTGCCCGAGGAGATCGCGTTCTTTCCCAACCCGGCCTGGGAGCGGCCCAACGGCCTGTCGGTGCTGGCCGCCCGCGCCTTCATCACCGAGCCGCTGCTGTTGCTGATGGCCGATCAGATCGCCGCACCCGCGCTGGTCGAGCGCCTGGCCGTCCGCCCGCCCGCCGACACCACGGTGCTGGGGGTGGACCGCGAGCTGTCGCGCGTGTTCGACATCGACGACGCCACCAAGGTGTCCCTGGACGAGCTGCACCACCACCGGCGCGCCGGCCTGCGCGTGCGGAACATGGGCAAGGGGCTCACCGACTACCAGGCGGTCAGCACCAGCCTGTTCGCGATGTCCCCCACGCTGGTCGACTGCCTGGACGCGCTGGCCGAGCCGTCGCTGACCGAGGGCGTGGCCGAGGCCGCCCGCCGCGGGCTGGTCGAGGCGGCCGACGTCACCGGCTCGGTCTGGCAAGACGTCGACTCGGCCGAGATGCGCCTGCACGCCGACTGGCTGCTGCGGGCCTACGGCGAGGAGCTGCAGCGGCCCTCGGTGCAGGCCGACCCGAGCCCGCCGGTCAGCGACACGCTGGTGCTGGTCGAACGGCTGCTGGCCGAGAAGGACGCCCCCCACTACGTGCTGTTCAACCCCGGCCCGGTGATGACCTCCGCGCGCGTGAAGGCCGCGCTGGTCCACCACGACATCTGCCACCGCGACGAGGACTACGAGGGTGTGGTCCGGCGGCTGCGGGACAAGCTGCGGCCGGTCTTCGGCGCCTCCGCCCAGCACGACATCCTGCTGCTGACCTCTTCCGGGACGGCGGCCATGGAGGCGGCGCTGCTGTCGGGGCTGCCTCCCGGCAAGAAGCTGCTGACCCTGTCGAACGGAGCCTTCGGCGAGCGGCTGGGCGAGATCGCCGACACCCACGGGCTGCCCCACCGGCGCCTGGCCCTGCGCTGGGGCGAGCTGCCCGAGCCCGAGATGATCGACCGGCTGCTGGCCGAGGACCCGGACATCGGCGCGGTGGCGATGATGAGGCACGAGACATCGGTCGGGCTGCTCAACCCGGTCGCGGCCATCGGGCGGCTGTGCCAGCAGCGCGACGTCCTGCTGCTGGTCGACGCCGTGTCGGCGCTGGGGGCCGAGGAGGTCGACGTGGTCGCCGACGGGATCGACATCTGCTTCTCGTCGTCCAACAAGTGCCTGCATTCGGTGGCCGGGGTGGCCCTGGTCTGCGTCTCGCCGCGCGTCTGGGCGCGCACCGCCGGGGCCCGACCGCGGGCCTATTACCTCGATCTGGCCCGCTACCGGCGGGCGGCCGAGCAGCTGGGACAGACCCCCTTCACCCCGGCGGTGTCGGCCTTCTTCGCGCTGGAGACGGCGCTGGACGAGCTGGCCGAGTCCGGCGGGGTGGTGGCCCGGCGGGACCTGTACCGCCGGCGCAACCTGCGCATCCGGCGGGTGCTGACCTCGCTGGGTTTCCAGTCCTTCACCAACACCGGCCGCGAGTCGCACACCATCTCGACCATGAAGGTGCCGCCCGGCGTGCCGGTACAGGATCTGTACGATCGGCTCAAGCAGCGCGGGTACGTCATCTACAAGGCCAAGGGACCGCTGCAGGCCGACTACATCCAGGTGGCCAACATGGGCGAGCTGCCCGACGGCACCATCGACGCCTTCCTGCAGGCGCTGACCGAGGTGGTCGAGGGGCTGCGCGCCGAATCGGAGCGCG
>JBKPRZ010000345.1:0-4996 GCA_046734815.1 Myxococcota bacterium | reverse complement strand
GTTCGACCCCGCGCCCGGGGCGCCGGCGGCCCTGTCCGACGACCCGCAGGCGCCCATGGCGAGCAGCAGATACACGAATAGACGCTTGGTGGAGCGGGCAGCGGGCATGGGCAGACCTCCGTCAGGCTCAGCTTATCCTGGGGTTGCCCGCTCTTGGGATTCGTCACGACGGCGCAGCGCGGGTGTGAGATGTGAGCACGCGAACCGCTCGTTCGTCCCTGCTGCGCGACCAAAGTCCGGGCGCAGGCTGGGCCCGCCAGCTCTCGTTCGCCTTTCCGCGCGAGTAAAATCCGGCCGGCAAATGATCGGAAGAGCACATCGCTTCGTGGGCGCGCTGGGGGTGGCCGTCTTTCTGGCCACGGGCGTGTACCTGGCCACCCATTTTCCTCAGCTGCATGGCGGGAACGACGCCATCCGCTACCAGTTCCGCGCCAACCACGCCTACATCCTGCTGAGCTCGCTGGCCAACCTGTTGCTGGGCCTCCACCTCGCCGCCGCCGAATCGATCCGCAGCTGGCGCGCGCCGGTGCAGCGCCTGGGCTCGCTGCTGGTGCTGCTGGCGCCGATGCTGTTCGTGATCGCGTTCGCGGTCGAGCCGCCGCGCGCCTCGCCCGAGCGCCCACTCACCACGGCGGCGGTGGCCGCCCTGCTGATCGGCACCGCCCTGCACACGGTGGCCCGCTTCCGCCGTCCGTGAGCGCGATCGCCTATCCGACATCCGGAGTGTCTCGCCCCCGCGAACCCCTGCGATGGGACGGGCCGGCTGAACCCGCGGTTGTGCAGCGCGATCCACGAACGCCGAGGCCACAAGACGCTGGTCGCCGCCTGCCCATGCAGCCCATGCCGATAAATCCGCATTGTACGTAGCGTCCCGAAATGCGATTGCGGCGATTCCCGCATGCTGTTGTGGCGTTCGGGACCTGAATTGCGGCGGTTACGCAATCGTGCGGTCCCCGTTGCTTGACACCCCTTTGTAGGGGTTCCCATAGTCACGGCGCGCGCAGGCACCGCCCGTCTTCGGTTTCTCGTCTGATCTGGCTTCGCGATACGCGCACGATCGACGGGTGGGCTGGCCACGAGCTGCAATAGCCTGGTTCTCGCGCATCACCCGAACCGTCCAGGAGGCACCCATGCGCAGACGTACGCCCATCGTCCCTGCTGCCCTCGCCTTTTCGTTGTTCGCGACAATCGCGGCGGCGGACGAGAGCACAATTTTCGCGCCCATCGAACCGCTGTCGGGCTTCCGGCTGGAGCTGAAGCTGATCACCGACGGGATCACCGCCCCGCTCAAGGGCAAGGTGGCGCCCGGCGAGCCCGGTCGCCTGTACGTGGTCGGGCAGACCGGCCTGCTCACCGCCGTCGACCGCAAGACCGGCGCGCAGACCGTGTTCGCCGACCTGACCAGCCGGGTGGTGCCGGTGGGCATCCTGGGGCCGGGCAGCTTCGACGAGCGCGGCTTCCTGGGGATCGCCTTCCACAAGCGTTACGCCAGGAACGGGCGCTTCTTCACCTATACATCCGAGCCGGTCGGCGCCCCGCCCACCTTCCCCACCACCTTGCCGCCGGGGACTGCCCCCAACCACCAGAACGTGGTGGCGGAATGGCGGGCCAACACGCCCGGCGATCCCACCGCGGGCGCCAGCTTCGTGCGCGAGCTGATGCGGGTCGACTGGCCGCAGTTCAACCACAACGCCGGCGACATCACCATGGGGCCCGACGGCTTCCTGTACGTCCCCACCGGCGACGGCGGCGGCGCCGACGACCAGGACGGCGACCAGAGCATCAACCCGCCGCCCGGCGTGGTCGGCCACCAGGGCGACGGCAACGCCCAGAAGCTGAACGTCGTGCTGGGCAAGATCCTGCGCATCGACGTCGACGGCAACAACTCGGGCAATGGCCAGTACGGCATCCCTCACGACAACCCCTTCGTGGGCACGCCCGGCGCCCGGCCGGAGATCTGGGCCTACGGCCTGCGCAACCCCTACCGCATCTCCTTCGACCGCGAGACCGGCCGGCTGATCGCCGGTGACGTCGGCCAGAACGACATCGAGGAGGTGGACGTGATCGTCAAGGGCGGCAACTACGGCTGGGCGCTGAAGGAGGGGACCCTCTGCTTCGACCCGGCCGGCACCGACACGCCGCCCATCGAGGGCTTCGCCACCGCCACCAACTGCCCGCACCCGCTGCCGCCCGGCCTGATCGATCCGATCGCCCAGTACGACACCGACACCGAGGGCGTATCGGTGATCGGCGGGTTCGTGTACCGGGGCAACCGGTTCCCGCAATTGAAGGGCCGTTACGTATTCGGCGATTTCACCCGCATCTTCAATTTCCCCAACGGGCCCGACAATTACGGCCGCCTCTTTTATCTGCAGCAGAAGAACCTGGGCAATCCCAACCTGCACACCATCAAGGAGTTCCAGGGTGTGGCCGAGGAGGCCGCCCGCCTGGGCCTGACCGATCCGACCCGGCCGCCCGCCGAGTTCGCGCAGTCGATCGCGGTGATGGGCTGGGCCGAGGACGAGAAGGACAACATCTACGTGCTGGGCAGCCGGTCCGGCCGCGGTTACAAGACCGACGGCAGCCTGGCCGCGGACGGCTACATCCTGCGCATCGACCCCGCTTCTCCGCACGACTGCGACAGCGACGACTGACCGGTCCGGGCGCGCGGCACGGGAGGGGCGGCTCAGGCCTTCCCGTGCGGCGCGATCCGGTCGTGCTCCCAGACGAAACGGCCGGGGGTGGGGTCGGCGGCGGCGGCGAGCATGGCCCGGGCGACCGCCTCGACGGGCATGGCCCGGTACCGGCGCAGGGGACCCTGGAGCAGCGGGCTGAGCAGGGGCGCGATCTTCTGGAAGGCCGCCTCGGCCGGGCGGCGCTCGGCCCGCGGTCCCAGCAGCAGGCTGGGGCGCAGGGCCACGAAGCGGGGGAAGTCCAGCTTGGCCACCGCCTCCTCGGCCTCGCCCTTGATGCGCAGGTAGAAGGTGCCGGCGTTCACGGCGGCGCCCACCGACGACACCATCACGAAGGTGCGCGCGCCGCCCCGGCGGGCCCACCAGGCGAAGGCAGCCACCGCGTCCCGGTCCACCGCCGCGAAGGCCTCCTCCGACCCGGCCTTGCGGATGGTGGTGCCCAGCGCGCACAGGGCCACGTCGGCCGGCACGGTGGGCACCTCGTCCAGCCGGGTCATCTCGGCGACGACGATGGGCCGCAGCCGGGCGTCTGCCCGTCCCAGCGGCCGGCGCGCCAGCGCGCCCACCTCTTTCCAGTCGGGCGAGGCCAGCAGCAATTCGAGACAGCGCCCACCCACCAGCCCGGTGGACCCCGCCAGCAACACCCGTCCCGTGTTCGTCGTTTCCGCCATGTCGGCGGCTACGTTACTTCAGGTCGGCGGGAGGCGGTGTCAGCGATCTGCCGATTCGCCCCGCCGCCGCTCAGGGCGCGCGGGTACGCAGGTTCTCGGCCCGGGCCAGGCGGATGTAGTAGTCCACCACCCCGATCTTGCCCGCGCGCAGCTCCTCGGTGCCGGTGCGGGCCACGCAACCGGCCTCGCCGTGGTCGATGCCGAAGGCATGACCGGCCACGAAGTCGGCCAGGCAGTCGGCCACCTCGGGCAGCGGGGCCAGGGCGCGAGCCAGCTCCTCGGGACCGCGGAAGGTCAGGGTGCCGGCGCTGGTGTTGATCACCATGCCGCTGTCGTCGATGTCGAAGCGGCCCTCCTTGGCGCGGTAACGGCCGGCGGCGTCCAGGTGCTCGAAGCCGAAGCCGATCGGGTCCATCAGCGCGTGGCAGGCCTTGCAGTTGGCGTCGGCCAGGTGCAGGACCTCGTAGCGCTGGCGGGTGGTCTCGGCGTCGGTCGGGGCGGGCAGCTCGCCCACCACCGGCGGCGGCGGCGGCACCTTGTTGCACAGGATGCGGTCGCGCACCAGGTGGCCGCGCTTGGTGGGCGAGCTGGACAGACTGCCGGCGGAGATCGACAGCAGCGAGCCCTGCGCCAGCAGGCCCACGCCCCAGCCGGCCGGGCGCATCGCCCGCACGAAGGTGCCGGGGGCGGCGGCCTGGCCGAAGCCGTAGTAGCGCGCCAGATTGCCGTCGACGTAGGTGAACGGCGCCAGCAGCAGGTCGGCGGGCTTGCCGCCGTCGTCGAACAGCACGCCCGAGATGAACCGGCGGGTCTCCTCGCCCAGGGCGTCCTGCACCTCGGGCGAGAAGGCCGGGAAGGCGGCCTTGTCCTTCTTCAGGTTCTCGAGGGTCGACAGGCCGAGCCACTGCTCGGTGAAGCCCGCGACCAGCGCGCGGAAGGCCGGCTTGGCCTTGCCGTCGGGACCCAGCACCAGGGTGCGGGCAGCAGCCTCCACCTGGTCGGCGGTGGCCAGGCGGTTGGTGGCCGCCAGCTGCAGCAGCTCGGCCGTGGGCGGGCCGCCGGTGTAGAGGTAGCTGAGCTCGCTGGCCACTTCGTAGGCGTTCAGGCGGAAGCGGCCGCCCGCCACCGCCTCGCCCAGCTCGCTGCGGTACACGGTGTTGGGCGACTTTACCAGCCCGACGGTGGCCCAGTAGACGAACGTCTTGAAGTCACCACCGGACGCTGTTGCAGTCTTGGTCTTCGTGAACAGCGCCAGATAGCGGGCGCGTTCGGCCGGGGTGAGCGGGCGGCGGTACAGCCGGGGACCGAAGGTGTCCAGGAACATCGCCGCGCAGGCGTCGCCGCCTTGGGCGGCGCAGGGGAGCAGCCGCGGCAGATTGGCGGCGCTGGTGACCAGGTCGGCCACCGCCTTGGCGCTCTCGCTGAGGCGACGGGCGTATTCGTCGCCCACGGTCAGGCGCTGCGTGTTGTTGTTGAAGCCGTCGCCCGAGGCGGGATCGGGCAGGAAGCTCGGGCCGGTCCACTGGGCGGTGCTCAGCTGGAAGGCCGCGCGCACGGTGGCCTCGAACTCGCCGGTGGTCAGCCGGCGCAGCACGCGCGCGGTGACCACCTCGTTGTCGCAGCGGTTGGGGG
>JBKPRZ010000344.1:0-17427 GCA_046734815.1 Myxococcota bacterium | reverse complement strand
TACACCCTGGGGCCGCTGGTCACCGACATCGCGCCCGGCTACGATCACATCACCTCCGCGGTGGGGGCGGCGATGATCGGCTGGTTCGGGACGGCGATGCTCTGTTACGTGACCCCCAAGGAACATCTGGGCCTGCCCGATCGGGACGACGTCAAGGCCGGGGTGATCGCGTACAAGATCGCGGCCCACGCCGCCGACCTGGCCAAGGGCCACCCCGGCGCGCAGGGGCGCGACGACGCCCTGTCGCGGGCCCGCTTCGAGTTCCGCTGGGAGGACCAGTTCAACCTGTCGCTCGACCCGGTCACCGCCCGCAAGTTCCACGACCAGACCTTGCCGGCCGAGGCGGCCAAGAGCGCTCACTTCTGCTCGATGTGCGGCCCGAACTTCTGCTCGATGAAGATCACCCAGGACGTGCGCGACTACGCCGCCTCGCGGGGTGTGTCGGTGGACCAGGCGGTGCAGGCGGGGATGCGCGAGAAGGCGCAGGAGTTCCGGGAGCGCGGCGCGGAGATCTACGCCGCGTCGTCAGAGCGGAACCCGCAGAGGGTCCCGAACCCCCTGCCCGCGGTGGATCCGGCCGAATGAAGCGCGCGTTCATCCTGACGGTGGCGCTGGCCGTGGCCGGCGCCTGTTCCAGCAGCAACGAGGCGGGGCCGGCCCACCCGGTCGACGAGGTGGCGCTGTACGGGCAGATGTGCGCCCGTTGCCATGGCCTGGACGGACGGGGCGACGCGGAGATGCGCAAGACCATGCCCACCATCCGCGACTTCGGCGAGCCGCAGATGCGCGGCAAGAGCCCCGAGGAGATGGAGGCCGTGATCATGGGAGGCCGCAACCAGATGCCCGCCTTCGGGGCCGCGCTGTCGCGCCCGAAGATCCAGCACCTGAGCGGCTACGTGCGCCGTCTGGCCCTGGGGGCGGAGAAGCCGGCGCCGGGGGCGAAGTGATCCGGGCCCTGCGGGTCGCCTCCGAGGCTGCGGAGGATGCGAAGACGCCCGGCGATCCGCTGTCGGCCGACTGGCACTGGCAGCTGCGCAACCGGATCTCGTCGCTGGAAGAGTGGCAGCGGTTGCTGCCGCTGACCGCCGACGAGGTGGCGGGGCTGGAGGCGGCGCCGCAGCAGTTCCGGGTGGCGGTGACGCCGTATTACGCCTCGCTGATCGACCGCGCGCACCCCAGCTGTCCGGTGCGCATGCAGGTGATTCCCCGGCGCGACGAGCTCACCACCCACCGGGGCGAGCTGCTGGACCCGCTGGGCGAAGACGCGCACCGCCCGGTGCCGGCCATCTTCCACCGCTACCCCGACCGCTGCCTGCTGCTGGCCCTGGACCGCTGCGCGATCTACTGCCGGCACTGCAACCGGCGCCGCCTGGTGGGGCAGGAAGAAAGCGCCATCTCCCGCGCCGATCTGGATGCGGCCGTGGACTACATCCGCCGCACGCCCGCCATCCGCGACGTGCTGATCTCGGGCGGCGACCCGCTGACCCTGTCGACCCGGCGGCTGGAGGAGATCGTCGCCGCGGTCCGGGCCATCGACCACGTGGAGATCATCCGCATCGGCACGCGCGTGCCGGTGGTGTTGCCCATGCGGGTGGACGACGAGCTGTGCGCGATGCTGCGGCGATACCACCCGCTGTTCATCAACACCCACTTCAACCACCCGAAGGAGCTCACGCCGCTGGCGCGCGCCGCCTGCGAGAAGCTGGCCGACGCCGGCATCCCGCTGGGCAACCAGACCGTGCTTCTGCGGGGGATCAACTCGTCGGCGCCGGTGCTGCGCAAGCTGTTCACCGGGCTGCTGCGCTGCCGGGTGCGGCCGTATTACCTGTTCCAGGGCGATGTCGCCGCCGGCACCGGGCACCTGCGCACGTCGGTGGAGACGGGCATCGCGCTGATGGAGCAGCTGCGCGGCCACATCTCGGGCCTGGCCATCCCGCACCTGGTGATCGACACGCCCGGCGGGATGGGCAAGGTGACCATCGGCCCCGACTACGTGCTCGAACGCGGGCCCGAGACCTGGCTGCTGCGCAATTACGAGGGGCAGACCGTCGAATACCCGCAGGCGCCCGAAGGCGACGACACCTGCGCCTACGACGCCATCTATTTCGGCAGCTAGCTGTCGCTTCACTCCTTGAAGGCGCTGGGGCAATGGGGGGCGAGCAGGCAGTGCTCGCAGTCGGGCTTGCGCGCGAAGCAGATGCGGCGGCCGTGCCAGATCAACTGGTGCGAGAAGCGGATCCAGTGGTCCTGGGGGATCACCTGCATCAGCTCCGGTTCGATCCTGGGCGGGTCCACCTGACGGGTGAGCGCCAGCCGCAGGGACAGCCGCTGCACGTGGGTGTCCACCACGACCCCGGCGGCGATGCCGAACGCGGTGCCCAGCACGACGTTGGCGGTCTTGCGGGCCACCCCCGGCAGGGTGAGGAGATCATCGATCGAGCGGGGCACCTCGCCGCCGAACTTCTCGGCCAGTAGGGTGGCGGTACCCTTGAGGCTCTTGGCCTTCTGCCGGTAAAAGCCGGTCGAGCGGATGATGTCCTCCAGCACCGGCAGCGGTGCGGCCGCCATCGCCTCGGCGGTGGGGAAGCGGCGGAACAGCTCGGGGGTCACCATGTTCACGCGCTCGTCGGTGGTCTGGGCGGACAGGATGGTGGCGATCAGCAGCTGGAAGGGGGTCTCGCGGTGCAGCTCGCAGTCCACGTCCGGGTACAGCTTCTCGAGGCCGTCCAGGATGGCGGTCACGCGCAGCGGCTGCGGGGGCCACTTGGCGCGCACCGGCCGGCGGGTGGCCTTGGTCACCGACCGCCGGGCCGGCCGGGACGCCGCCCCGGCGGCCTTGCGCGCGGGCCGCGGAGCCGGCTTCAGCTTGCGGATCGGCATGGCCGACTCTTTACCACGGCGCGAGGTCGGGGCTGTCGCGGGTCTCGACGACGCTGCCGGCCCTCGACGATACTAGCGGGCCACGACCATGGACGATGCAGACGCGATCGACCCCCGTGTGGACCCCTGGCGCAGGCGGAGGCGCAACAAGGCGCTGACGGCGATCCTGGTGGGGGGGCTGCTGGCGGGGGTGTTCTGGGTGGTCGTGATCGCCGTCGAGAGCGCGCGCAACCCGTGCAAGCGGGTGCGCGACTACGTGTGCGCCGGCAAGCCGGGGTCGCTCGACTGCACCAGCTACGAGCAGCTGCTGGTCGACTCCGAGCACGACACCAGCCGGGCCGTGCGCGGCGAGATCCGCCAGCAGTGCAAGACGCGCATCGAGCGCCTCAAGAAGGACCAGGGGATCGAGGTCCCCTGAGGAGCATCGACTGCAAGAAGGACGATGGCGCTCGGGACGGAGCTCAGACGCTGAACGAGCTGCCGCAGCCGCAGGTCGACTTCACGTTCGGGTTGTTGAACTTGAAGCCGGCGCCGTGCAGGCCCTCGACGTAGTCCACCTCGGTACCCATCAGGTACATCAGGCTCATCTGATCGCAGATCAGCTTGACCCCGTGGGACTCGAACGAATGGTCGATGTCCTGCTGCTGGTCGAAGTAGAGGTCGTAGGAAAATCCGGAACAGCCGCCGCCCTGGACCTTCAGGCGCAGAGCGTAGGTGTCCTCGATGTTCTCCTCGGCCCGGATCTCCCTGACCTTCTCGGCTGCCTTGCTGGTCAGCGCAACGGGGTTGCCGTCACTGTCCACCTGGCTGTCACCCTGCGGCTCGGGCTGGGCGGGGGTGGTGGCGGGGGCGGTCGGGCTGGTCTCGGCCGGTGCGGTGGACATCGAAATGGCTCCTTTTGCCGAAGTGTAGTCAGGGACGCCCGGCTGCGCCAGCCTTTCATTGCGGCAGGTTTGCCCCTGTAACCCCGCAGGGCCATACGGAATCCAAGCGCTTGCCGCGAGGTGCAGCGGTTGATTTGCGTCGAACCTTCGCGATAGGAAAACGAGACCCAAATGCCGAGCTTTGCCGGAATTCTGAAGGACGTGAAGAGCAAGATCCGCGAGACGGACGTGGACACCGTGCGCCGCACGAGCAGCAACGGTAGCCGCCCCGTCCTGATCGACGTGCGCGAGAAGGACGAGTGGATCGAGGGCTTCATCCCCGGGGCGCGCTGGATACCGCGCGGCTTCCTGGAGCTGCGCATCGAGGAGCAGGTGCCCGAGAAGGAGAGCCAGGTGGTGCTCTACTGCGCCGGCGGCAGCCGGTCCGCGCTGGCCGCCCGCTCGCTGAGCGAGATGGGGTACTCCAACGTGTCGTCGCTGGCCGGCGGTTTTTCGGCGTGGAAACGCGCCGGGCTGCCCTTCGACCGCCCCTTCGTGATGACGCAGGACCAGGCGGTGCGCTACGCGCGGCACACCATGTTGCCCGAGGTGGGGCAGGAGGGGCAGGTCAAGCTGCTGCGCTCGAAGATGCTGTGCCTGGGCGCCGGCGGGCTGGGCTCGCCGGTGGCGCTGTACCTGGCCGCCGCCGGGGTGGGCACCCTGGGCATCATCGACGACGACGTGGTCGACTCGTCGAACCTGCAGCGGCAGATCCTGCACGCCACCGACCGGATCGGCATCCCCAAGGTCGAGTCGGCGCAGAAGACGATCGCCGGCCTGAACCCCGACGTGAAGGTGGTGCCGTACAAGGCGCGCCTCACCTCCGAGAACGTGCTCGACATCCTGAAGGACTACGACGTCATCGTCGACGGCGTGGACAACTTCCCGACCCGGTACCTGCTCAACGACGCCGCGCTGAAGCTGGGCAAGCCGGTGGTGCACGCGAGCATCTACCGGTTCGAGGGGCAGGTCACCTGCTTCATCCCCGACGAGGGCCCCTGCTACCGCTGCCTGTACCCCGAGCCGCCGCCCGCCGACATGGCGCCCTCCTGCCAGGAGGCAGGCGTGCTGGGGGTGCTCCCGGGCGTGGTGGGCGTCCTGCAGGCCAGCGAGGCGATCAAGATCGTGCTCGGCATCGGCAAGAGCCTGGCCGGCCGGCTGCTGATGTACGACGCGCTGGGGACCAAGTTCCGCGAGATGAAGCTGCGCAAGGACCCCAAGTGCCCGACCTGCGGCGAGGGTGTCGATCGCAGCCAGATCCAGCTGATCGACTACGAGCAGTTCTGCGCCGTGGGTTGATCGGCGGGGGCGTGTTAGCTTCCCGGGCGTGAAAGCCGGCAGTTTTCGCTGGTTTTTCGCCCTGGCGGCGCTGGCCTCGTGCGCCCCGGGCGACGGTCCCCGGGACATCTCCGTGGCCCAGGTGTTCGGGCTGGCCCCCCGCTGCGCCGGCCCGGCCGCCGAGCCGGCGCCGCCCCCCGCCGCGGCGAAGGTGGTGCTGATCAGCATCGATGGCCTGCGGCCGGACGCCCTGTTTCACAGCGAGGCGCCCGGCCTGCAGGCGCTGGCCTGCCGGGGCGCGCACACCTGGCAGGCGACCACCATCCCGCTGTCGTACACCGTCCCGGCGCACGCCTCGATGCTGTCGGGGTTTCCGCCCGAGGCACACCGGCTGCTGAACGACGACCTGCGGCCCGGGTTCATCGCCGTGCCCACGGTGATGACGGCAGCCCACGCCGCGGGCAAGCGGGTGGTGCTGGTGCTGGGCAAGGAGAAGCTGATCCAGCTGGCGCCGCCGGGCGACCGGGACGTGCTGGTCATCGCTGCCCCGCGCGACGCGGAGGTGATCGCCCGGGCGCTGGAGCAGCTGCCGGCCGGGTTCGATCTCCTGTTCGTGCACCTGCCCGAGGTGGACCTGGTGGGCCACGCCGTCGGCTGGATGTCGAACGCGTACCTGGCCCAGGTCTCCCGGACCGACCGCGCGCTGCAGGCCCTGCTGGGCGCGCTGCCGTCAGACGCGACGGTGATCGTCACCGCGGACCACGGCGGTTCGGGCTACATCCACTGGAGCGGGCGGGCCGAGGACCTGCACATCCCCTGGATCGCCGCCGGCCCGGGCATCCAGCCCGGGCGCACGCTGGAGGCGCCGGTCGGCACCCTGGACACCGCCGCCACCGTGGCCCGGCTGCTGGGGGTGTCCCTGCCGCCGGAGGCGGGCGGACACGCGCTGGCCGAGCCCTGGGCGCCGTGAGGGCAGCGTCCAGCGGCGTCCCGCAGCGTCAGCCGCCCATGACCAGCACGCCGGCGCCGCGGATGGCGTCGGTCTTCAGCGCCGCCAGCGCCTGGTTGGCCGCCTCGAACGGGAACAGCTGGGTGCGGGTGTGCACGCCCACCCGGGCGGCCTCGGCCAGGAAGGCGCGGCCGTCAGCGCGGGTGTTGTTGGCCACCGTGCGCACCACCCGTTCGCGGTAGAGCAGGTCGTAGGGCAGGGGCGGGATGTCGCTCATGTGGATCCCGCCCAGCACCACCACGCCGCCCGCGTCGACCGCCTTCAGGGCGACCGGAACCAGCTCGCCGGCGGGGGCGAAGACGATGGCCGCGTCCAGCGGCCGCGGCGGGGCGGCGGCTGCGTCGCCCACCCAGACGGCGCCCAGCTCGGTGGCCAGCGCCTGGTGGCGGCTGCGGTCGCGGGTGGCGACGTACACCTCGGCGCCGCGCGCGCGGGCGATCTGGATGGCCACGTGGCCGGCGGCCCCGAAGCCATAGATTCCCAGGCGGGCGCCGGTCCAGCCGCCGGCGGGCAGCCCGGTCAGCTGCAGCGCGCGGAAGCCGATGATCCCCGCGCACAGCAGCGGCGCCGCCGCGCGGTCGTCCAGCTGGGGGGCCAGCGGGTAGACGAAATCGGCGCGGCGCGGACCCTCTCGGCGTAGCCGCCGTCGACGGTCCAGCCGGTGAAGGCGGCTGCCTCGCACAGGTTCTCGCGGTCGCTGCGGCAGAAGCGGCAGACGCCGTCGGTGCCGTGCAGCCAGGCCACCCCCACCCGCGTGCCGGGCAGCAGGTCAGTCACCTGTGGACCGACGGCCGCCACCTCGCCCACCACCTGGTGGCCGGGCGTGACCGGCGCCAGCCGCGGCGGCAGCTCGCCCTCGACCACGTGCAGGTCGGTCCGGCAGATCGCGCAGGCCCGCACCGTCACCACCACCTCGCCCGGGCCGGGCAGCGGGTCGGGGACTTCCTCCAGCCGCAGAGGGGCGGTCTGGACCGGGGCGGGCTGGTGCAGGCGCCAGGCGCGCACGGGGCGCTCCGGTCAGGGGCCGCCGCTGGGCAACACGTCGGTGCCCGCCGCCGGCGTGCCGCGCTCGCGGTGGCGGCGGCGCAGCCACAGCACCAGGCTGGGCAGAGCCACGATCGCCGCCAGCAGACAGGCCACCTCGCCCAGGATGGCCATCGCTCCGAAGCCCTGCAGGGCGCGGTTGCGGGCGGCCAGCAGCGAGCCGTAGCCCACGATGGTGGTCCAGGAGCACAGCGCGACCGCGCTGCCGGTCGACATCACCGCTCGCTCCATGTTCCCCGACTCGCGGTGGCGCGAGACCACGTTGATGGCGTATTCCGCCCCGATGCCGAAGGTGATCGGCAGGGCGATGAAGTTGAGGAAGGTGATCTTCACCTCGGCGAAGCCGGCCGCCCCCACCATCCACAGCACGCCGACCAGCATGGTGATGATGGCCAGCAGCGCCGAGCTCACCGGCCGCATCACGATCAGGATCAGCCCCACCACCGCCACCAGCGAGGCCACGGTGGCCTTGGGCCCGTCCTGCAAGATGGACCGGATCATGGCGGCGAACACCACCGCGCTGCCCGAGGTCTCCACCGTCTTGTGCAGCTCGGGCACCTCGATCCGCTGCAAGACGTGGGCGATGCGCAGAAGGTCGAGCCCGCTCCAGATCGAGATGCCCTCGTGGACCGCGTACACCAGCATGACCCGCCCGATGGTCCCGTCCACCTCGGTGAACGGCCGCCGCGCCAGCACCGGCAGGTCCTGGGGCTGCAGCACGCGCAGACCCTCGGGCGGGTTGATCTCGTCCAGGCGCTTGCGGTCCTCGGCGCTGACCAGATCCAGTGCCTTGTCGTTCTTCAGCTTCCGGATCGACTCGATCAGCGCCAGCTTGCGGGCCTGCGCCTCGGGTGTACCGGGCAGCACCGAATAGATGGTGATCACCTGGCCGATCACGTCCCGGCCAGGCGCCTCCCTGTCCTGGCGGAAGATGGCCGCCTTGATCGGCTCCACCTCGCGCACGTCGTCGGCCAGCACGATGTTGGGCTGGGGCCAGCGGCCGAACAGCGCGCTCTGGCTGGCCTCGAACTGCTGCGCCTCCTGGGTGGTCTTCAGGCGCGCGTTCAGCTTGCGGAAGTCGTATTCGAAGGGCGCCTCGGTGAAGTGCAACATGCCCAGCGAGGCCAGGAGGGTGATGGCCCCCGAGCCGACCATGAAGGCGGGCGCCTGGCGGGCGATGGTGCGGGCCAGCCGGGCCAGGCTCAGCGGCGCGCGCCGGCCGCGTTCGCCGCCGGCGTGGCGATCCACGACGGTCACCAGGGCGGGAACCATCACGAAGGTGGCCACCCAGCACAGCAGCACCCCCACCGCACCCATCACCCCGAACTGATAAAAGCCCCGGAAGCTGGTGAGGATCAGCGAGGCGTAAGCGGCGGAGGCGCAGATCGCCGCCACCCCGGTGGCGCGCACCACCCCGCCCACCGCGCTGGCCAGCGCCTCGGCGGGCCCCTCGCCGGACGCGCGTTGCTCCTGGTAGCGCGACATCAAGATGATCGAATAGTTGATGCCGTTGCCCAGGATGATCGACCCGAGGAAGGCGGTGGACGAGTTGACGTAGCCGAAGCCGAGCTTGGCCACGGCAAACGCCATCACCGTCCCCATCACCGCGGGCAGCCCGATCAGCGGCAGGGTCCGCCAGCGCCGGAAATACAGCAGGAGCGACACCGCCACCACCCCCACGCAGATGAGGGTGACCCACAAGATGTCGCTCTCGATCGCCTTGCGGTTGGCGATCAGGGTGGCCACCGGACCGGCCACGTAGGCCGACATCTGCGGGTGGTACTTGTGCGGGTCGTGGGTCTTGATCAGATCGACTGCCGCGTAGTGCAGGCTCTCGCCGGCGCGTTCGCCGAACATCCCGCCGGGGGGCAGGGCGGCGATCCAGACGTAGGTGCCGTCGGCGTTGCTGAAGACGGCGTCGGGGAAGCGGGACTGCAGCGGGTCCTTGGCGGTGAGGCGCTTCTTCAGCGCGTCCACCGGCTCGTCCTCGTCGAGGCCCAGGTCCACCAGCAGCGGGTTCTTGCGGCGGGCGACCTCCTTGCGCAGCCGATCGCGGATGGTGGTGAGGTCCGCCTCGCTCATGTACAGCCACTGGTTGGCCTTGAGGAAGTCGCGCAGGTCGCGCACGTTGTAGGTGGCCAGGGCCACCACGTTGCGGGGCAGGGCGCGCAGTTGCTGCGTGATGAGCTCGGCGTAGCGGAGGTTGGCCTCCCGGTCGGGCGAGCGGATTCCGACCAGCAGCAACGACATGTCGCCGATCCGTTTACCGGTCCGTTCCAGGGTGACCACCCCGGGGTCGTTGCTGGGCAGGAGCTCGGAGAAGGAGGTGCGCAGCTCCAGCCGGCTGGCCAGCGCCACCGCGCCCAGGAACACGGCGGTCGAGATCAGCAACACCAGCCTGGCGTTCCGGGAGATCAGCTGGCAGTAGCGAGCGGCCAGAGACACGGGTGGCAGGGTGGGCGGCGCAGGCGACAAAGCGGCTTCCTGGGCTAGCCAGCATAAACCCTCGGCCCGACGGCGTCGACCGCGAAAGGGGGTCCGGTGCCGTGTGATAAGGTGCAAAATTCCGTGTCCGCGTATCACCACGAGCTGACAGTCGCCGAGCAGGCGGCCCGGGCGGCGGGGGCGGTTCTGCTGCGACATCACCGCAGCCCCACCGGTCCCGCATTCCAGTCGAAGAACGATGGCTCGCCGGTCAGCCAGGCCGACCTGGAGGCCAACGCCGCGATCGAGCGCACCATCCGGGGGGCCTTTCCGGCCGATGCCTGGCTCAGCGAGGAGAGCGCCGACGATCCGGTGCGGCTGGGCGCACGCCGGGTCTGGATCATCGATCCGCTCGACGGCACCCGCGGCTTCCTCGAGCGCGGCGACGATTTCTCGGTCCACGTGGCCCTGGCGGTGGATGGGGTGCCCACCGTGGGGGTGGTCCTGCAACCGGCCAGCGGGGACCTGTACCGGGCGGTGGCCGGGCAGGGCGCCTTCCGCGTGCGCGGCGAGGAGGTCACCCCCGTGCGGCGGTCCGGCGTGGACCGGGTAGCGGACTTCCGGATCGGGATCAGCCGCCACCACGCCCCGCCCGAGCTGCTGCAGTGGCTGCGCGCCGAAGGTCTGGAGGGGCGGGCCATCCGTTCGGGCGCCTCCGGGAAATACCTGCTGCTGGCGCGGGGCGAGCTGGACGCCGTCATCACCGCGACCGGCGGCGAGAAGGAGTGGGACAGCTGCGCGCCCGAGGTGATCGTGCGCGAGGCGGGCGGGGTGATGACCGACGGCGATGGGAACCCGCTGCGCTACAACCAGGCCGACGTGGGGCGCCCGCGGGGCATGGTCACCAGCAACGGCCTCTGCCACGCCCAGCTGCTGCAGCGGCTGGCCTGGCTGTTCCGATGAGCGCGGTCACGACCGCCCGGGGGCTGGTCACCGTCGACGGCATCGACGGCAGCGGCAAGTCCCGGTTCGCCGCGCGGCTGGCCCAGCTGCTGGGGGCGCTGGCGCTGTCGGTGGACGACTTTCGCCGGCCGGTGGACTGGGAGCGCCGCGACCGCAGCGAGCTCGACCTGTACTACGACGAGCGCTACGACCTGCCCGATCTGGACCGCTGTCTGGAGGCGTTCCTGGGCGGCGCCGATGCCTGCCTGTACCGGACGTTCGACAGCGCGTCCGAGCGGCTGGGGCCCGAGCGGCGCCTGTCTTTCGCCGGGCATTCCTTCCTGGTGGTCGAGGGCGTATTCGTCGCCCGCCTGGGCGCGGCCGCCCGGGCGCTCGCGATCTTCCTCGACATTCCGCGTGACGAGGCCTGGCGTCGCGTCGTGGCCCGGGATCTCGGCAAGGGACGGACCGAGGCGGAGGTCCGGCGCCGGATCGAGCAGCGCTACCTGCCCGCCCACGAGCGGTACCTCGCCCAGCAGCGGCCGCACGAGCGCGCGCACCTGGTCATCGACAACCGCGATCCGCTGGCCCCCCGGCTGGTCCACGCCGATGCGCCGCCGGGCCCGGGGCCCTGGGAGGCGGTGCGCGAGGCGGTGGGAACATTCGTGGGCTGACACGGGCGCGCCCTCTTTCGCCTTGACAGATCCTCGCTGCAATAAGATGAGGGGAGGTTCGTGTCGAAAGAATCGAGGCCCGTGTCAAACAAGGTCAAGTCGTTGCCGCCCGACGCCGCGCCGGCCACCCGGGCGGTGCACGCCGGTGAGCTCCGCCAGAACCCTCACGACGCCATCACCACGCCGGTGATCGGCACCGCGACCTACGTGTTCGAGAACACCGAGGCCCTGCGCGACCACTTCGAGGGGCGCTCCGAGCGCGAGGAGTACGGCCGTTACGGCAACCCGACCGTGCGCACCGCCGAGCGGAAGCTGGCCGCCCTGGAGGGGGCCGAGGACGCGGCCATGTTCGCCACCGGGATGGCCGCCTCCACCACCACCTTGCTGGCGCTGCTGAAGTCCGGCGACCACGTGGTGATGACGTCCGACTGCTACCGGCGCACGCGGCAGTTCATCGTCTCGTTCCTCTCGCGCTTCGGCATCACCTCCACTCTTGTCGAGCCCGGCGAGCTGGGCGCGCTGGAGAAGGCGCTGCAGCCAGGCAAGACCAAGGTGATCCTGTCCGAGTCGCCGACCAACCCGTACCTGCGGGTGGTGGACCTGCGCCGGCTGTCCGAGATCAAGCGTCGCTTCAACGGCGCCAAGCTGATCATCGACAGCACCTTCGGCACGCCACTGAACCAGCGCCCGCTGGAGCTGGGCGCCGACCTGGTGGTGCACTCGTGCACGAAGTACCTGGGCGGCCACAACGATCTGATGGCCGGGGTGGTGTGCGGCAACCAGGGGCTGGTCAGCCTGGTGCGCGACCTGCGCAGCGTGCTGGGCGGCGTGCTGGACGCCCACAGCGCGTATCTGTTGCTGCGCGGGATCAAGACCCTGTCGCTGCGGGTGGAGCGCCAGAACGCTTCGGCCCTGCGGCTGGCCAGCTGGCTGCAGGAGCACCCGCGGGTCGAGCGGGTCTATTACCCGGGCCTGCCCAGCGATCCCGACCACGCGGTGGCGCGCGGGCAGATGACCGGCTTTGGCGGGGTGGTGAGCTTCCTTTACCGCGGAAGCCTGGAGGAGACCTCGCGGCTGGTGGACGCCTGCCGGATCGCGCAGATCGCGCCGTCGCTGGGCGGGGTGGAGACCTTGATCGAGCAGCCCGCGCTGATGTCGTTCTACGAGCTGGACACCCAGCAGCGGGCGGCCATCGGCATCCGCGAGAACCTGGTGCGCATGTCGGTGGGCATCGAGGACGTCAACGATCTGATCGCCGACCTGAAACAGGCTTTTGCCGCCGCTGCCGGAGGTTCCCGATGAGCGCCGCCCGTTTCGTCCGCTACCGCCACCAGGGACAGATCCGCTACGGGAAGGTGGAGGGCGACGGCGTCCGCGAGCTGACCGCCGCACCCTTCGCCGGCGGCGATCCCCGCCCCGGCGCCGCCCCGCTGCCCCTGGGCGAGTGCAAGCCGCTCTGCCCGACCGAGCCGCAGAAGATCCTGGCGGTCGGCCGCAACTACCGCAGCCACCTCGGTACCCGCCCGGCGCCCGAGCAGCCGGAGCTGTTCTGGAAGCCGACCTCCGCCCTGCAGGACCCCGAAGGTCCCATCCTGCTGCCGGCCGAATCGACCGACGTCCACTTCGAGGGCGAGCTGGTGCTGGTGATCGGCCGGTCCGCGAAGAACCTGTCGGTGGCCGAGGCCAGGCAGGCGATCTTCGGCGTGACCTGCGGCAACGACGTCAGCGAGCGCCAGTGGCAGGCGGGGCCCAGCAAGGACCTGCAGTGGTGGCGCGCCAAGGGCGCTGACACCTTCGCCCCTTGCGGACCGTTCATCGCCAGCGGGCTGAATCCGGACGATCTGCAGCTGACCACCCGCCTCAACGGCGAGGTGGTGCAGCAGCAGCGCACCAGCGATCTGCTGTTCGACTGCGCCACGGTGGTCAGCTTCGCCAGCCGCTTCGTGACCCTGCAGCCCGGTGACCTCATCTACACCGGCACGCCCGGCCACACCCGCGCCATGAAACCCGGCGACGTGGTGGAGGTGGAGATCGAGGGCGTCGGCGTGCTCCGCAACGGCGTCCGGTAGCGCGCGCCACACCAGACCGACCGGTCGGTCTGTTTTCGCTTGCATACAGACCGACCGGTCGGTACAGTATGGTTCATGAGCCCGCGGACCTATCCCAGCGCCCGCAACCGCATCCTCGACGCCGCCGAGGCCATCCTGGTGCGCGACGGCCTGCTCGGCCTCAGCGTGGAGGCGGTGGCCAAGGAGGCGGAGGTGAGCAAGGGCGGCTTCTTCCACCACTTCGCCAGCAAGGAGGCGCTGCTGGGCGCGATCCTCGAGCGGATCGGGGTCTACTTCGACCAGCGCATCGAGGCGGCGACGGCGGCGGACCGCCAGCCGCGCGGGCGTCGGCTGCGCGCGCAGGTGCGGCTGGCCATGGAGATGGAGCCCGCCGAGCGCCGGCGGATGCGCGCGCTGCTGATGGCCCTGATCATCGCCGCCAGCGACAACGAGCCGGTGCGGGCGGGGGCGCGCGAGGTCAACCGGCGCGCGCTGGCCCAGGCCGCCGCCGAGGGCGTGTCCGAGGGAACGGCGCTCATCGTGCAGTTCGCCCTGGACGGCTACTGGCTGGCCGAGTCCCTGGAGACCTTTGCGCTGGACGCCCGCAGCCGGGCCGCCTTCCGCGATGCCCTGCTGGATCTGGTGTCGCCCCGAACGAAAGGAGCCCGAACATGAACCGAGCCATCGACGTCCTGGTGGTTGGGGCTGGCCCCACCGGTCTGACTCTGGCCATCTTGCTCGCGCGGGCGGGCGTCAGCTGCCGGGTGATCGACAGGGCCAGCGGACCCTCGACCACCTCGAAGGCCATCGGCCTGCAGTACCGCGTGTCCGAGCTGCTGGCCTGCATGGGCCTGGTCGACCGCTTCCTGGCCCGTGCCCAGACCCAGACCACCATCAACATCTACGGCGACGGGCGCCTGCTGACCAGGCTGTTGCTCGATCGTCTCGAGGACCGCTCGGGCGTGGGGGGCTTCGTGCCCCGGCCCATCATCCTGCCCCAGAGCGAGACCGAATCCCTCCTCGGCCAGGCGCTGCGCGAGGCGGGCGGGGCGGTCGAGTGGGGCCGCGAGCTCAGCGACCTGCGCCAGGAGCCCGACTGCGTCACCGCGATCTGCGGCGGCGGTGAGGTGATCTCCGCCCGCTACCTGGTCAGCTGCGAGGGGGCCCACAGCGTGGCCCGCAAGCTCAGCGGCATCCCGTTCGTGGGCGGGACCTACCCGCACGACTTCATCATGGCGGACGTCGCGATGATCACGACCCTGCGGCACGGCGAGGCGCACTCGTGGCTGCACCCCGACGGTGCGGTCAACGCCATCAGCATGCCCGGCCCGCACCGCTGGCGCCTGTTCATCGAGGCCGGGCCTGCGCGCGACGAGCCTCTGACCCTGGAGGCGATCCGGTCGCTGTACCGCGAGCGTTCCGGCGACCGCGACAGCGAGATGTCCGACCCCACCTGGCTCACCCGGTTCAAGATCCACTCGCGCATGGTCGAGCGGTTCCGGGCCGGACGCGTGTTCCTGGCTGGAGATGCCGCCCACCTGCACTCGCCGTCGGGTGGCCAGGGGATCACCACCGGCATGCAGGACGCCTACAACCTGGCCTGGAAGCTGGTCCAGGTGCTGCAGCAGGGCGCCCCGGAAGGACTGCTGGACAGCTACGATGAGGAGCGGCGACCGGCTGCGCGGGCGGTGCTGGCCACCACCGACCGGAACACGAAGCTGCTGTTCCCCACCACGACCTTCGGCAAGTGGGTGCGCAACCGGCTCTTCATGCCCCTGCTGGGCACGCGCTTCGTGCAGCAGCGGCTGCTGTCCAGGCTGTCCCAGCTGGACATGGGCTACCGGGCGTCGTCGGTGTCGCGCTCGCTGGGCCGGCGGCGGCTGCGCGCCGGCGACCGCGCCCCGGACGTGCTCCTGCGCGGCGAACCGGGCGGGGAATCGCTGTTCACGGTGCTGGGCAAGGGGCGCTTCGTGGCCCTGCTGGTCGGGGAGGACGCGACCCTGGCTTCCGGGCTGACCCGGCTGGGGATCGTGACCCGGACGGTGCCGTGCGCGGGGGATCTGCACACGCTGTACGGCGCGCGCGCGGGGGATGTGTGGCTGATCCGTCCCGATGGCTACATCGGGCTGTGTGGTCCCGCCTCGCGGCGCGCTGAGGTGCTGGCGTACCTGTCGCGGTTCTGGTCCGGGGCGAAGATCGAACGCGCCTTCCAGCCCGCCCTGGTCGGCGGCCAGTTGCTGCGCGGGGTTAAAGCGGACGCCCGGATGTGACGATTTCATGGGGTCATGCCGGGAACCATCGACTTCAGGCACGACCGGGAGCACGACATCATAATCGCGACCCCGCACTGGAAGATCGAGACGGAGGCCGACGTCGAGACCTGGTTCGGCCAGTACGTCTCCTACCTGAAGGCGTTCGGCCGCAAGATGGACTTCGTCGTCCTGCTGGACGACTTCGAGGTGACCCCGGCCATCGGCTCGAAGTGGGGCGAATGGCGCGCCCGCCTGCACAAGGAGTTCACGCGCTTCAACATCCGGGTCCACGCCAAGCGCACCGTGAAGCTGTTCGTGAATACCAGCGGCGCGCGATTCAACGTCGCCACCTCCGAAGCCGCCTCCGTCGAGGACGCCATCGAGGCCATCCTCGAGATGCGCCGCCGCCCCGACGCGTACTGATCGCTGACCCGACGCCGCGGCTTGCTCCGGTCGTTGGCGATCCCGCCCCGTCGTCGGAGTGAGCAGGCTCCCATCTCGTTCGCCCCGGTCGTGGCATAAGTTGCCACATGCGCTCGGCGGATCCGGTTCGTACCTGCCTGCTCGCCCTCGTCGTCGCTGGCTGTGGCAGCGCGCGTGGGCGGCCCGCGGAGGGGCCGGCCGCTCCCGCCGTCTGGCCGCCGGGAGCGACCCTGGCCCTCACCCACGCCACGGTGATCGATCTCGTCGACGGCAACCGCCTGCCCGACCGGACGGTGGTGATCGGCGGCGACCACATCCTGGCGGTCTTGCCGGGCGTGCCGGCGGGGCCGCCGCCCGCGCGCACGCTGGACCTCGGGGGCCGCTACCTGATCCCCGGGCTGTGGGACATGCACGTCCACTTCGCCAATCCCGGCGCGGGCCCGCTGTTCGTGGCCAACGGGGTGACGGGCGTGCGGGTGATGTGGGGCAACCCGCCGTTCGGGCCCGGAATGGAACACTTCCACTTCGATCTGCGCGAGACATTCGAGAAGCAGACCCAGATCGGACCGCATCTGGTGATCGCCAGCCAGATCCTCGACGGCCCCAGACCGATCTGGCCGCAGTCGGTGGCCCTGTCCACGCCCGAGCAGGGGCGCCAGGCGGTGATCACCGCCAAGCAGGGCGGCGCCGACTTCATCAAGGTGTACAGCCTGTTGCCGCGAGCGGTGTACCTGGCCATCGCCGACGAGAGCAAGAAGCAGGGCATCCCTTTCGCCGGCCACGTGCCCCGGGAGATCTCGGTCGCCGAGGCCAGCGACGCCGGACAGAAGAGCATGGAGCACATGCTGGGCATCGCGCTCGCCTGCTCGTCGCGCGAGGCCGAGCTCACCGCCCGCCGGAATGGGCTGCCGGCGGTGGGCTCGTCAGAGCAGCGGCGGGCGATCGCCGCCGACACGCGCGCCAGCTACGATGCCGGCCGGGCCCGGGCGCTGTTTGCCAAGCTGGCCGCCAACCAGAGCTGGCAGTGCCCCACGATCACGGTCAACCACGCGATGGCCAATCTGGACGATCCGGGGCTGACCAGCGATCCGCGGATGGCCTACGTGCCGGCGTTCATGCGGCAGATGTGGGATCCGCGCAACGACTTTCGCACCCGCGAGCGCAAGCCCGAAGACTACGTCAGCATGCGCGAGGACCTGACCCAGATGCTGGCTCTGGTGGGCGAGATGGCCCGGGCAGGCGTGCCGCTGCTCGCCGGCACGGACGAGACCAATCCTTACTGCTTCTCCGGCTTCAGCCTGCATGACGAGCTCGCCTGGTTCGTCAAGGCCGGTCTGACTCCGCTGCAGGCGCTGCGCACGGCCACCTCGTCCCCGGCTGCCTTCCTCGGCCGGGCCGACCTGGGGGCAGTCGCCGCCGGCAAGCTGGCCGATCTGGTGGTGCTGGACGCCGACCCCCTGGCCGACATCGCCAGCACCCGCAAGATCCACGCGGTGGTGTTGCGCGGGACTGCCCACGACCGCGCCGCCC
>JBKPRZ010000343.1:0-9053 GCA_046734815.1 Myxococcota bacterium | reverse complement strand
TAGCGGAAGGCCTGGTCGACCGCCCGATAGAAGATCTCCACGTCGGGCATCAGCGCCGCCAGCTCGGGCCGGGCACGCAGGCGCTTCATCTCCTGGGCCAGGGTGGAAAGCTCGGTCTCCAGCAGCCGGCGGTCCGGTTCTTTCAGCGCGATCCCCGGCGGCGGCACCGGGCGCACCGGGGCGGCGGGCGCCTGCGCAGCGGAGGGGACGGCCAGCAACAGGATCGTCGCCGCGCACGCGCGGCCGGGCAGCTGCAACATGCCCGGAACAATATCCGCAGGCGGTCCCGCTGTCGCCGAACATGGGATGGCTACGAGCGCCGGCGGCGGGGCCCCATCCGGCGCCGCACCGGCGCGGGGACGCGGTAGGTCTCGAACAGCGCATCGTGGCTGGTCAGCCCGATGGCCTCCCGCTGCACCACCGCGTACCACAGCCACTCGGCCGCCTCGCCCAGCAGCTGCCCGTGCAGCTGGTGCAGGGCCTCGCTGGGCGCCTGGGCCAGCTCGCGCTCGACCGCAGCCAGCGCCGCCAGGGCCGCCTCCAGCTTGTCGGTCACCCGCCCCAGGGTGGCGGCCTTCTCCTGCTGGATCTCGTATTCGATCGGGTCGGCGAAGGGATCGCGGCGCAACATCGGGACCGGTTTCACCACAGCGCGGGCGCCACCACGATGTTCCGGTAGCTGACCGCGCCCTGGTCGCCGCGCAACACGATCGGGCCCGGGATCGCCTCGTCGCTGTCCAGCGCGCCGCCGGTGGGCCCGGCGATCTCCTGGTTGTCCAGCACCTTGACCCCGTTGACCACCGCGGTGATGCGGCGGCCGATCATGGTCACCTCCACCGCCTGCCACTCGTCGGGACGGCCGGCGGCGTTGCGGGTCGGCGCCAGCAACCCGTGCACCGCTCCCGTCCCGACGGTGGTCGGCGGCTCGCCGGCGTCGTCGCGCAGGCGCAGCTCGTAGCGGCCGCGCAGCCACACGCCGGTGGTGGCCCCCCTGGCCAGCTTGTACTCCAGGCGCACCTTGAAGTCCTGATAACGGCCGTCGCTGGCCAGGTCCACGCAGGGCACCTGGTTGCTCAGCTCGCCGGCCATCTCCTTCCAGCACGAGCCGTGCTGGTTGCTGCGCAGCCGCCAGCCCAGCAGGCCCTTGCTGATCAGGGTGACCGTCTTGCCCCAGGGCACCCGGCCGCGGGCGGGGAACTTGGGCGGGCGCGCCCCGATGAAGCTCCAGGGCGGGCTACCGGCGCCGGTGGCCTCGCCGTCCAGCATGCCGTAGGCGATCTTGGCCCTGTACATGCGCTCGACGGTGCCCTGCTGCGCCTTCTCCATCTTCACGAAGGTCAGCTGGTTCTTCTTCCACTCCACCCGATCCAGCGGCTCGGCTACACCCACGCGGCCACACAGCCGCCCGCCCAGCTTGCCCTCCTCGTCGAAGGTGATCTCCAGCCAGGACGGAAAGGTCGAGCCGTCCGACCCGGTCACGGTCAGATTCCAGCGCCCCACCACCGGCGGTGGCCGGCCACGCGCGGCCCGCACCGGCGCCGGGAAGGCCGCGGCCGTCACCAGCGCCAGCACCGCCACCGCGCTGCGCACCCCTGAGCCGGGGCGCGAGGGTGTCCAGACCTGGGGCATGGGTGAGGAATTGTTCTACGAAAAACCTCCCGGCTCGTCCAAGCGATTCCGTGGCAGCAGGGGCCGCACGCGGACGCGCCGCACCCTGCCGGAAACGCCCGCCATCAGGGCTGTCGCCGGCGCTCAGGCTTCGATCGCGGTCAGGCTCTCGTCGACGTGTCCGCCTTTTTGCCCAAAGGTGGGCAGGCGCAGGCCGGCCGCCCGCAGCACGGTCAGGAGAACCTTGCTGGTGTTCTCTTCCTTGTCGGAGCGGTAATGGACTCCCGGGTATTTCAGGGCCCCGCCGCCCCGGCCCGCCACCAGCACCGGGTAGTCCTCCAGACTGTGCTCGCGGGCGTCGGCGGTGTCGCTGGAGGCGAGGATGACCGAGCTGTCCAGCAAGTTGCCGGCCCCATCCGGCGTGTCCTTCAAGGTCTGCAGCAGGTGCGAGAACCGCTGCATCACGAACACGGTGGCGGCGTGCACCACCGGCTGCTCGTCCGGCTCGTCGTGCGTGAACTGGTGGTGCGACTGGTCCTGCCCCACCTCCCAGTAGCTGGTCTCGCCGACGCTGCCCGAGAACATGAACGAGAACGCCCGGGTCATGTCGCAGGCCAGGGCCAGCGCCACCATCCGGCTCATCGCCTCGTTGATCACCGCGTGTGGCTCCTGCACCGGCTTGCCCGCGCGCTCGTCGGGGCGGTCGCCGGCCCGGCACATGGCCGCGCGACGCCACTCGCCGCTGACCCGCTTCTCGATCTCGCGGATGCCATCCAGGTGCAGGTCCATCCGCCGCCGGTCGTTGCTGCCCAGCTGCCGCCCCAGCACCCGCGCATCTTCGGCGACGACGTCCAGGACGCTGCGGCCCATCTGCCGTGCGCTCTCCAGCGCCGAATCGGCACCCAGCCCGGTGCCCGGCCGGCCGGCGGTCCCGAACAGGCGGTCGAACACCCGCGCCGGGTCGTATTCGGGCGGGTTGGGCGCGTCCGGACCGCGGTGGGAGATGTACAGCAGGGTCGTGCCCTCGTTCTCGGTCACCTGCCGCGACACCCCCACCTCCAGCGAGCGGAAGGGCGTGTCCGTGCCGATCGCCGCCGCCGCCACCTGGTCGATCGACGGGCCGCTGAAGGTCGAGGCGTAGGCCGAGCTCGGGTGCGGCTGCGACACCATCGGGCAGCCCGAAAGGATGCCGACGCTGCCGGCGTGGTGGCCCTGCTCGTTGCCGGTCTTCACCTTCATCCCGGTGACGACGTTGATGTATTTCTTCACCGGCGCCAGCGGCTCGAGCTCGTCGCTGAGGTTCCAGCGCGCACCCCGCTGGGCGGGGACCCAGAAGCTGTGGCGGATGCCGTTGCCCCAGAAGAAGACGCCCAGCCGCCGGGGCAGCCGGCGTCCCGAGGCCAGCGCGGTTCCGCTCGCGTTCAGCATCGCCTCCAGGGCGGGCAGCGCGACCGTGACCCCGGCGCCGCCCAGCGCCCCGCGCAGCAAGGTCCGGCGATCCATTCCCTGGCCAGGTCCGAGCTTTCGCAGAAACGGCATGTGATCACTCCTGATTCGAGCGGGTGGTGGCAGGCGGCTTGGCGAGCGGGCCCTCGCCGGCCGGCTGCAGCTGGGCGGTGGGATCGGCGGGCGCCGAGAGGTAACGGAAGCCTTCGCTCTTGATGACGTTGACGACCAGGGCGGGGAACTTGTAGCCGTCGCGGGCCAGGCCACGCGCCAGCTCCTCAAGCAGGGGCTCTTCCCCCTCGGTCTCCAGGTTGCCGAGCGCGTAGCGGAACAGCGAGCGCGCCACGCAGGCCCCGATCTTGTCGGTCCGGGCCAGCAGCGCGCCCAGCTGGCCCGGCGTCTGGAAGCTGGCGCCGTCCAGCTCGCCGCTGGTGTCGATGGGCAGGCCGTTGTCGCGGTCGCGCTGGATGCCCAGGTTGTCGAAGCGCTCGAAGGCCAGCCCCATCGGATCCATCGCCTTGTGGCAGCCGTTGCAGCGCGGGTTCTTGCGGTGCGCTTCCAGCTTCTGCCGGGTGGTGCGCACCATGTCCCCCTTGTCCTTGGGCAGCTTGGTGTCGACGCTGGGCGGGGGCGGCGGCACCGCCTGGCACAGCAGCGATTCGCGGATGAACTTGCCCCGCCGGGTGGGCGACGACGAGCCCGAGTTGGCGAAGATGGCCAGGAAGGCCCCCTGGGACAGCACGCCGCTGCGGGGACCGTCGGCGGGCAGCGCCACGCGGGTGAAGGCCTTCGGGTCGGCGGGCGCGGGCAGGCCGTACAGCCTGGCCAGCTCGCCGTTCACGTAGGTGAAGCGGGAAGAGAAGATCTCCCGGAAGTCGCGCTGGGGGTCGAAGGCGATCTCCTCGATCAGGCGCAGGGTCTCTTCCTTCATCGCCGCCGGCAAGGTGGTGGTGAAGCGCGGGTGCTTGCCGCGGCCCTCGTACAGGCGGTCGAGCCGGCGCAGGCGAAACAGCTCGACGAAGAACCCGGACATGGTCTGGCGCGCGCGGGGCGAGCGCAGCAGGCGCACCGTCTCGGCGGCCAGGCCCTCGTCGGTCGACAGCCGCCCGGCCGCGGCCGCATCCAGCAGCTGGTCGTCGGGCGGCGCGCTCCAGAGGAAATAGGACAGCCGCGAGGCCATCTCGTAGTCGGTCAGCCGCAGGCGGGTCGGATCTTTCGGGTCGGGGAGGCCGATCTCGCTCCGGTAGAGGAAGTTCGGCGACTGCAGCAGCGCCGCGGTCACCGCTCGCAGGCCGGCCACCATCCCGCCGGCCGCGGCGCCCAGGTGCAGGTAGCGGGTCGTCTCCTCCTCGCTCAGCGGCCGCCGCCAGGCGCGGCGCCCGAAGCGCTGGAGGAAACCGCGCGCGCATTCCTCGTCGAAGGCCGCCGCCTCGGCGATGGTGCAGGACAGATTGCGGCTGGTGAAGGCGGGGTCGCGCAGCGCCGCTGCCGACAGGTCGAAGGCCGCGCGCGCGAAACGCTCGACGCCGTATTCGCTGAGCCCGATGCGCGCCGCCCCCACGGTCGCCGATCCTGCTACCAGGGTGTCGGGCTCGAGCTGCGTCGGGATCTCGACCGCGGCGCCGAACAGGTCGCGCAGGGTGTTCTGGTACTGGGCGGTGGTCAGGCGCTTGAGCCCGCCCGGCGCCGGCACGAAGCGGGCGGGCGGCTCGGGCGGCAACTGGGCCCCCTCGTCGATCCACCGCTTGATGAGGGCGACCTCCTCGGCCGGCAACGCCTTGGCCTTCAGGGGCATGCGGTCCTCGCCGCCCTGGCCGAGCAGACGCTTGATGAGGTAGCTCTCCTCGCCGTTGCCCGCGAGGATCAGGTTGTCGCCGATGCCGCCCTTCATGAGGCGACGGCCGCTGGTCAGCTGCAGCCCGCCCTGGGCCTTCTTGGGGCCGTGGCACGAGACGCACGCGCGCTGGAAGATGGGCAGGACCTGCTTGCCGAAGTCGACCGGCTCGGGCAGGTCCTGGGTCGCGTTCGCGGGGCTCCCAGCGGCGGGGACGGGCGGCTCGGCCGTCGCGGCGGGGGGAGCGGCCGGCTGCTCGGGGGGCGCGGTGGCAGGCGCGGCCCTCACCACGCCGCCGCCCAAAAGCGCGAGTCCGAGGAGGACACGCAACGAAAACGGTCGCGGCGGGATGGGTCGGCGGGCCACGGCGGCAGCTATCATATAGGTGGCCCGTCGAGCCTCGAAAACGGTTGCGCGCGATTTTACTGCCGATTTACCAGGGTTGGGGCTGTAGCACAATGTGTCAAATGTGGTCCCGCCGTTCTTTGAGTAGACTCGGGATCGTCGATGGACGGAGACTCCGAAAAGCGCCCGGACGCACCGGCCGCTGACGAGGATGGCTGGCCCGAGGGGCTGGTGGCGGTGGGCGGGACCCTGGACCCCGACACCCTGACCCGCGCCTACCGCGCCGGCGTGTTTCCCTGGTCGTCGGACCCGGAGATCACCTGGTGGTGTCCCGACCCGCGCGCCGTGTTCGAGCTGGACGACTTCCAGGCGGCGCGCAGCCTGCGCAAGAGCATCCGCCGCGCCGGCTGGCAGTTCGCCGTCGACCGCGACTTCGAGGGCGTCATGCGGGCCTGCGCCGCGCCCGGCGCCAACCGTCCCAGCACCTGGATCAGCGAGGACTTCATCACCGCGTACACCGAGCTGCACCGCCGAGGCCACGCCCACAGCGTCGAGGTGTACGAGGGGGACCAGCTGGTGGGCGGGCTGTACGGTGTCACCTTCGGCGCCTTCTTCGGCGGCGAATCGATGTTCCACCGCGCCACCGACGCGTCCAAGGCGGCGGTGGTCTTCCTGGTCGAGCACCTGCGCGAGCGCGGGTTCGTGCTGCTGGACGCCCAAGTGCCCAATCCGCACCTGATGAGCCTGGGCGCCACCGAGATCTCCCGACGGGAATACCTGGTGCGCCTGCGCCGGGCCCTCGACAAGCCGGCCCACTTCTGATCCCGGGTGCACCGCCGCGCCGGCCCGGTATGATGGCCGCACCTTGTCCTGCTGGAGGTCTCTCACGCGCACGCCCCTGCTTCCGGCGCTGTCGATGTTGATGTGGCCGGTCCCCGCCTGCGCGAACCGGTCGTCGTCGTCCTCGACCAACGGAGCGGGCTCGCACCGGGTGGACGACCTGGTGCCGCAGGTGGTGCAGGTCTACCCGCACGACGCGCGCGCCTTCACCCAGGGGCTGGTCTACTTCGATCGCGGGCTGTTCGAGAGCACCGGGCTCAACGGCCGGTCGTCGCTGCGCCGGGTGAACCCGGACAGCGGAACGGTCGAGACCCGGGTGGAACTGGATGCCTCGGTGTTCGCCGAGGGGCTGGCCCGCGTGAACGACGAGCTTTACCAGCTGACCTGGAAGAACGGGCTGGCCTTCGTGTGGAAGCTGGGCAACTTCGAGCGCGTGCGCGAGTATCACTACCCGGGCGAGGGCTGGGGCCTGTGTTACGACGGCAAGCGCCTGGTGATGAGCGACGGCAGCGACAAGCTGACCTTCCGTGATCCCCGCACCTTCAAGGAGACCGGAAGCGTCCAGGTGGTGCGGGCCGGGCAGCCGGTGCGCAACCTGAACGAGCTCGAGTGCGTCGAGGGGACGGTCTACGCCAACATCTGGGAGACGGACTACATCGCCCGGATCGATCCTGGCAGCGGCGAGGTGACCGGCTGGATCGACGCGGCCGGGCTGCTGTCACCGGGCGAGCGTGCCGCCACCGATGTGCTCAACGGCATCGCCCACGTCCCCGAACGCAACACCTTCCTGATCACCGGCAAGCTGTGGCCCCGCATCTTCGAGGTCAAGTTCGTCGTCAAACACTGATCCTGAGCGATGACCGACGCGCGGAGCTGATCCCGATGAACAAGTCCTTCGGCAACGACGACCCTGGCCTGGAACGCACCATCGGCGAGATCTACCAGCCCGAGGACCCGGCCCTGCGCGAGGTGCGCGAGCGCGCTTCCACCAGCGGGCTGCCGGACATCCAGGTGGCGGCGCTGGACGCGCGTCACCTGGAGGTGCTGGTGCGGCTGGTGGGCGCGCGCAAGGCGGTGGAGATCGGCACCCTGGCGGGCTATTCGGGGCTGTCCATCGTGCGCGGGCTGCAGCCGGAGGGCGTGCTCTACACGCTGGAATACGAGAAGAAACACGCCGAGGTGGCGGCGGAAACATTCCGGCGCGCGGGGGTCAGCGCCCGTGTGCGGCAGCTGGTGGGCCCGGCTCTGGACCTCCTGCCCTCGCTGGTCGAGGAAGGCCCCTTCGACTTCTGCTTCATCGACGCCGACAAGGAGAGCTACGACAAGTACCTCGACTGGGCGGCGGCCAATCTGCGGCCCGGCGGCGTGGTGGTGGGCGACAACGCCTTCCTGTTCGGCGATCTCAAGCAGCCGCTGGGGCCCGGCGCCTCCGCCGCCGCCCGGGCCATGCACGCCTTCCACCGGCGGCTGGCGGCGAGCGGCGAGTTCCGCGCCACCGTCCTGCCCACCGGCGAGGGCATGGCCGTCGGTGTGAAGCTGTAGCGGAACCGTTACCGTCCGGCCCTCACCCGCGGTCGGAATTTTTCCCGCCCGTGGCCGTTCTGATCGGCGGGCGGACCGTGCCGCCCGTCACCCGGGGGAAGGGGATGGACCCACAACGTTTCAAGGACCTCGCCGCGCCCAGCTTGCTCAGGTCGCTGCTGGTCGAGGCGCGCCGACTGACCCGCAACAGTGCCGACGCCAAGGACCTGGTCCAGGACACGCTGGAGCGGGGGCTCCGACATCACGATCGCTTCTCGTACGGGTCCATGGGGGTATGGCTCGCGCGGGTGATGCACAACCTGTTCATCGATCGCTGCCGACGGCGGCGGGCCGATCCGGTGCCCCTGGACAGCGAAAACGTCCCCCACGCCGCTCCCGGTCCGGCCCCGCGCTGGATGCGCGTCTCGGACGAGATGTTGCAGCGGGCGGTGGCCAGCCTGGACCCGCTGTCGCGCGAGATCTTCTTGCGGCACGAGGTGGCCGGCAAGACGTACACCGAGATCGCCGCCGACCTGGGCGTGGCCGCGGCGACGGTGGGCAGCCGGCTGTTTCGCACGCGGCACAAGATCCGCGAGTTCCTGACCACCGTGTTCGACAAGGACGGGGTGACCCATGACTGACCTCTGCCGGCGCGTGCACGAGTTCGCCGACGGCGAGCTGGGCCAGGAGACCGCCGGGTCCTTCCGGTGGCACCTGGCCGGCTGCCCCGGCTGTCAGCTGGAGCTGGAATCGATCCTCGCCCTGCGGGCGCTGGCCGCCGAGGCGCTGGGCGAGCTGGCCAGCGCGGTGGCGCTGCCGCCCAACCGGATCGATCCCCGGACCGGTGGCGCCTCGCGCGCCACCATGGAGGTCGAGCCGGTGGCAGGCTCCGGGCTCGCCATCGGGCGCGCGACCCGCGCGGCCTACGCCTCCCTGCCGCTGGTGGCGGCGGCAGGGTTCGTCGGTCTGTGGCTGGTGCGCGGGGCCGTTCCGGCGCCGGAGGAGGACCCGGTGGTCGCGGCCGCGTTCGCCGGGCTGGCCCCGGAGGGCCGCACGGTCGCCGAACGGTTCGCCTACCCGGCCGCCGACCACCACCAGCCGCTCGCGGCCCCGATGCGTGGGAACGAGGCGGCACCGCTTCCGCCCACCGAGGCCCTCGCCCACCTGGAGAAACGCGATGACCGACACGGGCTGGTGGTGCTGTTGATGGCGGCCGGCCAGTGGGATCAGGCCGAGATGCTGGCTCAGCGGATGCCGCCCGCGCCCGAGCTGGACAACGAGCGCGCGGTGCTGGACATGCACCGGGGCCGCCTGGACCGGGCCGAGCAGCGCCTGCTGGCGGTGGTGCGCGCGCGGCCGGAGCTGATGGCCGCCCGCTGGAACCTGGCCCTGCTTCACGAACGGCGCGGCGATCTGCCCGGGGCGCTGCACGCCTTCGCCGAGGTCGCCGCCGCCGGCG
>JBKPRZ010000342.1:0-6978 GCA_046734815.1 Myxococcota bacterium | reverse complement strand
GCGTTCGCGCGCCGGGTGCGCGCCTACCGCGCCTCGGGCCGGCGGGCGCCCGAACCGGCGTCCCCCGCCTCCGCCGCGAGCGCCGCCGAGCCCCCGCCCGGCGAACGCGCCAGCACGGTGAAGGTCGAGGTGGCCACCCTGGCGGCGCTGAGCAGCGAGATCGCCGCCCTCCGCGACGGTCTGGGCGAGCTGGGCCGGAGCACGCCGGTGGCGCTGTTCTGGCACCAGCGCGCCGAGGCGGTGCTGCGCATGGTGGCCGAGGTGCGCCTGGTGCCGCTGCACCGGCTGCTCGATCGCCTGCCGCCCACCGCGAACGCGCTGGCTGCTGGGCTGGGCAAATCGGTGGCGGTCGAGACCGAAGGCGGCGAGCTGCGGGTGGATCGCGCGCTGACCGAAGTGCTGGAGACCGCGCTGATGCACCTGCTGCGAAACTCCGTGGACCACGGCATCGAAGCGGCGGAGGTGCGCCGGCAGCGCGGCAAGGCGGCGGTGGGGCGGCTGGCGATCCGGGCGCGGCTGGATCGAACGGGGCTGCGCCTGCAGGTCGAGGACGACGGCGGCGGCATCGATCCCGCGCGGCTGCGCGCCGAGGCGGTCGCGCGCAAGCTGATGTCCGACGCGGAAGCGGCGGCCCTGTCGGACCAGCAGGCCATCGCGTTGATATTCCGGCCCGGGTTCTCTACCGCCACCAGCACCTCGGAGGTCTCGGGGCGAGGCGTCGGGATGGACGCGGTACTCGTGAACGTCAAGGCAGCCGGTGGAACGGTGAGCGTTCAATCCACCCCCGGCCGCGGAACGACCGTCACCCTGGACCTGCCGACCGAGCCCCTCCCGTCCTGAGCGGCAGAGACAGCCGGCCGGCCACCGGGCAGAATCCCGACCCATGAGCACGGTCCTGGTCACCGGCGGGTCGGGTTTCATCGGCAGTCACACCATCATCCAGTCGCTGGCGGCCGGACACCGGGTCCGCACCACCGTCCGGACGCTGGAAAGGGCGCCGGCGGTGCGGGCGCTGCTGAAGCAGGGAGGCGCGAGCCCGGCCCCCGACGCGCTCACCTTCTTCGCCGCCGACCTGAACCAGGATGCCGGCTGGGCCGAAGCGGTGCGCGGCTGCGACTACGTGCTGCACCTCGCCTCGCCCTTTCCCGAGACGATCCCGGACAACGAGGACGACCTCGTCATCCCCGCCCGCCAGGGAGCCCTGCGCGTGCTGCGCGCGGCCCGCGACGCCGGCGTCAAGCGCGTGGTGCTGACCTCCTCGTTCGCGGCGGTCGGCTACGGCCACCCGGTACAGGACGCTCCGTTCGACGAGGCCAGCTGGACCGATCCCGCGGGGGCAGACGTGTCCCCCTACGTGAAGTCGAAGACGCTGGCCGAGCGGGCCGCCTGGGACTTCGTCGCCCGGGAAGGCGGCGCGCTGGAGCTGACGACCGTCAACCCCGCCGGTGTGTTCGGCCCGGTCCTGGGCCCGGACTACTCGTCCTCGATCCTGGTGGTGCAGCGGCTGATGGACGGCGCCGTCCCCGGCTGTCCCAAGATGTGTTTCGGGGTGGTGGACGTGCGGGACGTCGCCGATCTGCACCTGCGCGCGATGACCCACCCGGCCGCCAGGGGTGAACGTTTCCTGGCCGTGGCGGGCGACTTTCTCACCCTGATCGGCATCGCCCGCATCTTGCGCGCCCGCCTGGGAGCGGCGGCGCGCCGGGTGCCCAGGATCCAGCTCCCCGACTTCATGGTGCGCCTGGCCTCCCTGCGCGACCCCGCGGTCAAGCAGATCCTGCCCGAGCTCGGCAGGCCCAAGAACGCCACCAGCGACAAGGCCCGCCGGCTGCTCGGATGGACGCCGCGGTCGAGCGAAGAGGCGCTCGTCGCCACCGCCGAGAGCCTCCTGCGCCTCGGTCTGCTCAAGAATAGCGCCAGGGCCGCCTGAGCGCCGACGACTACGAGGCGGCGGACTTCGGGCGGCTGCCCACGAAGGCGGCGAGGTGCTGGCCGGTCAAGGTCGACTTCGCGGCCACCAGGGCGGCGGGGGTGCCTTCGAAGACGATGCGGCCGCCGTCGTGGCCAGCGCCGGGGCCCAGGTCGATGATCCAGTCGGCGTGGGCCATCACGGCCTGGTGGTGCTCGATCACGATGACCGACTTGCCCGAGTCGACCAGCCGGTCCAGCAGCGCCAGGAGCTGCTCGAGGTCGGCCAGGTGCAAGCCGGTGGTGGGCTCGTCGAGCACGTAGATGCCGCCGTCGGCGGCCATGTGGGTGGCCAGCTTGAGACGCTGCCGCTCGCCGCCCGACAGGGTCGTGAGCGGCTGGCCCAGGCGCAGGTAGCCCAGACCCACGTCGGCCATGTGCTGCAGGATCGCATGCGCGGCCGGGGTGTGCCCCTTGCCGCCAGCGCCGAAGAAGCGGACCGCATCGCCCACCGACAGGTCCAGGACCTCGGCGATGTTGAGCCCGCCCAGCCGGTAGTTCAGCACCGACGCCTGGAACCGCTTGCCCTGGCAGTCCTCGCACGGCGTGGAGACCTCGGCCATGATCGCCAGGTCGGTGTAGATCACCCCGGCGCCGTTGCAGGTCGGACAGGCGCCTTCCGAGTTGGCGCTGAACAGGGCGGGCTTCACGCTGTTCGCCTTGGCAAACGCCTTGCGGATCGGCTCGAGCAGGTCGGTGTAGGTCGCCGGGTTGCTCCGCCGCGAGCCGCGGATCGCGGTCTGGTCCACCGACACCACCCCCTCCCGGCCACTGACCGAGCCGTGGATCAGCGAGCTCTTGCCCGAACCGGCCACGCCGGTGACCACCACCAGCACGCCCAGGGGAATGTCGACGTCGACGTCCTTCAGGTTGTGGGTGCTGGCGCCGCGCACCTCCAGCACGCCGGTGGGCTTGCGCACCGACGGCTTGCAGGCGGCCCGGTCGTTCAGGTGCCGTCCGGTGAGCGTGCCGCTGGCCCGCAACCCATCGACCGTGCCCGCGAAGACCACCTCGCCGCCGGCGGTGCCGGCCCCGGGGCCCAGATCGACCACGTGGTCGGCGATGGCGACGACCTCGGGCTTGTGCTCGACCACCAGGACGGTGTTGCCCTTGTCCCGCAGCCGCAGCAGCAGGTCGTTCATCCGCTGGATGTCGTGCGGGTGTAGACCGATGGTCGGCTCGTCGAAGACGTAGGTCACATCGGTCAGCGACGACCCCAGGTGACGGATCATCTTCGTTCGCTGGGCCTCGCCGCCCGACAGGGTACCCGACGGCCGGTCGAGGCTGAGGTAACCCAGTCCGATCTCCACGAACGAATCGAGGGTCTGCCGCAACGACGCCAGCAGCGGCGCCACCGAAGGCTGCTCCAGAGCGCGCACCCACTGCGCCAGGTCGTTGATCTGCATCGCGCAGACGTCGGCGATGTTGACCCCCTTGATCTTGGAGGACCGGGCGCCCTCGTTGAGCCGGGTCCCCTTGCACTCGGGACAGGTGGTGAAGGTGACCGCCCGCTCGACGAACGCCCGGATGTGGGGTTGCAGCGCATCGACGTCCTTGGACAGGAACGACTTCTGGATGCGCGGGACCAGCCCCTCGTGGGTGAGGTTCGCCCCCGCGACCTTCACCTTGGTCGGCTCCTGGTAAAGGAATGTCTCGCGTTCCTTCTTGGTGTATTTGCGGATCGGCTTGTCCGGGTCCAGCCCCGAGGCCGCGAACATCCGCACGTACCAGCCATCGGCGGTGTAGCCCGGGACCGTGATCGCACCGCCGTTGAGCGACTTGCTGTCGTCGTACAGCTGGTCGAGGTCGATGTCGTTGACCGATCCCATGCCCTCGCACCGCGGGCACATGCCCCCGAGGTACACCTGATCGCGCACCACGATCCGTTCACCCTTGCCCTTGTCGACGCTCATCGCGCCGCTGGCCTTGCGGGTGGGAACGTTGAAGGAGAAGGCCTGGGACGAACCGATGTGCGGCTTGCCCAGGCGGCTGAACAGCACCCGCAACATCGCGTTGGCGTCGGTCACCGTGCCCACGGTGGAGCGGGCGTTGGCGCCCATCCGCTCCTGATCGACGATGATGGCGGTGGTCAACCCCTCCAGGACGTCGACCTCCGGCCGTGCCAGGGTGGGCATGAAGCCCTGCACGAACGCGCTGTAGGTCTCGTTGATCAGCCGCTGCGACTCGGCCGCGATGGTGCCGAACACCAGCGAGGACTTGCCCGATCCCGACACGCCGGTGAACACCGTGAGCCGCCGCTTGGGGATCTCCACGCTGACGTCCTTGAGGTTGTTCACCCGCGCGCCCTGGACGCGGATCCGATCGTGACTGTCGGGTCTGGCGGGGGCTTTCAAAGTGGCCAGATGCTCCGGGACCCCCGGCCGCGAGTCAAGGTGCGAGCCTATTGCGCGCCGGAGGTCGCGCCCTTACGCTGGGCGCGATGCCGGCACAACCCGACGTGCGCCTCGAACGTCTGGTCTTCACGTTGAGCTGGGAGGACCCGGCGCTCGACCGGGCGGCGTTGAAGATCGGGCCCGGGCAGCGGGTGGCCACCGTCGCCTCGGGCGGGTGCAACGCGCTCACCTTCCTGCTCGACGACCCCGGCGAGGTCCTGGCCTTCGACTACAACCCCACCCAGGTCTGGGTGGTCGAGCTCAAGGCAGCCGCGTTCCGTACCCTCGATTACCCGGCGCTGCTCGAGCTGTTCGGGGTGCGGCCGTCGACGCGGCGGCAGCAGCTGTTGCGCGAGATCGAGCCGGCGCTGTCGCCGCAGGCGCGCGCGTACTGGCGCGACTGTCCCTGGCTGCTGCGCCACGGGCTGCTGGGGGGCGGTCGATACGAGCGCTTCGTGCGCGCCTTCGGCTTCTTTTTGCGTCTCATCCAGGGCCGGCGGCGCATCGCCGGGCTGTTCCAGCCGCGCGACCGGGAGGCGCGGCGGCGCTTCTACGCCGGGGAGTGGGACACCTGGCCCTGGCGGCTGCTGTTCAAGATCTTCTTCAACAAGCGGATGCTGGCGCGGCGGGGGCTGTCGGCCGACTACTTCACGTTCGCGGCGGGCGGATCGTTCGCCCGCGCGTTCGCCGAGCGCACGGCGCGGGCGCTGACCGAGCTGCCCACCCACGACAACCCGTTTCTGGCTCGCTACGTCCTCGGCCGCTACCGCGGCGAGGAATCGCTGCCCGAATACCTGCGGCCCGAGGCCTTCCCCATCATCCAGCGGCGGATCGGGCTGCTGCGGGCCCGCGTGGGCGACGTGCGCACGTTCTTCGATGACACCGGCCCGGCGGCGTTCGACGCCATCTGCCTGTCCAACGTGTTCGAGCTGATGAGTGAAGGCGAGACCGGCGAGGTGCTCGGGCGGGTCTCGACCGCCTTGCGCCCGGGCGGCCGGCTCACCATCCGCAACCTGATCGTGCCGCGCAAGCCACCGGCCACCTTGGAACCGGTGCTGCGCGCCCGGCCGGACCTGGCCACGACCCTGCACCAGCAAGATCGATCGTTCGTCTACAGCTCGTTCCAGGTGTACGAGAGGACGACCCAACCAGCAGCCACCGGAGGGGACTCATGAACAGCGTGTCGGCGGCCGAGCACCCGAGGGTCCACCGCATCGTCCTGTCGCTGGCGATCACGGGCGAGGCGGTCGGGATCGAGCACTATGCCCGCATGATCCCGCTGGCCCGCGGGACCGACCAGCAGCTGGCGCTGCTGGAGGACGCCTGGCGCGAGCGCGGCCACCTGGAGCTGCTGCGCCAGATCGCGCTCGATCTCGGGTACGGGACCGAAGACGGCCGCGACGATCCATACTGGTCACGCATCACCGCCGCGTTCGCCGCAGAGGCGGCGGCCGGCGACCTGCTGGGCTGTCACGTGGTCCAGGACCTGGTGCTCGAGAGCTTCGCGCTCACGCTGTACGGCGCGGCGGCGCCGCACCTGGACGATGCCGTCGGCCGGGCGTTCCGGGCCATCGCCGAGGACGAGAAGCGACACCTCCAGAACGGCATTGCGCTCCTGCGCCAGGCCTGGGCGGCGGACGCCGAGGGCACCTTCCGGCGAATCGAAAGAGCGCATCAGTCGGTGACCACGGTGCTGGCCGCGTGGATCCGTCCCCAGGACTGCGCGCCCGTGTGCGGCGTCTGCGCCAAGGTTGGTGGCGGCTGCGCCAAGCCCGACCTCGAACGGGTGCAGCTGGACGTGGTGCGGATGCGCGCCGGCTTCATCTCCTGTTATGGAGGGGCGCTTCGTGAGGTGGGGGTCGCGCCCGGCATCGTGACCCGCTGGCTGGCGCGCCTGCTCGGGTGACGGTGGTGGCCAGGGTCGCGTTCATCGGACACCTCTCCTCCGTCGACCGCTACCGCGAGGTGCTGGCGGCGGCGCGCGGACCTGGCCACCGCCCGCTGGACCGCGAGGAGGTCGAGCGCAGCGTGCGCGCCCTCGACCCCATGCCGATCAGCGAGTGGTCGTTCCGCTCGCTCACCGGGCGGGTGGTCAGCGGGTGTTACATCGACATGTTCCTGCTGGTCGATCGGCAGATGTCTCCGCGATCGGGCATCACACGGGTGCGGGCGGCCTGCCGGGAGGCGGCGCGGGTGGGGGCCCGCATCGCCGCGCTGGGCGGGTTCTCCAGCATCCTGGGCGAGATGGATCGCGCTTCGCCCGAGGCGACGGAGACGGACGTGGCCTTCACCACCGGCAACACCTTGACCGCGGCGGTGATCGCGGCGCAGGTCGAGGTGCACGCCCCCGGCGCCGAGGTGACGGTGGTGGGCGCGGCGGGCGACGTGGGCAGCGGTCTGTGCCGCATCCTGGCCGCGCGCGGGCACCCGCTGGTGCTGGTCGGGCGCAGCCCGGGTCCGCTGGCGGCGCTGCAGGGCGAGTTACCGCGCGCCCAGCTGCGGTCGTGGGCCGAGGCGGCGCCCTCGGTGCAGGTGGCCGTGCTGGTGGCCAGCGCGGTCGAGGGGGAGATCGATCTCGCGGCAGTGCCAGCCGGCGCCCTGGTGCTCGACGCCGGGC
>JBKPRZ010000341.1:0-23565 GCA_046734815.1 Myxococcota bacterium | reverse complement strand
GGGGTGCCCGGCGAGCTGGCGGTGGAGGCGCGCGAGCTGGGCGAGCGGTTGCCCCGCTGGGGGATCCGCACCCTGGGAGCGGTGGCGGCGCTGCCGGCCGACGAGGTGACGGTGCGGCTGGGGCGCGCCGGCACCTGGCTGCACGCGCTGGCCAGCGGGCGCGCCGAGGAGCCGTTCGCGCCGCGCTTGCCGCCCGACGCACTGGAGGAAGGGACCGAGCTGGACTACCCGGTGTACGAGATCGAGCCGCTGGCCTTCGTGCTGCGCGGGCTGCTCGACCGGGCGCTGGCCCGGCTGACCTGCCGGGGGATGGCCTGCGCCGGGCTGGGGTTGCGGCTGAAGCTGGACCCGCGGGGCTACGACGTGCGCGAGATCCAGCTGGCCGCGCCCAGCCGCGAGTCGGCCACCTTGCTGCAGCTGGTGCGGCTGGACCTGGCCCGACGGCCGCCCGCCGCGGCGGTGGTGGGGGTGACCGCGCTGGTGCTGCCGGCGCGGGTGCGCCCTAGCCAGCTGGACCTGTGGCGGCCGGCCGGGCCGGCGCCCGAGAAGCTGGCCGCCACTGTGGCCAGGCTGGGGGCGCTGGTGGGTCCCGAGAACGTCGGCGCGCCCGCGCTGGTGGACACCTTCCGCGAGGAGGCGGTGGGCCAGCAGCGCTACCAGCCGGGCAACGCCGCCGACGACAGCGGCGCCGCCTCCGGCGAGCCGCGGCTGGGCTTCCGCCGCTTCCGACCGCCGCGTCCGCTGGAGGTGCTGATGGACCGCGACGGCCCCTCGGCGCTGCGGGGCGATCGGGTGATCGCCCGCGTGCTGGTGGCCGCCGGTCCCTACCGTTCGAGCGGCGAGTGGTGGACCGAAGAATCCTTCTCGCGCGACTACTGGGACGTCCACGCCTCCGACGGCGCCGTCTACCGCTTGCACCAGGAACGCCGCTCCGGCGCCTGGTTCCTCGACGGCTATTACGATTAGCGGCTACGCCGCTCGGGGAAGAGGGCGCGGGCAGACCCGCTTCCGCGCGGGGAAGAGGGCGCAGCAGACTGCGCCCCCTCCCCCGAACCCTCTCCCCTACCGGGGCACACATCCCCGCGAAAGTGGCGAGTCTCTCCGGCGGGCAAAGCCCGCCTACGAACGCCGAAAGTGAGATCTGCCTGGCCATCCGCTGATCGTCACTTTCGGCGTTCGGAGCCAGGCTCTGCCTGGCGAAGACACACGACACTTTCCCCGTGATTTCTCCTGGCCCTGTCCTCTCCGGGGAGAGGGCTCGGGGGAGGGGGCGCGGGTCTGCCCGCGCCCTCTTCCCCGCCTACTTCGGGGCGATGCGCTCGGCGACCTTGACCGGGGCTTCGCGGCTGAGGTCGGCGGCCTTGGTGGTGATGTAGTACTTGGCCAGCATGTGCTGCTTTTCCCAGGCCGGCAGGGACCTGGGGTTCTGGACGTAGCCGAAGAAGGCGCGGGCCACCTGGGCGAAGTGCTGCTCGTGGGTGGTGCGCAGGCTGTCGGGGATGCGGATCAGGATGTCGTTGCCCCGCTGCTCGGTGGAGACGCCGGGGTACTTGCTCTGCAAGGCGGACAGGCGCTTTTCCACCGCGGTCAGCAACACGGCACGGTCCTTGGCGTCGTTCGGGACCACGTAGGTCTCGGGATGGTGGTTCTCGGCCTTGCCCTGGCGGACCTCGATGCGCGACTTGCTGCCGCGGTAAAAGGCGAAGTGGGTGTCGGTGCCGGCCGGGGCTTCCCAGTCCCAGATGATGTTCAGCTTGGTGTGGACGCCGCGCACGCTGTAGCTGACCAGCGTGTTGCAGAAATATTCGAGGTTGTCGCCCTTGACGTCTTTCTTCAGCTCGGCGGGAAAGTCCTTCTCCCCGGTCACCTGCTGGAACTTCTGGCGCGAGATCAGGGTGGGCCAGCGCTGGGCGGCCAGGATCTGGACCTCCTTCTTCGGATCGATCCCCTGCCCCGGCCACAAGGTCCAGGGCACCAGGTCCACCAGGTGGGTGCCGATGTCGTTGACCCCCTCGCCCTGCTGCTCGCGATCGAAGAACCAGGCCGGGCGCAGGTTGGGCGCGCCCGCCACCATCTTCATCAGGTGGTGCACGCTCTCCATGTAGACGCTGGGGTGGTCGGGGCTGCCGGGCTCGACGGTGCCGAAGATCTCGGGATCGTTGACCAGCTCTTTCTGCAGCTGGGTGGTGATCTCGAAGCGCTCGGTCATCATGTCGAAGGCGATGCGGCCCTTCTTCTGGGCCTCGTTCAGCACCGCCTCCAGCCGGGGCAGCTCCTCCGAGCGCAGGATCCAGGGCTTGTCCACCAGCGCGTGAAAGCCCGCCCCCACCGCCGCCTGGACGTAGTCGATCTTGCCCTTGTTGCGGCCGGAGATGACCACCACGTTGCCCGCCCGCTCCTTGCGGAAGCGTTCGAGGAAGTCGGGGCCGGTGTGCACCTCCAGGCGCCAGGCGGTGGGGTTGTCGGGCCGCAGGTTGAAGCGGGCCATGCGCTTCAAATGCTCGATCAGGTCGTTGCCCAGCGGCGCGTACACGTGCACGCGCGGGTCGACCTCCGGGTAGCTCTCGCGGTGGGGGAGCGCGGCGTGAAAGTGGCCCGGATCCAGGGTCACGATCCGGATCGGCTTCTTGCCGCCGACGTCGACCGACTGGGCCGACGATGAGTTGGAGACGAGGCCGAGGGCCATGACCAGGGCGAAGACCAGCGGGTCAAGCGCAATCAAAGGAACGTAGCGGGACTTTCGCATGTCGACCCTCCTTCGGGCATCGGGAACCTATCACCCCTCAGCGGCCCTGGATCTCGCCGTAGAACGCCTCCTCCAGGTTGGCGGCGCTGCCCCAGCTGCGCTTGCGCCAGCGGTCCTCGAAGGCGTACAGCAGGCCGAAAACGTTTCGCAGCGCGCGCAGAGCAACCGGCCGGCTGCTGGCCAGGTTCTTCTGCTCGCGGGGATCCTCGATCTCGTCGTAGAGCTCGACCCGATCGAGACCGCCATGGATGAAACGGTAGCGGGCCACCTTGAGACCACGGGTGACGTTGAGGTTCTGGCTGAATGCCGCGCGCGGGCTGTTGCCGGTCTCGTCCTGCACCACCGGCAGCAGCGAGCTGCCCTGGGTGCCGCGCGGGACCGCCACGCCGGCCATTTCCAGCAGGGTGGGAAAGAGGTCCATGGCCTCGACGTCGGCGTGGATCACCTTGCCGGCGGGCAGCAGGCCGGGGGCGCGGATGATGAGCGGCACGTGCACCAGTTCCTGGTACACGCCCTGGGCGTGTCCCACGTCGCCGTGGTCCCAGAACTCGTCGCCGTGGTCGGACACCACGACGATGGCCGCGGTGTCGTACAGGCCGCGCGTCTTGAGGTCGGCGATGAACGCGCCGAACAGGCTGTCGGCCTGGGTGATCTCGCCCTCGTGCAGCGCCTCGAGGTAGGCCTTGTCGGTGTCGTCGATCTTCAGCTTGCCGGACTTGATCTGGCCCAGCTGCACGCCGCTGATGTTCGGGCGGATGGGGCCTTTGTACGGCCGGGTCCAGTAGCGCGCCAGGAACTCCTTCTTCGGGTTGTAGATGACGTGCGGCTCGACCGTGGCCAGATAAAGGAACTGCGGCTTGTGCTGGTTGGCCGGCGCGTCCATCCACTTGGTGGCGGTCTTCCAGATGTAGTCCGCGCCGTTGGGCAGGTTCTCGCGGATGAAGTTGCGGATCTCGTCCCAGCCGCGGTCGAAGCCCCACTTGCTGGACACGTAGCCGTTGGACGAGAACAGGGCCGTGCGGTAGCCGGCCTTCTTCAGCAGCTCTGCCAGGAAGGGGACCTTGGGATCCAGGCGGGCCTCGTGCGCGATGGCCTTGTGCACGCTGGGATAGACGCCGGTGAGGATCGACGCGTGCGAGGGGAGCGACCAGGTCCCCGGCACCTGGTTCCAGGCAAAGCGGGTGGCGTCGGCGGCGAAGGCGTCGAAGTGGGGGGTCTGCACCCGCGTCTTCGGGTTGTAGACCCGCACCTTGTCGGCGCGCAGGGTGTCCACCATGTAGAGGAAGACGGTGCGAAAGTGGTGCTCGGGCAGCGGCGCCGGCGCCGGCTCGGCCACCACCAGCCGCGGCTGCGCCCAGACGGTGGCGCCGGTCTTGCCGATCAGATCGACCCGCACGGCCTGGCCACCCTCGGCGGCGAGATCCCAGATCGCCTCGGTGAAGCGCCCGGCGGGGACGGGGCCGTCGAACACGGTGCGCGCAGGGGCGCCGTCGCGCACGACCCGGACCGCGATGGCCGCGCCGTCGCCCGGCGAGCCGTAGGCCACCGCCAGCTTGCCGCCCTCGGGGACCTGGACGAAGAAGGAGAGGCGCCCGGGGCCGGACAGCGCGAAGCCGCGGCGGGCGGAGCCGGCCAGGGTGTGATCGCCGGGGGTCAGCGCGCTGGTCTCGGGCAGCGGACCGGTCTCGCCGGCGGGGCCGAGCACCACCCGGGCGAGCGAAGCGGCGCTGCGCTTGCCGCCACCGGCCGCGCCCGCGGCACGGAAGGTGAGGCGGATGCGGTTTTCGCCGGACTGCAGGAGAGCGGCGGGCACGGGCAGCGGGTAGTCCGCCCAGCTGGTGCTCACCTCGACGGTTCCGGCGGCCTTCTCGTTGACGAACACCGACAGCCGTTGCTTCGGCACCCGCCCGCGCAAGGTCAGCGTCAGCAGGCGCTCGCCGGCGGGCGCGCCGGGCTCGCTGTCCACCGGGACGAAGAGCAAGGCGGACAGCCCCGCCACCAGCGCGGCCGGGCGGCCCTCGTCCACCGCGCCGGTGATCCACGACGTCTTCCAGCCGCCGTCGATGTGCTTGTAAAAACCGACGCCACCCGCGTCGATGACCAGACGGCCGCCCTGGTACTCCAGGCCGTGGGCGCGGTTGGCGATGAAGTCGTAGGTGGTCCGGGGTGTGTCGCCGTCGGCAGGTCGGGCAGACTCGGCGCCCAGCAACACCGCTTCCCAGCATCCACCCGATGCCAGAACGGCGATCGTCAGGGCCAGCAAGCGAAGCGACGGAGCGGGGCAATACGAACGCGGCAAGGAGCCGGGAGATATCGCGCGGTTCGGGCGCCGTCAAGAGCGCGAACCGACAACGGCGAGCACCTTTCTTGCTCCCGGTCTGGCATGTTAAGCGCCTAGGATGCTCGCGCACTGGCTCAACGTTCCGGTTGCGGCCTCGACCCTGGCGGGGATGCTGGGCGCCGGGGTGATCGATCTTCTGCTGGTGCTGGCGCGAGCGAAAGATGTGCCGGTGGCCGACGCCTCGGTGCTGGTGCTGGGTCTGTACGGAGCGCTGGGGCTGGTGCTGGCCGGGCTGCTGGGATGGAGCGTGGCGGTGGTTTCCGCCGCGGTCCGCGATGCCGGCGGGTCCCGCGAGCGTCCGGAGGTGGCGGAGGCGGCGCAGACGCAGGGAGCGCAGTCCCAGCTGGATAGACGGCTGGCGGCGGGGCTGGTGGTGGGCGCGGTGGGGGCCGCCTTCATGGGGCTGCTGGTCGCGGCGGCGCACGTGGCGTTCGTGGCGCGGATGCACAGCCATGCGCTGGCCACCATCGCCACCTTCGGCGTCACCCTGCTGGCGGTCATCCCGGCGGCGGTGATCGCCCTGGCGGTGCGGCGGCCCGCCCTGAAGCTGGTCGGTCTGCTGCCGCGGCCCGGATGGACCGGCCGCTTCGGGATGGTGCTGCTGGGCCTGGGGACCCTGGGCGTCCTCGGCGGCGTGCTGGCGCTGAGCCAGGCGGACTGGCGGGTGCTGGATCTGGGCCCGCTGGAGGTCGCGGCCATCGCCCTGGCGCTGGGCGTGGCGCACCACCTGTTCTGGTACCGGCGTCGCGCGCTCGCCGGCGGCGTGCGGCTGGGTATCCGGGCGGCGGTGGTGGCGGCGGTGCTGGTGCTGCTCGTGCTGGCCGCACGGGTGCCGGAGGGCTCGACGGCGTTCGCGGCGGTCCAGGATGCAAGCCTGGGCATGCGTTTTCACCTGGCGATCGCCCGCCGCCTGACCGACCGTGACGGCGACGGGTTCTCGGCGCGGTTCGGCGGGGGGGACTGCGACGATCGGCGGAAAGACGTGTTCCCGGGCGCGCGCGACCTCCCCGGGGACGGGATCGACCAGAACTGCGAGGGCGGCGACGCCCAGGCCGGGATCGGCGATGCCGGCGGTGCGACCCCGGCCCCGGAGAAGCAGCCGATCAAGAAGCGGTCGGGCCAGGCCTTCGGCGGCAACATCCTGATCGTCAGCATCGATGCCTTGCGAGCCGACCGCCTGGGGGTGGCGGGCTACCGCAAGCGGCAGAACCGCTCGCTGACTCCGAACCTGGACGCCCTCGCCCAGCAGGGCGCCTATTTCCGGCGGGTCTGGTCGCAGGCGCCCAACACCCCCCGTTCCTTCCCCTCGCTGCTGACGGGCCGGTTGCCCTCCGAGGTGGCCTGGGTGCAGCGCTCGCTGAACTACTCGCCGATCGCGCCGACCAACGAGACGTTCTTCGAGCAGCTGGCCGGCGCCGGCCTGCACCCGATCGGCGTGTTCTCGCACTTTTATTTCACGCCCGACCGGGGGTTGAACCAGGGCTTTGCCGAGTGGAACGACGACGGGGCCGGGACAATCGCCGAGTCCAACAAGGACATCGCCTCGCCCCGCATCGTGCCGCGGGTGATCGCCCGCCTGAAGCAGGCCGCCGCCGCCAAGGAGCGGTTCGTGCTGTGGACCCACCTGTTCGAGCCGCACTCGAGCTACATGAACCACCCCGAGTACCCGACCCAGCTGCGCGGGGTGCCCGGGCTGGAAGAGAAATACGACTACGAGATCGCCTTCGTCGACAAGTGGTTCGGCAAGATCGTCGCCGCGCTCGACGAGCTCCAGCTGCGCAAGAACACCGCCGTGCTGGTGGTGGCCGACCACGGTGAGGCCTGGGGCGAGCACAAGCTCCTGTTCCACGGGCAGGACCTGACCGAAGAGCAGCTGCGGGTGCCGCTGATCCTCTCGGTCCCCGGCAAGAAGCCGGCTGTGATCGACGAGCCGGTGGCGCTGATGGACGTCGGCGCCACCCTGGTCGACCTGGTGGGCCTGGAGCCTCCGGCCACCTTCAAGGGCCGCAGCCTGCTGCCGGCGCTGGATGGACACCCCCTGCCCGCCCGGCCGATCTACGCCGAGCTGCTGCCCGCCACCGCCTGGCCCAAACACGAGACCATGATGGTCGAGGGCAACTTCAAGATCGTCCACAAGATCACCGATCGGCGCTGGGAGTTGTTCGATCTGGACAAGGACCCGCGCCAGCAGACCGATCTGTCGCGAGACCCCGGACACCAGAGCCGCTTCGAGGAGCTGCGCAAGAAACTGGTGGCGTCCGAGGAGTCGCGGCCGGCGGCGGAATGATTGTCACTCGAGAGAGGCGCGCAGGAACCAGGCGTGTTTCTCGAAGGCGGTCACGACCTGGGTGAGCAGGTCGACGGTGTCGGTGTCGCCAAGCTTCTCGCCGGCCTCGCGTGACTGGCGGACCCCGGCCAGGTAGGTGTCGAAACGTTCGGCCAGCAGGCGGACGTGGTCCAGGTCGCGCGTGGTCTCCTGCGGGTATTCGGGCAGGCGCGACTGGCGGGCGACGTGGCGGCTGGTGCCATAGGCCCGGGCGCCCAGGGTCACCGCTCGCTCGGCGATGGCGTCGTTGAACCCGGCCAGGTCGGTGGCGAAGGTCTCGAACAGCGGGTGCAGCGAGGGAAACTGCGGGCCTTTGATGTTCCAGTGGGCCACCTTGATCTGGCTGTGCAGGTCGAGGCCGTCGGCCAGGCGGGCGTTGAGGGTGTCCGCGATCTGCTGGCGGGCCTCCTCGGACAGGGCGCTGGGACTGCGGTACATGGTGTTGTCTCCTTCCGAAGACAGAGTGTGCCGGGGCGCCGTCTTCGGATCGAAGACATGTTTTCTACCCTTGTGATAGCTTTGAACTATCACGTCGCCATCGGCCTCCTTCGCTCCCCACTCGGTCACCCTCCGCCAGCTGCAATACCTGGTGGCGGTGGCCAGCACCCGCAGCTTCCGCAAGGCCGCCGCCGCCTGCCACGTCTCGCAGCCCTCGCTGAGCGCCCAGGTGGCGCAGGCGGAACGGGCGCTGGGAGTGAAGCTGTTCGAGCGCGATCGCCGGCGGGTGTTGCCCACGCCGGCCGCCGAGGAGCTGCTGGCCCGCGCCGGCGCGGTCTTGCTGGCCGCCGACGACCTGGTGGCGGCCGGCGCGCGGCTCGGCGATCCGCTGGCCGGCAGCTTGCGCCTGGGGGTCATCCCCACCATCGCGCCCTATCTGCTGCCCCGGATCGTGCCGGCGCTGCGGCGGCGACACCGCCAGCTGCGGCTGCTGTGGCACGAGGAACGGACGCCCGAGCTGGTGGCGGCGCTGCAGGAGGGTCGGCTGGACGCGGCCCTGGTGGCGCTGGAGGCGCCGCTGGCCGATCTGGAACGGGTGGTGCTGGGCGACGACCCGTTCGTGCTGTGTGCCCCGCGGGGGCACCCGCTGACCCGCGGGCGCGGCCCCTTGCCCGTCTCTGCGCTGGCAGGGGCCGAGGTGCTGGTCCTGGACGAGGGTCACTGCCTGCGTGAGCAGGCGCTGGAGGTGTGCACGCCCGGACGGGCCCGCGAGTCGGGGCTGACCGCCACCAGCCTGCCCACCCTGGTGCAGATGGTGGCCGGCGGCGCCGGCGTCACCTTGCTGCCCCGGCTGGCGGTGCCGGTGGAGCTGCGCGGGAGCACGCTGCTGCAGGTGCGGCGGTTCGCGCCGCCGCCGCCCGGCCGCACGCTAGGCTTGGTGTTCCGCCGGCGCTCGGCGCTGGCGGAAGCGCTGCGGACGGTGGCCGGCACCATCCGCAGCGCCTACCGCTGACGGCTACTTCTGCAGCTGCAGGCCGACGAAGACCGCGTTGCTCTTGAGGGCCCCGGCCTGGGCGGACTGGTAGCCCAGGGCCAGGCGGGCGGCGTACTGGCTGATCACGTAGCCCACCTGGGCGTCGATGATCTGCCACATGTCCCCGCCGCCCTTGGGCGAGGCACCCTGGAAGCGGACCAGCGGCTGGATCTGGCCGAATCCGAGGTTGCCCGGGATCAGGTAGCTGGCCAGGGCGAAAAAGTGGTTCTCCACCAGCTCGTAGTCGCCGCCGAACACGTAGAAGGCCCCCTCCAGGTCAAGGGCGCCGGCGCCGAGCTTCTTCTCGAACAGCACGTCGACATTGACCCCGTTGTAGTCGTCCGGAGGCGGGATCACCGCGCCGGGCATGGGCATCGCCGGAGCCGGTGCCACCGAGCCGTTCTTCTTGAACTGCGCGCCCAGCCCGATGGCCAGGATGTCGGTGCCGTAATAGGTGCTGCTGTGGTAGTAGCCCGGCTCCGGGTTCAGCAAGCTGAGGTTGAAGCGGGCGGTGTACAGCGGAGCTTCGCCCTTGTTCGTCAGATCGAAGGCGCCCAGGTAATACTTGAAGACGCCGCCGCCGAACTCACCCCAGACGGTCGCTCCGTCGTTGCGGCCGAAGGCGCCCTGGCGCGGCCCAACCGGCGCGCCCAGGCCGGGATAGAACCCGGGGTAGTTCCACGGAGCCATGAACCAGGGACCGCTGAAGTTCGAGCGATCCGACGGCACCAGCATGCGGCCCACCCAGACATTGAAGGGCTTGGCCAGTTCCAGCTTGCCGATCAGGTCCAGGATGTTGGCGGTGCCCTTCTTGTCACCGGTGTTGTAAGTGCCGATGAAGTCGGCCTGCCAGCCGACGTACTTGTGGATCTGTCCGCTGAGGATGATGTCCACCTCGGCGTCCTGGGCAATGTCGTCGAGCTTGGTGGGGTCCTGCCCCTGGAAGACGTTGCCGATGCGGCCCCAGACCGCCGTGCTCAGCGGCTTGGCGGTCTCGTCCTTGATCGCGGGTCCGGCGGGCGGCTCGGTCTGGGTGACCACCGGGGGCGGAGAGCCCTCCTGGGTCGTGGCCGCGGCCAGAGCGGGGGCGATGGGTGCCGGCGCGGGCGCGGCTTCCTGCGCGGAGGCGAGAGCCGGAATCAGACCGGTCACCAGGGCCACGGCAAGCGCCCGCGTCCTGGCGTGCTGCGATCTCTTTTCATGTGCGTTCATCACGTCTCTCCTCTTTCTGGTCGTCGGACCACGGCTCGTGTCGCGCGCGAGCCAGCCCGAAATGCGGTTCATCGGATCCGGCGACAACTTAGCTGCAACAGGTAACCGGCTGATTTCTACACCAGAAAGCTTCTGTAACTTCAACCGTGAATCACCCGAGAAAACTGACGGGGCGCTCCCAGAGGACCAGCACCACGCAGCCACGCGGGCTCTTCACTTCGTGGACAGACCCAGGTAGGTTCACCACGCAACTGCCGGCCGGGTAGCGACCGCGCTCGTCCTCTTGCTCGCCCTCCAGCACGAAGATGTGCTCGAACCCCTCGTGGCGGTGAGCGGCCAGCGAGGCGCCGGGTGCATATCGCAGGATCGCCGCGGCTGGCCCCCGGGGCGCGTGATCGTACAGCCGGCAGATCTCGATGCCCGCGCGCAGCGGCTGCCAGCGCGGAGGTCCCTGCGCGGCCAGCAGCGCGGGCAGCGAGAACACGTGCTGATCCGGCGCGGGTCGGGAGGCCATCAGGCGTGGCCTGCCATGTACGTGCCCAGCTCCCGCAGATCGGCGGCGGCGGCGGAGACCTGGTGGACCACGCGCCCCTCGCTCATGACGAGGATCCGGTCGGCCAGCGCCAGGATCTCGTCGAGGTCCGCGCTGACCAGCAGCACCGCCGCCCCGTTGTCGCGGGCCTGGCGCAGGCGGGTGTGCACCTCGGCCACGGCGGCGAAGTCCAGCCCCATGCAGGGGTTCGCCGCCACCAGCACGTCGACGGCGCTGTCCAGCTCGCGCGCCAGCACCACCCGCTGCACGTTGCCGCCCGACAGCTCGGCCAGCCGCGTCTCGGGCGAACGGGTGCGCACGCCGTAGGTCTCGATCAGGCGCTGGGCGCGCTGGCGCAGCGCCCGCGGCGACAGCCACCAACCCAGACGCGCGCAGGGCGGGCGATCGAAGTCGTGAAAGGCCATGTTCTCGGCCACCGACATGGAGGGCACGCAGGCGTTGTGCAGCGGCTCCTCGGGCAGGCATCGCACCCGCTGGGCCTGCATCTGGCCGCGGCGGCCCTGGTAGGCGCGGTCCTTGACCTGCAGCTCGCCGCCGGTGCGGCGGCGCTGACCGGCCAGCACTTCCACCAGCTCCTCCTGTCCGTTGCCGGCCACCGCGGCCACGGCAACGATCTCACCGGCCTTGACCTCGAAGGTGACCTTCTCGAGCGCGGGGGCGCCCAGGTCGTCCTCCGCGCAGAGCTCGTGCACGCGCAGGCGCACCGGACCGGGGGACCGGGTGGGCGCCGGCGCCTCGACGGCGGGCGGGCGGCTGCCCACCATCATCTCGGCCAGGCTGTCGCGCAGCTCGTGCTGTCCCAGCGAGCCGACCTGGCGCCGGCCGGCCAGCCGCCCGCGCCGCAGCACCGTCACCTCGTCGGCGAAGGCGCTCACCTCGCGGAACTTGTGGGTGATGAGGACGATGCTCAAACGGCGCTCGACCCGCGCCATCTGCCCCAGCAGGCCGAGCACCTCCTCGGCCTCGGCGGGGGTCAACACCGACGTGGGCTCGTCGAGGATCACCAGACGGCTGTGCAGGTAAAGCTGCTTGCAGATCTCCAGCTTCTGCTTCTCGCCGGCGGCCAGGGTGCGCACGGGGGCGTCCAGCGGCAGGCGGAAGGGCACCTGGTCGAAGAAGTCCTGCAGCCGGCGCCGCTCGGCGGTCCAGTCGATCAGCAGCGGCAGCCGGCCGCGCGCCAGCACCAGGTTCTCGGCCACGGTCATGTTGGGGACCAGGGTGAAGTGCTGGTAGACCATGCCCAGCCCCAGCGCCTGGGCCTCGCGCGGGTTGGCGGGGGTGACCACCCGGCCGTCGAGCCGCACCTCGCCGGCGTCGGCCCGGTGATAGCCCATGATGCATTTGACCAGGGTGCTCTTGCCGGCGCCGTTCTCGCCCAGCAGCGCGTGCACCGTCCCCGGGGCCACCCGCAAGGAGACGCCGTCGAGGGCCACGAAGCGGCCGAACCGTTTGTGGAGGTCGACCACCTCCAGCTCGGGGGGCGGGGCCGGTGCGCTCACCCCAGCGCCTCCAGCAGCGCCGCCGAGGTGGACACCGCCCCGAACACGCCGTTCTGCATCTTGACCATCTTGACGGCGGCGTCGTGGTTGCCGCGGTCGGTGGCGCCGCAGCAGTCGGACAGCAGCAGGCACTCGTAGCCGCGGTCGTTCGCCTCGCGCATGGTGGTGTGCACGCAGACGTCGGTGGTGATGCCGGTCAGGATCAGGTTGGCTATGCCGCGCGTGCGCAGGACCAGGTCGAGGTCGGTGGCGCAGAACGAGCCCTTGCCGGGCTTGTCGATGATCGGCTCGCCGGGCGCCGGGTACAGCTCGGGGATGATGTCCCAGCCGGGCTCGCCCCGCACCAGCACCCGCCCGCGGGGTCCGGGGTCGCCGATGCCGATGCCGCCCTCCATCTTGCGCGAGCGCCAGCGCTTGTTGGCCGGCAGATCGGACAGGTCGGGGCGGTGCCCCTCGCGGGTGTGCAAGATGTGGAACCCTTGCTTGCGCAGGGCCGCCAGCACGCGCTCGATCGGCTCGATGCAGGCGCGGGTCAACGAGATGTCGTAGCCCAGGAGGTGGATGTAGCCGCCCTGGCCGCAGAAGTCGGTCTGCATGTCGATCACCACCAGGGCGGTGTTGTCCGGGCGCAGGTCCCCGTTCCAGGGCCAGCGGTAGGGATCGGCGGGCACGTATCGTTCGGCTCGGGCGGCGTTCATCGATCTGCTCCTTGCCCTCGATTCAGCGACCCATCGCCAGCTCGGCGGGCTGTCCGGCCAGGCTGCGCTGGGCCGAGCTGGTCGCCACCATGATGACCAGCGTGAGCACGTAGGGGGCGGCGCCGAACAGGTAATAGCCGGAGGTGATGCCGACCGATTGCAGGGCGGGGCCCAGGGCGCCGGCCGCGCCGAACAGCAGCGAGGCGGCCAGGCAACGCAGCGGATGCCAGCGCGCGAAGATCACCAGCGCCACCGCCATCAGCCCCTGCCCGCTCGACAGCCCCTCGTTCCAGCTGCCCGGGTAAGAGAGCGACAGGAACGAGCCGCCCACCCCGGCCAGGAAGCCGCCGGCCAGGGTGGCCAGCAGGCGGACCCGGTTCACGTCGTAGCCCATCGCCCGGGCGGCGTCGGCGCTCTCGCCCACCGTGCGCAGGATCAGGCCCCAGCGCGTGCGCGACAGGAAGAAGACCAGCCCCACCGCCAGCAGGACGCCGATCAGCCACAGCAGGTTCACCTCCAGGGCCGCGCGCACCTGGGGAAGGCTGGAAAAGCCGCCCAGATGCAGCGAGGGCAGGCGCGGGGCGATGGGCTTGATGAGCGGCTTGCCCAGGAAGAAGGCCAGGCCGATCCCCAGCAGCATCAGCGCGATGCCGACGGCGATGTCGTTGACCCGGGGGCGCGAGCAGAGAAAGCCGTGCAGAGCTCCGAAGGCCGCACCGACCAGGCCGGCGGCCAGCACGCCCAGCCAGGCGGAGCCGGTGATGAAGGAGACGCCGTAGCCGCTCATGGCGCCCATGACCAGCGTGCCCTCGAGGCCGAGGTTCACGCGCCCGCTCTTCTCGGTCAGACACTCGCCCAGACTGACGAAGATGAAGGGCGTGCTGACCCGCAGGGCTCCGCCCAGCACCGCCAGCGGAACGCCCCACAGACCGAGGCCGGCGGTGGCGGGCATCAGGCGGCCTTCCCGGGGGCGTCGGTGGGTGCGTCCTCGGTGGTGGCCGGCGTGACGGCCGACGGCCGCGCGCGCCGGCGCAGCCGGGGCAGCCGGAGCGCCAGGGTGTCACTGGCCAGGATGACCACGAAGGTGATCCCTTGCAGCACGTTCACGGCGGCGTCGGGGAGGCCGGCGGTGCGTTGCAGGAGGCCGCCGCTGGCGTTGATCCCGCCGACCAGCAGGGCCACCGGCACGATGGCCAGCGGGTGGTGGCGGGCGACGAAGGCGACCAGCACGCCGCTGTAGCCGTAGCCGGCGATCAGCGAAGCGTTGGCGGTGCCGTGCACGGCCGCCACCTCGGCCATGCCCGCCAGGCCGGCGCAGGCGCCCGCCAGGAGGCAGCCGGCGACGAGCATCCAGCGCACCCGCAGGCCCGACAGCAGGGCCGCGCGGACGTTTCCGCCGACCATGCGGGCGGCGAAGCCGAAGCTGGTCCGCTGCATCAGCAGGTAGGCCAGCAGGCAGGCGACGAGGCCATAAACGAGGCCCCAGTGCACGTCCATCCCCGGCAGCAGGCCCAGGGCGTTGGCGTCGCCGATCGGGTGAGTGGACGGCTTGTTGAGGCTGGCGGGGTCACGCAGCGGCCCTTCCACCAGGTGGTTGAACACCGCGATGGCGATGTAGTTGAGCAGCAGGCTGCTCAGGGTCTCGTTCACCCCGCGCAGCGCCCGCAGGCTGCCCGCCAAACCGATCCAGAGGGCGCCCACCAGCGCGCCGATCAGCGCCATGCCGGTGACCACCAGCGCGGGGGAGGCGCCGGCCAGGGCGTGCGCCGCCACCACCGCCCCCAGCCCGCCCAGCACCAGGGCCCCCTCGGCGCCGATCACGATCAGGCCGAAGCGGGCGGGGATGGCGGTGCACAGGGCGGTGAGCATCAGCGGCGCGGCCCGCTGGAGCGTGTTCTGGAAGGAGAACCAGGTGCCGAAGGCGCCCCGGTACATCTGGTAGTACACCTCGCCCACATTCGCCCCGGCGAGGGCCACGAACCCGCCGAACAGCAGGAGCGAAACCAGGATGGCCGACAGACGGACCAACGGCGTCTCCGCGCGATCTCTTCGAGGCGATCAGGAGGGGATCTTGCCGACCACGCCCTCGACCAGATAGTCCATCTTCTCGAGGGTGATGTCGGTTTTGCGCTGTTCGCTGCCGGCGGGGATGACCACCTTGCCGGTGTTGCTCTTGATCGGCCCCTTGTAGATCACCAGCGTCTCGTCGGTCAGCTTGGCCCTGGCCTCGTCGGCCCTGGATTTCGCGTCGGCGGACACCGCCGGGCCGTAGGGCGACATCTTCACGAACCCCTCCTTGAGGCCGCCGCGCAGCAGGTGGGGGTAGCTCTTGTTCTCCCGTACCCAGTTGACGTAGTCGGTGTAGATCTTGGCCCAGTTCCACTCCGCCCCGGTCAGGTAGCCCTTGGGCGCCAGGGCGGACTGGTTGGCGTGGTAGCCCGAGCTGAAGATCCCGCGTCGCTCGGCGGTCTCGACCACCACCTTGGGCGAATCGACGTGCATGGTCAGGACGTCGATGCCCTGGTCCGCCAGGCTGTTGGCCGCCTCGGCCTCCTTGACCGGCAGCGACCAGTCGCCGGTGAACACCACCGCGGTGGTGGCCTTCGGGTTGACCGACCGCGCGCCCAGGGTGAACGAGTTGATGTTGCGCAGGACCTGCGGGATGGGCTTGGCCGCGATGAAGCCCAGCTTGTTGCTCTTCGTCGTCATGCCGGCGACGATTCCGGCGACGTACTGGGCCTCGTCGATGTAGCCGAAGTAGCTGCCCACGTTGCCGGGGTGCTTGCCCTCGACGTACAGACCGCCGCAGTGGAGGAAGGGGGTGGTCTTGAACTTCTCGGCCGTCTTCAGGATGTGCGGCTCGAAGTACCCGAACGAGGTCGGGAAGATCAGCGAGGCGCCGTCCAGGCTGATCATGCTCTCCATGGTCTTCTGCACGGCCATGGTCTCGGGGACATTCTCCTCCTCGCGCACCTTCACCCCGGGCAGCTTGGCCACCGCGGCGGCCCCCTCGGCGTGAGCCTGGTTGTAGCCCCAGTCGTCCCGGGGGCCGACGTAGATGAAGCCGACCGTGAACGGCTTGTCGGCGGGCGCCGTCGAGGGAGCGGGAGCGCCGGTCTCCTCGCCGTTCTTGCGACAGGCCGAAACGCCCGCGGCCACCAGCAGAAATACCAGGACCCGTCCGAATATCGCCGTGATGCCGGTCCGATGTTTCATGCGGACCTTTATAGGCTGGGCGATGTTTCGGCCCGTTTTCTCGACCATGAACTGTTGGTAAACCCCGTCGGAGAGCGCGGGCGCGTGTTTTGTCCGATCGCCCGACCGCTGCAGCCGATATGGTCGGCGGGACATGGCCGCCGACACATCCCGATCCAGTCTCGATCTGACCTCCGTGAGCCAGGCGCTCGCCGCCGGGGACACGGCCCGCGCGTTCGCCCGGCGGGTGCTGGACCGGGTGGCCGGACCGGGAACCGAGGGGATCTGGATCCACCGGCGCGAGCCCGAAGCGGTCGCTGCCGAAGCGGCGGCGCTGGACGCGCGGCGGGCGGCGGGCGAGGCGCTGCCCCTTTTCGGTGTGCCGTTCGCGGTGAAGGACAACATCGACGTCGAGGGGCTGCCCACCACCGCGGCCTGCCCGGGCTTCGCCTACCGGGCCGAACGTTCGGCACCGGTGGTGCAGCGGCTGCAGGCGGCGGGCGCCCTGCTGATCGGAAAGACGAATCTGGACCAGTTCGCCACCGGGCTGGTGGGCACTCGCTCGCCCTACGGGGTGCCGGGCAACCCGTTCGACCCCCGCTACATCGTCGGTGGGTCCAGCTCGGGGTCGGCGGCGGCGGTGTCGCGCGGGCTGGTCAGCTTCGCCCTCGGCACTGACACGGCCGGGTCGGGCCGGGTGCCGGCCGCGTTCACCAACCTGGTCGGTCTGAAGCCCAGCCGAGGGCTGATCAGCACCACCGGCGTGGTGCCGGCCTGCCGCTCGTTGGACTGCGTGTCCGTCTTCGGGCTGACCGTCGAGGACGCGGCGGCGGTGGCCGATCTGGCCGCCGGCTTCGATGCTCAGGACATCTACAGCCGACGGGAAGCGGACCGATTCTCCTTTGGACCGAGCGGCCGGCTGCGCCCGTTCCGCTTCGGCGTGCCGGCGCGCGCGGGCCGCGCCTTCTTCGGCGACGCCGAGGCCGAGCGGCTGTTCGAGGCGGCCCTGGCCCGGCTGGCGGCGCTGGGTGGCGCGCCGGTGGAGGTGTCGCTCGAGCCGTTCCTCCAGGCCGCCCGCCTGCTGTACGACGGGCCCTGGATCGCCGAGCGCCTGTCGGGGCTGGCCGCGTTCCTCGAGCGGTCGCCGGAGTCGTTCCTGCCGATCACCCGCGAGATCCTGAGCGAGGGACGGCGCTACGGCGGGGTGGAGGTGTTCTCGGGGCTGCACCGGCTGGCGGCCCTGCAGCAGGAGGTGGGGCAGCTGTGGGACGAGATCGATCTGCTGGCGGTGCCTACCACCCCGACCATCTACACGATCGACCAGATCGCGGCCGAACCGCGCAGCCTGAACGCGCGCCTGGGGGTTTACACGAACTTCGTGAACCTGCTGGATCTGGCGGCGCTGTCGGTGCCGGCGGGCTTCCGTACCGACGGGCTGCCGGCGGGGCTGAGCGTGATCGGTCCCTGGGGCAGCGACGCCCGGCTGGCCGAGGTGGGGTCGCGCTTCCACCAGTCGCTGGGCGGGCGGCTGGGAGCCACCGCCGCCGACCTGCCGGCGCCCGCCGCCCCGACCTCCCGACCCCGGCATGATGTCCTCCGGCTGGTGGTCGTGGGCGCGCACCTGCAGGGCCAGCCGCTGAACCACCAGCTGACCGATCTGGACGCACGGCTGGTCCGGGCGACCGAGACCGCCGCCTGCTACCGCCTGTACGCGCTGGCGACCACGCCGCGCAAGCCGGGGCTGGTGCGGGTGGAGGCCGGCGGCGTGTCCATCGCCGTGGAGGTGTGGGAGCTACCAGCGGCCGCGCTGGGGGCCTTCTTCAAAGGGGTGACGCCGCCGCTGGCCATCGGCACCGTCGAGCTGGCCGACGGCGAGCGCGTGCCGGGGTTCGTGTGCGAGGCCTACGCGGTCACCGGGGCGCGCGACATCTCCACCTTCGGCGGCTGGCGGGCGTTCCTGGCCGCCGGCTGAGCGGCCTCCTAGACGCTGAGGTGCTTGCGGACCAGCTCGTCGCCCAGCTGGGGCATGGCCCCGGCGGCGACGGTGCGGCCGCGGTCCATGATCACGAAGCGGCTGGCCACCCGGCGGGCGAAGGGGAGCTTCTGCTCGACCAGCAGGACGGTCATGTTGTCCTCGCGCTGCAGGCGCATCAGCACGTCGCCGATCTCGTGGACGATGTTCGGCTGGATGCCCTCGGTCGGCTCGTCGAGGATCAGCAGGCGCGGCCCCGGGGCCAGCGCCCGGGCGATGGCCAGCTGTTGCTGCTGTCCGCCCGACAGATCGCCGCCCCGGCGGCGGAGCATCTTCTCCAGCACCGGGAACAGCGCGAACACGCGTTCGGGGATGGTGGCCTTGCGGCCCAGCGCCACCAGCCCCAGGCGCAGGTTCTCCTCGACATCCAGCTGCGGGAAGATCTCCCGCCCCTGGGGCACGTAGCCGATGCCCAGACGCGCGCGCTGCTCGGGCGCGGTGGCCAGCAGCTCGTGTCCGTCCAAGGTCAGCGATCCGCTGGCCCGTTGCAGGCCCATGATCACCTTGAGGAAGGTGGTCTTGCCCACGCCGTTGCGCCCCATCAGGCAGGTGCAGGCGCCCGGCTCCAGCTGGAGCTCGGCGTCCCACAGGATGTGGCTCTCGCCGTAGTACTGGTTGATCTTCGTCGCCGCCAGCACGTCAGGTCCCCAGGTAAACCTCGATCACGCGCGGGTCGCGCTGGACCGTCTCCATCGGCCCTTCCGCCAGGGTCTTTCCCTCGTGCAACACCGTCACTTTGCGGGCGATGTGGCGCACGAACTCCATGTCGTGCTCGACCACCACCACGGTGCGCTCGCGGGCCAGCGAGGTCACCAGCTCGGCGGTCCGCTCGGTCTCCCGCTGGGTCATGCCCGCCACCGGTTCGTCGAGCAGCAGCACGCTGGGCTCCTGCACCAGCAACATCCCGATCTCCAGCCACTGCTTCTGTCCGTGGGCCAGCAGCCCCGCCCGGCGGTCGCGCTCATCGGCGAGGCCGATCAGCGCCAGCGTCTCGTCGATGCGCGCCCGGGCGGCCGGCTTCAGTCGTCCGAACAGGTTCCGCCACACGCCGCGCGGCCCCTGGCTGGCCAGCTCGAGGTTCTCGAACACGCTCAGCGCCTGGAACACGGTGGGCCGCTGGAACTTGCGGCCGATCCCCAGCCGCGCGATCTGGAACTCCGACAAGGTGGTGAGGTCCGTCTCGCTGGCCACCAGTTTCACCTGTCCGCTGTCGGGACGGGTCTTCCCGGTGATCACGTCCATCAAGGTGGTCTTGCCTGCGCCGTTGGGACCGATGATGCAGCGGAGCTCGCGCTGGTCCAGGGTCAGGCTCAGCTCGTCCAGCGCCTTGAACCCGTCGAAGCTGACGGTGACGGCGTCGACCCACAGGAGGGTCTGGCCGGGATGGGCGGCCGGGGCGGTGCTGGCGGCCGTCTCCTCGACGGGGGCGGCGCTGGGGGCGGAGGCGCTCACGACAGTCCCCTTCGTTGCAACCGCGGGAATCGCGCCAACTTCGGCAATTTCGCCACCAGCGCGCCCAGGCCCACCAGGCCGGCGGGCAGGAAAAGGGTCACCAGGATGAACAGCGCACCCAGGAAATACAGCCAGGCCGAGGGGAAGGCCACCGTCAGCCAGCTCTTGGCGCCGTTGATCAGCCAGGCGCCCAGCACGCCGCCCAGCAAGGTGCCCCGCCCGCCCACCGCGACCCAGATGGCCATCTCGATCGAGTTGGCCGGTTGCATCTCGCTGGGGTTGATGATGCCCACCTGGGGCACGTAGAGCGCGCCGGCCAGGCCGCACAGCATCGCCGAGAAGACCCAGACGAACAGCTTGTAGTCGTTGGTGTCGTAGCCGCAGAAACGCACCCGCAGCTCGGCATCCCGGATGGCCCCCAGGGTGCGGCCGAACTTGCTGGTCACGATCAGCCGGCAGCCGAGGTAACTCAGCAGCAGCACCGCCCCGGAGGTCACGAACAGGGTCAGGCGGGTCGAGGGTTCCTGTAGCGAGTAGCCCAGGATGCGCTTGAAGTCGGTCAGCCCGTTGTTGCCGCCGAAGCCGGTGTTGTTGCGGAAGAACAGCAACATCGCCGCGTACGTCAAGGCCTGGGTGACGATGGAGAAATACACACCCCGGATGCGTGACCGGAAGGTGAGCCAGCCGAAGACGAAGGCCAGCAGCCCCGGGACCAGCAGGGCCATGGCCAGGGCGAAGTGGAAATTGGAGAAGCCGTACCAGTACCAGGGCAGCTCTTTCCAGTCGAGGAACACCATGAAGTCCGGCAGCGAGCTGCGGTAGACGCCCTCGCCGCCGATGGACCGCATGAGGTACATGCCCATGGCGTAGCCACCCAGGGCGAAGAACAGCCCGTGCCCCAGGCTGAGGATGCCGGCGTAGCCCCAGATCAGGTCCATGGCCAGGGCCACGATGGCAAAGCAGATGAACTTGCCGAACAGGGGCACCAGGTGATCGGGCAGGTGCAGGGCCGAGCCGGGCCCGACCAGCCCGTTGAACAGGGCCACGCCGGCCACCAGCACCAGCCAGGCGCCCAGCAGCACCGCCCAGCCGCGGGACGTGTGGATCTGGGACAGGAGCGCGCGGATCGTCTTCATGGCATCAGACCTCGACCCGGCCCTTGACCGGGAACATGCCCTGGGGTCGGCGCTGGATGAACAGGATGATCACCACCAGGACCGCGATCTTGCCCAGCACCGCGCCCGAGACCGGCTCGAGCAGCTTCTGCACCAGGCCCAGGCCCAGCGCGGCGCCGATGGTGCCGGCGATCCGGCCCACCCCACCCAGCACCACCACCATGAACGAGTCGAGGATGTACGACTGTCCCAGCTCGGGACCCACGTTGCCCAGCTGGGACAGCGCCACCCCACCCAGTCCCGCGATGCCGGAGCCGAGCCCGAAGGTCCACATGTCCACCCGCCCTGTGCGCACGCCCATGCAGGCGGCCATGGAGCGGTTCTGCGTGACCGCCCGCAGGGTCAGCCCCAGGCGGGTCCTGTGCAGGAGGAACCAGACCAGCAGCGCCGCCAGCACCACGAACAGCACCACCGCCACCCGGCTGTAGGGGATCACCAGGCCGTGCAGCAGCTCGTGGCCGCCGGCCAGCCAGGGCGGGTTCTCGACCGCGACGTTGCTGGCCCCGAAGATCAGGCGGATGCTCTGGATCAGCCCCAGGCTGATGCCCCAGGTGGCCAGCAGGGTCTCGAGCGGGCGCCCGTACAGCCAGCGGATCACGGTGCGCTCGAGCAACACGCCCATGCCGCCGGCGGCCAGGAAGGCCACCGGGATCGCACAGAGCGGGTACAGAGCCACCAGGCCCGGCAGCTGCTTCTGGAAGAACACCTGCACCACGTAGGCCGAATAGGCGCCGATGGTCAGCATCTCGCCGTGGGCCATGTTGATGACGCCCATGACCCCGAAGGTGATGGCCAGCCCCAGGGCGGCGAACAGGAAGACCGAGGCCAGCGACAGGCCGTACAGCAGGTGGCCGGCGCCGTTGATCCAGCGCTCGCGGTTCCGGATCGACCCCAGCGCCGACTCGGCCGCCGCCCGCACCGACGGATCGCGCTCGGCGAAGGTGTTGCCCGACTTCGCCAGCAGCGCCTCGATACCGCTGCGGTCCTCGCCGGTGCCCAGGGTCTGCAGCACCGCCAGGGCCTCGCGCTTCTGCGCGGCGCTGCCGCTCCGGAGGTCGCTACGGGCGAGTCCCAGCGACAGAGCCTCCTTGACCGCGCTGTCCGTCTCCCGATCGCGGGCGGCCCGCAGCAGGGTCAGCACCGCATCTCCCCCGCGCAGCGACAGCTCCCGGGCCGCCGCCAGGCGCACGGCCGGGTCCGGTGCACGCAGCTTCAGCCGGGCGATCACCGGCCCGATCGCGCGCCGGATCTCGTTGTTCATCTCCCCGCTGCGCAGCGGGCTGGGCGCCGGCGACACCGCCGTGCCCTCGATCGCCCGCACCAGGGTCCGGGTCTTTGACTGCAGCAGGTAGATGGCGCCGTCGGGGCCCACCCGCAGGCGGTCGTCGTACAGGGCCTCCAGCGCCGGCAGAGCGGCGGCGTCACCCCGTTCACCCAGCGCCGCGATGGCCCGCGCCACCGCCTCCGGATCGCTCTGCCCCAGCGCCCCCACCAGCGCGGGCAGGTCGCCCGCCGGGCTCTGGGCGCGGGCGACCGTCCCGGGAAGGACGGTCGCCGCCAGCAGCGCCAGCAACCAGCGCCGCCTCATCTCGCAGGCCGCGCCTTTCTGCATGGCCGCCTCCGGTTACTTCGCGGCCTGGACCAGCGCCGGGAACTTGGGCTCCATGCAGTTGCCGCAGACCCAGGGGTAGGTCCAGTCGGCCACCTTCTTGGCGCTGTCGGGAATGAAGGGGCTCCAGGCCTGGGCCCGGATGGGACCGTCGGTCTTCCAGACCACCTTGAACTGACCGTCGGCCTGCACCTCGCCGATGAACACCGGCTTGTGCAGGTGGTGGTTCTTGGCGTCCATGGTGATGTCGAAGCCCGAGGGCGCACGCACCACCTGGCCGCCGACCGCCTGGCGGACGGCATCCACGTTGGTGGTACGAGCCTGCTCCACCGCCTGGGCCCACATCTTGATGCCGATGTAGGTCGCTTCCATCGGGTCGTTGGTCACCCGCTTGTCCCCTTCGGGCAGGTTCTTGGCCTTCACGTAGGCCTTCCACTTGGCGACGAACTCGGTGTTGACCGGATTCTGGATCGACATGAAGTAGTTCCAGGCGGCCAGGTGACCGACCAGCGGCTTGGTGTCGATGCCCCGCAGCTCCTCCTCACCCACCGAGAAGGCGACCACCGGGATGTCCTCGGCCTTCAAACCCTGGTTGCCCAGCTCCTTGTAGAAGGGCACGTTCGAGTCACCGTTGATGGTCGACACGACCGCGGTGCGCTTGCCCTGGGCGAACTTCTTGATGTCAGCGACGATGGTCTGGTAGTCGCTGTGACCGAAGGGTGTGTAGGTCTCCATGATGTCCGATTCCTGCACGCCCTTGGACTTCAGGAAGTAGCGCAGGATCTTGTTGGTGGTGCGCGGGTAGACGTAGTCGCTGCCCAGGAGCACCCAGCGCTTGGCCCCTCCCCCCTTGGCGCTCATCAGGTATTCGACCGCAGGGATGGCCTGCTGGTTGGGCGCGGCGCCGGTGTAAAAGACGTTGAACGAGGACTCCTCGCCCTCGTACTGGACCGGGTAGAACAGCAGCCCGTTCAGCTCCTCGAACACCGGCAGCACCGACTTGCGCGAGACCGAGGTCCAGCAGCCGAAGGTGACCGCCACCTTCTGGTTCTGGATCAGGTCGCGCGCCTTCTCGGCGAAGAGCGGCCAGTTGGAGGCGGGGTCGACCACCACCGGCTCCAGCTTGCGGCCGAGAACGCCGCCCTTCTCGTTGATCTCCTCGATGGTCATCAGCGCCACGTCCTTGAGCGACGTCTCGCTGATGGCCATGGTCCCCGACAGCGAGTGCAGGATGCCGACCTTGATCGGTCCCTTGT
>JBKPRZ010000340.1:0-5590 GCA_046734815.1 Myxococcota bacterium | reverse complement strand
CACCTGCAACAGGCGTTTGTACTTCGCGGCGGTGCGCGCGTGGCGCCGGAGCTCCTCGCCTGCGATGCCGTCGCTGCCGTTCGTCGCGCTCGCGGACCGGAGCTTGAGGTTCTCGGCCGCGCTCTCCAGCAGGTAGTCTTCCAGCGCGCCCTCGTTCTTGAGATAGAGCTCCTTCTTGCCCTTCTTCACGCGATAGAGCGGCGGCTGCGCGATGTGCAGATAGCCCAGCTCCACGATCTCGCGGAAGTGGCGGTAGAAGAACGTGAGCAGCAGCGTCCGGATGTGGCTACCGTCGACGTCGGCGTCCGTCATGATGATGATCCGGTGATACCGGATCTTGCCGACGTCCTTCTCCTGCTCGACCCCGCAGCCAAGCGCGGTGATCAGCGTGACGATCTCCTGCGACGACAGCATCTTCTCGAGCCGCGCCTTCTCGACGTTCAGGATCTTGCCGCGCAGCGGGAGGATCGCCTGATCCTTGCGGTTGCGCCCCTGCTTGGCTGAGCCACCGGCGCTGTCGCCCTCGACGATGTAGAGCTCGGCCAGCGCCGGGTCGCGCTCCTGGCAGTCGGCGAGCTTGCCGGGCAACGACGACGAATCGAGCGCGCCCTTGCGCTGCACCATTTCACGCGCCTTGCGCGCCGCTTCACGAGCACGCGCCGCCAGCAGGCGGCGGTACTTGCCGGCCTGGCGGGCCAGCCGCCGCAGCTCGGGGCCGGCGATGCCACCGTCGGGGGCGCCGGGGACCCGGAGCTTGAGGTTCTCGGCGGCGCTCTCCAGGAGGTAGTCCTCCAGCGCCTGCTCGTTCTTGAGGTAGAGCTCCTTCTTGCCGCGCTTGACCCGGTAGAGCGGGGGCTGGGCGATGTAGAGGTAGCCGCGCTCCACCAGCTCGGGGAAGTGCCGGTAGAAGAAGGTCAGCAGCAGCGTGCGGATGTGGCTGCCGTCGACGTCCGCGTCGGTCATGATGATGACCCGGTGGTAGCGGACCTTGTCGATCTCCTTTTCCTTCTCGACGCCGCAGCCGAGCGCCGTGATCAGCACGACGATCTCCTGCGAGGACAGCATCTTGTCCAGACGCGCCTTCTCGACGTTCAGGATCTTTCCGCGCAGCGGGAGCACCGCCTGGTCCTTGCGGTTGCGCCCCTGCTTGGCCGAGCCACCGGCGCTGTCACCCTCGACGATGTACAGCTCCGACAGGGCGGGGTCGCGCTCCTGACAGTCGGCCAGCTTGCCGGGCAGTGACGAGAAGTCGAGCGCGCCCTTGCGCTGCACCAGCTCGCGCGCCTTGCGGGCGGCGTCGCGGGCACGCGCGGCCAGCACCGCCTTCTCGATGATCTGCTTGGCCTCCTTGGGGTGCTCTTCCAGGAAGCGGCCCAGCCGCTCGTTGACCACCCGCTCGACGATGCCCTTGACCTCCGAGGAGACCAGCTTGTCCTTGGGCTGGTTGCTGAACTTCGGGTCGGGATGTTTCACCGACACCACGGCGATGAGCCCCTCGCTGATGTCGTCGCCCCCCAGGCCGCTCTTCAGGTCCTTGAGCAGGCTGCTGGCCTGGGAGTAGGCGTTGACCGTGCGGGTGAGCGCGGCCCGGAACCCGGTCAGGTGGGTGCCGCCGTCCTTGTTCTTGATGTTGTTGGTAAAGCAGAAGATCGTCTCCTGGAACGAGTCGTTCCACTGGCAGGCGATCTCGACCTGGGTGCCCTCCACCTCGCCGTCGATCAGCACCGGCTTGTCGTGGATGACGGTCTTGGCGCCGGACAGGTCGGCCACGAACTGGCCGATGCCGCCCTCGAAGTGGAACTCGTGGCTCTTGCCGGTGCGTTCGTCTTCCAGGACGATGTTCAGGCCGCGGTTGAGGTAGGCCAGCTCGCGCAGCCGCTGCGACAGCACCTCGAACGAGAACTCGGTCCCCTTGAACACCTCGGCGTCCGGGCGGAAGGTGACCTTGGTGCCGGTCTTGTCGGTCACGCCGATGGCGTCCAGGCCGGTGGCCGGGTCGCCGCGCCGGTACTCCTGGTACCAGGTCTTGCCGTCGCGCTTGATCTCGAGCTTCAGCCATTCGGACAGGGCGTTGACCACCGAGACGCCCACGCCGTGCAGACCGCCCGAGACCTTGTAGTTCGAGTGGTTGAACTTGCCGCCCGCGTGCAACATCGTCATCACCACCTCGGCGGTGGGACGCTTCTCGGTGGGGTGCTCGCCGACCGGGATGCCGCGGCCGTTGTCCTCGACCGACACCGAACCGTCGTGATGGATGCCGATGTCGATCCGGTTGCAGAAGCCGGCCAGCGCCTCGTCGACCGCGTTGTCCACCACCTCGTAGACCATGTGGTGAAGGCCGGTGCCGTCGTCGGTGTCGCCGATGTACATCCCGGGCCGCTTGCGCACGGCCTCGAGGCCCTTCAACACCTGGATGCTCTCCTCGGTGTAGCCGCCGTTGCCGTTGGTCTTTTCGCTCTTGTCGCTCTTGTCGGGGACGGCGGTCGCGCGCTTGCCGATGGCCGCGGTGCCTGCGGCGTTTTCAGTGTCGTCCACGCGTGGGCCGCTGGCGCTCACGTCGTTGGCGTCTTCGATACCTTCGGGGGGGACTCGACTCATAACTGGGCTTGTCCGGCTGTGCGACGGCCTTTGTGGAAGGGGGTCTTTTGCACCCGTTCGGGCTGCGACCGCGCCCTTACAAAAAGCTCAAACCTTACAAATATATAGCATTGCTATCGCGGGGAGTAAAGGCAGGTTTTCAGAGCGCGCGGATGACGCCTGAAGCCAGCTCCCAGTCCGCCCGCCCGGGCAGGGTGGGAATCAGACCCCGATCTGTCACGGTGATGAAGCTTTGACCATCCAGGCTCGTCAGACGCTCGAACAGCTGGTGTCGGCGCCGTTCGTCCAGCTCGCTGGCCACATCGTCGAGCAGGAGCAGCGGCGGCTCGCCCAGCAGGGCCTGCAGATGCTCGAGCTCGGCCAGCTTCAGGGCCAGGACCAGCGAGCGCAGCTGGCCCTGTGACCCGTGCTCGCGCACGGGCCGACCGGCCAGGCTGATTTCCAGGTCGTCGGTGTGGGGGCCGAACCCGGTGAACCGCCGGCGCAGATCGACCTCGCGTGTGCGTTCCAGACCCGCATGCAGGGCCTGCTGCACCTTTTGCTCGTCCGGCGCGCTCTCGACGGCGCCCTGGCTGCGGTAGCGGATCTCGGCGGCCAGATCGGCGTGCAGGCTGACGAACAGGGTTCGGACGCGCGGGGCCAGACCCTCGACCAGGGCCCGACGCCGCATCACCAGGCGGGCGCCGGTACGCGCGCATTCGTCGTCGTAGGTGGCCAGCAGGGACGGGTCGGAAGATGGCCTGCGGAGCACGGCGTTCCGGTTCTTGAGCACCTTCTGGTAAGCCACCGCCTCGCCGTAAAACGCCCGGTCCGCGCTGTAGGCGGCCCGGTCGATGAAGCTGCGGCGGGCTGAAGGGGGGGCGCGGGGCAGCAGCAGGTCCTCGGGCAGGAAGACCACCGCTCCCAGACCGCGCATCGACGGGGATTGCCGGCCGGCCACCTTGCCGTCCACCCGCACCTGCTTTCGCGCCGCCCCCAGCTCGATCTCGACCCGGCGGGAGATGCCGCCGGCCTCCAGCTCGGCCGACACGCGCGCCGCCGGCTGACCCCAGCGCACGATCTCGGACCGGTTGGTGGTGCGGAACGAGCGCAGCTCGGTGGCGTAATACGCCGCCTCGAGCAGGTTGGTCTTGCCCTGGCCGTTCTGGCCGAAGAACACGGTGGCCCGCGGGCCCGGCCGCAGCTCCACCGGCTCGAGGTTGCGCCAGTGCAGGGCCCGCAGCAGCTGGAGGGTCACGGGGGACGCCCGCGCGGTCCGGGTCGGCCGGGTGGCAAGTCGGATCCCGGGAAACGGCGCCCCCTCACCCGTCGGCGCTGCCGCGCCGCCGGCCTCTCCCCGATGGGGAGAGGCTGGGTCACAGGCGCATCGGCATGATCACGCCGAGGTAGTCGCTGCCGTCGCCGGGGCGGACCACCGCCGGGTCCAGCTCGCCGGCCAGCTCGAGCTTCACCTCGGGCGTGGTGATCTCGGTGAGCACGTCGATGAAGTAGCGGGCGTTGAACCCGACCTGCACCGCGCCGCCCTTGTAGGGGACTTCCAGGCGCTCGCGGGCGTTGCCCAGATCCGGGTTGTCGGCCTCGATGGACAGCCGTCCCTTCTCGACCGCCACCCGCACGCCCATGGTCTTGTCCGAGGCCATGATCGAGACGCGGCGGAAGGCATCGAGCAGCTCGGCCCGGTTCGCCACGATGACCTTGTCGTTCTCCTTGGGGATGACCTGCTCGTAGGGCGGGAACTGACCTTCGTTGAGCTTGACGGTCAGCGCGATCTCGTCGGCGCGCAGGAAGAAGTGACCCTGGAAGATTCCTATCTCGGCCGGCTTCTCGCGGCCCTCCAGCACCCGCCGGATCTCACCCACGCCCTTGCGCGGGATCAGCACGCCGCGGTCGAGCACCGGCCCGCCCGGCAGCTCACGCCCGACCTTGGACAGGCGGTGGCCGTCGGTCGAGACCATCTTCGCGGTCTTGCCGTCCGATTCGAACAGCACGCCAGCCAGGTGCTGGCGGGTCTCGTCGGTGGAGACCGAGAAGGCGGTCTTGGCGAACATGTCGCGCAGCACCGCCGATTCGACCGGGGCGAGCTTGGCCTCGGCCACCGACGGCAGCTTGGGGAACTCGCGATCCGACATGCCGACCAGCTTGAACTCGGCACGGCCACCGCGGATCTCGGCCCAGTTCTGCTCGTTGCGGCGCAGGTGCACCTCCTCGCCGCCCAGACCTTTGATGATCTCGTGCAGCTGGCGCGCGCCCAGGGTCAGGCCCCCGGCGTTTTCGACCTTGGCCGGCAAGGTGGCCATGACCGCCACGGTCAGGTCGGTGGCGGCGCACAGCACGTGTTCCTTGCCTTCGGTGCGACAGAGCACGTTGGCCAGGATGGGCATGGTGCTCTTGCGGTCCGCGATCCCGGAGGCGAGGTAAAGGCCCTTTAGCAGCTGACTCTTCTCTATTCGGAATTCCATGAAAGGCTCTCCGGTCAGAACAGCAAACAATTACATGGTCTCTGCTTCTCATAAAGAGAGATCTTCCAAGAACAGAAGTAGAAGAAGTGGTGTTGATGGCCGGTGACAGACCGGTTCCGCGACGGAGACAGGGCACTGTCTGCATGTGGGAAACCTGGGGAGACGCACCGGGGAAAACCCGGTGATGGATGGGCTGCCCGGTGATCACCGGATGGTCCACAGGGATGTCCACAACCCCCGGCGGCCGTGGAGGTGTCGGCGCAAGAAGCGCACGAGCGGGCCGTCAACGGATGCGTGGCGGTTACTGCTGTCCGTGCGCGCGAACAGCACGGCCGCCAGAGATCACCATCGAGGACGAGGACGAGGACGAGGACGAGGACGAGGACGGGGACGGGGACGGGGACGCGGGGGGGGGCACGACATGGGGCACGCGCACGAAAGCCTGCGCCTCAGGGAAGCCTGCGCCTCAGGGAAGCCTGCGCCTCGCGAAAGCCTGCGCCTCGCGAAAGCCTGCGCCTCGCGAAAGCCTGCGC
>JBKPRZ010000339.1:0-9659 GCA_046734815.1 Myxococcota bacterium | reverse complement strand
CCACCGCCCCGACCACGGTCCGTTCGCGCCCCCGGGCGGCGGCCAGCGCGCGACGGAGGAACGGCTCGACCCGCGCGACGTCGCCTTCTTCCGCCAGCACGGCCACCAGCTCCTCCAGCGCGCCCGCATCGGCCGGGCGCAGCTGCAGCGCCTGCTCGAGCCGCTGGCGGGCGGCCACGGGATCGCGGCCGTCTCGCTCCAGCGCGGCCAGCTGCCGCAGCACCCGGACCCGCGCGTGCAACTCGGGCGCCTGCGCGATCGCCTGCTCCAGCAGCTCGACCGCCTCGCCGGTGCGACCCAGCCGCCCCAGCAGCGCAGCCGCCCGGCACAGCGGCTCGGACGACAGCAGGTCCATCTCGGCCGCCCGGCGGAAGCCGGCCAGCGCCGCCGCGGTGTCGCCCGCCTCCTCGTGCCAGGAGGCCAGCGCGGTCTCCACGCGCGCCTGCCCCTCGGTCAGCCGTCGGGCGGCGTAGCCGCGCCCGGCTCGTTCCAGCAAACCGGCGGCCGCCGCCGGCTCCTGGCCCCGCTTCAACAGCGCCAGGCCCTCCAGGGCGCCCGGATCTTCGGCCGCCAGGCGCAGCGCCTGGTCGAACCGCTCGCGCGCGAGCATCGGCTTGCCCAGGTGCTCGAGCAGCACGAGACCCCCTTCGGACAACGCGCCCGCCCGCCGCTCGGGGTCCGTCTCCAGCGCCGCCTGCTGCCACAGCAGCGCCGACAGCTCATCCCAGCGGCCTTCCGCCCGCAGCCGCTGTCGGAGCGCGCGGGCCGCTCCGGGGTGGTCGGGCCGCAGCTCGCGCGCGCGCTCCAGCTCACCGGTTGCCGCTACCCCCTGCCCCGCCCGGCTCAGCTGCTCGGCCGCGGCAACCCGCGCGCAGGCCGCCACCAGCCTTTCTCCCACCCCCTCCGCGATCTCCGCGCGCTGAACCAGAAGGCCCGCCGCCTCGGCCGGTTGACCGCGCTCGGCGGCCAGCAGCGCGCGCGCCTCCCGCACGCCGGCATCGTCGGGGCCCATGGCCGCCAGCCGCTGCTCGAGCTCGGCGTGCCAGTCGCGCGACGACACCAGCAGCTGCAACAGGCGCTCGCGCGCAAACGCATCGTCGGGCGCGCTCTCGTGCGCTCGCCGGTAAGCCGCCAGGGCGAAGGGGTAGTCGCCCGCGCCCAGCGCCGCCTCGGCATCGGCGTGGCGCGTTTCCATCGGCGCCGGCGCAGCGCCCGCCTCCAGCGCGGGCTGCCGCCCGAACCTCAGCTGCAGGCGGCTCGGGTCCATCTCCAGCGCACACAGGTGCACGTCGCTCTGGTCGGGCAGGCACCAGCCCTGCGCCGCCATCAGCGGAAACAGCGACAGGTCCAGCGCCTGCAGCTCCAGCACCGCCGGACCGGAGGCGCGCAGCAGCGACGCCGCCCAGCCGGGACGCTTGCCGCGCGGGGGAGCGCCCGATCCCTCCGGTCCGGCCGCCCCCAGGGCGCGGAACACCGCCAGCGCCAGGGCCGGCGCCGGCACGGGCAGAAAGCCGTACACCTGCGCCCGCTCGACCACCAGCTGCACCTGCACCGGGTTCACCGGCCGCACCACCCCCCGGAAGCTCACCGCCGCCTCGGCCCCCCCGATCACCGCGCGGGCGGCGACGTGAAGACCGCCCGGCCCCAGCTCCAGCAGCGCATCGTGAAGCCCGAAGTCAGCCAGCGGCGCCCGCGCCAGCGCCGCCGCCAGCTCCTGGCCCGTGAACGACAGCTGCAGCTCGCGCAGACGCGACAGCCGGTTCTGGAAGCTGTTCAGCCCGCCCGACAGATCGAACGGGAAACGCAGCCCCGGGATGTCCAGCGCCAGGCGGTCCGCCCGCCCGGCCGCCCCCAGGGCGCGGTTCTCCAGCTGCAGCACGCCGCAGCCGTCGACGAAGCTCAGGGTGAACCGGAGCGCCGACGGTTGCAGCACGCTCTTAGACTATCATCAGAAACGGAAGGGCGGCGCGCAGGGTTCGTAGGCGATCCGTTCGCTGGCGGTGCTGTCGTCGTAGCGGAGGATGTCGGTGTTCACGCGAATGCGCTTGGACTCCTTGGCCTCCTGGCAGCGGCGCAGGGTCCACTCGGACAGGATCTCCTCGCCCCGCACCATGGCCGCGTCGTGCATCAGCTCGCCCTTCTTCTTGTCGAACTCGGCCAGGTCGGGCTGCTTGCGCTCCTTGAGACGCACGATCACGAAGCTGCCCGTGACCTCGTAGGGCCCGCCGAAGGGAGCCTCCGGCTTGAGCTGGAAGGCCGCCTTGGACAGCTCGGGGGCCAGACCGATCCCCTCGACCACCGTCCCGCGCCGGGCAAAAAGTCCGGTCTCCTCCGCCCGCGGCGTCAGCTCGGCGCCCTGCGTGCCCTCGGCCGGCGCCGGGAACAGGTCCTTCAGGGTCTTGTCCTTGCTCGCCGGCAGCTTGGCCTTGGCCAGCGCGGCCTCGGCCTCCGCCTTGGCTTTGGCCTTGGCCTTCTCCTGCCGCAGCTCGGTCTCGCCCAGGTCGTTCTGTACCTGCTCGAACTTGATGTTGCCCTCCCGGCTGGCTTCCGGCAGCACCAGGTAAAAGCCGTCGTTGCCCTTCATGGGGCCCACCACCTCGCCGTCCTTGGCGGCGAATACCTTCTCCTCCATCGCCGCGCCATAGGGGGTGGCACCCTGTCGCCGCCAGCCGACGTCTCCGCCGCGCAGCTTGCTGCGGGCGTCATCCGAGGCGGCCCGGGCCACCGCCGCGAAGGTCTCGCCCTTCTTGATCCGATCGGCCAGGCCCTGCGCCTTCTTCTCGGCGGCGGCGGTCGCCTCGGTCGAGGCGCCGCTGTCGAGCTTGACCATTATCTGCCGGAGCCGGCGCTCTTTGGGCGCGTTTTCGTAGAGGAACTTCCGCTGGTCGTACAGCTCGCGCAGCTTCTTCTCGTTGGCCTTGGCGTAAGTCTGGATCTCGGCCGGGGTCAGCTCGATGGCGTCCTCGTAGCGCCGCCAGGGGTAGCGGACGTACTCCAGGTTGACCTGGTTGCTCTGCCGCTCGAACTCGCTCTTGACCTCGTTCTCCGAGACGTTGACCCCGGCGCGCAGCAGGTTGCGCACGCGCGTGGCCAGCAGCTCTCGCTTCTGCTGCTCGATGAAGGCCTTGGGCGTCATGCCCAGATGGAACTGCACGAAGCGCACGAAGGTCTCGTAGTCGAAGTGCCCGTCCTTCTGCATGGCGGCCGCCACCTGCTCGTAGCCGCCCAGCCCCACGTACTTCGAGTCGGCCACCAGGTCCTCGACCTCCTCGTTGCTCACCGCGAAGCCCAGGCGTTCGGCCTCGCTCACCAGCAGCTCGCGCTCGATCAGCTCGTCCAGCACCCGCTCGCGCAGCCGCAGCTCCCGGGCCCGCTGGGGCTGGTACTGGGGTCCGCCGGCCAGGATGTAGGCATAGCGAAAGTCGCGGCTGGAGACGGTCCCGCCCGCCACCTGGGCGGCGTAGGACGCCCGGCTGACCGTGGACTCGCATCCGCCCTGCGATTGCGGGCCGAAGTTGATGATGAAGACGGCGATGACGATGCCGAACAGGACGTAGATGAGCAGCGATTGAGAGGAGCGTCGCAACTGCTCCAGCATGAGCAGCCTCCAGTGTTTCTGAGTGGTTACCCGAGGGGTTCGCGAATCTAGCACAGGGTGCGCTCCCGAAAAGAGAAGTCCGGCCGGGCAGGGTCGCATCTTGTGCGCGCTTGTGCGCCGCACTGTAGTTCTCGAACGGGATCGCCGATGTACGGGCGGAAGCACTGGGACTGCTGGCAAAAAACCGAGCGAGGCGATGTTGTTGGATTGGGTGTATGGGCTGTTCTCGAACGATCTTGCGATCGACCTAGGCACGGCGAACACCCTCACGTTCGTGCGCGGCAAGGGCATCGTCGCCAACGAGCCGTCGGTGGTGGCGGTGCAACGCCTGGGCAACGGCACCAAGAAGGTGCTGGCGGTGGGCAAGCAGGCGAAGGAGATGCTGGGCCGAACGCCCGGCAACATCACCGCTGTCCGCCCCATGAAGGACGGGGTCATCGCCGACTTCGAGGTCACCGAGGCGATGCTTCGCTACTTCATCACCCGGGCACACAACCGGCAGACCCTGGTCAAGCCCCGGATCATCATCGGGGTCCCCTCGGGCATCACCGAGGTGGAGAAGCGCGCGGTGCGCGACTCGGCCCTGGCGGCGGGGGCGCGTGAGGTCTACCTGATCGAGGAGCCGATGGCGGCGGCGATCGGGGCCGGCCTGCCGGTCACCGAGCCCTCCGGCAACATGGTGGTCGACATCGGCGGCGGCACCACCGAGGTGGCGGTGATCTCGCTGGCCGGGATCGTGGCCGCGCGCTCGATCCGGGTGGCGGGCGACAAGATGGACGACGCCATCGTCAGCTTCGTCAAGCGCAAGTACAACCTGCTGATCGGCGACCGCACCGCCGAGGACATCAAGAAGAAGATCGGCAACGCCCACGCCCCCGCCGAAGTGGAGACAATGGAGATCAAGGGCCGCGACCTGGTGGCGGGGGTGCCCAAGACCATAACCGTCAACAGCGACGAGGTCCGCGAGGCGCTCAGCGAGCCGGTGGCGGCCATCGTCGAGTCGGTGCGCTCGGTGCTGGAGCGGACCCCGCCCGAGCTGGCCGCCGACATCGTCGACCGCGGCATCGTGTTGACCGGCGGGGGCGCCTTGCTGCGCAACCTGGACATCTTGCTGCGCGAGGAGACCGGGCTGCCGGTGACGGTGGCGGACATCCCGGAATGTGCGGTGGTGCGTGGGACCGGCAAGGCGCTCGACGAGCTGGACCTGCTGCGCGAGGTGGCCCTGCACTGACAGGCCGGCGCGGGGAGTTGGACTCTGACCCGGACCCGGAACACGTTCCGTGAGGCGCTGGCGGTGGTGTCCCTGCTGGTCCTGTCGCTGGTGCTCGTGCGGCAGAGCGCCCAGAACCCCGGCGATCTGAGCCTGATCGACCGCGCGCTGATGCGCCTGATCGCCCCGGCCCAGGGCCTGCTGGCCCGCGGGGCCTACGGCGTGGGGCACCTGTTCTCGCGCTACCTGCTGCTGGTGGACATCGAGGGGAAGAACCGGGCCCTGCGCCAGGAGAACCTGAACCTGCGCAACCAGCTGGCCGACGCCAAGCGCACCAGCCAGGAGAGCGCGCGGCTGCGCCGGCTGCTGGACCTGCGCGACTCGCTGAGCGCGGCCACCGTGGCCGGCCGGGTGATCGCCATGGACGCCTCGCCCTACTTCCGGGTGGCCCGCGTGCGCCTCGAGCTCGGCGACGCCCGGGTGTCCCGCGGCATGCCGGTGATCGCCCACGACGGCGTGGTCGGTCGCATCGACCGCGTGGTCGGGCCCACCGCCGACGTGCAGCTGGCGGTGGACCCCGCCTCGGCCATTCACGTGCTGCTGCCGCGCACGGGCGGCCGCGGCATCCTGGTGGGCAAGCCCGCCGGCAACCGCTACCGCTGCGAGATCCAGTACGTCGCCCGGGCCGAGCCGACCAAGGTGGGCGACCAGGTGGTCACCAGCGGGGTGGGCGAGTTCCCCCGCGATTATCCCGTCGGCACCGTCAGCAAGGTGGTGGAGGGGAAGGCGGGCCTGTTCCAGGAGGTGGAGGTGACCCCCCACGTGGACTTCGCCCGGCTGTCCGAGGTGCTGGTGGTGGTCGCGCCGGGGCCGGCGCTCGAGCCCGAGACCGGGCGATCGGCGGCGCCCACTCCGGCGCGGGGACTGTCGCTTTACCGCTGATGCGCGCCTTTTTGACCCTGTCCATCGGTCTGGTCCTGCTGCTGGTGCAGTCGGTGCTGCTGCAGCTGCTGCCCGTCCAGGTGCCCACCCCCGCCTTCGGTGTCCTGGTGGCATTGCACGTTGGGCTGTCGCCACGCTGGACCGTCTCCTCGGCGGTGTTCGTGGGCTTCTCGCTCGGGTACCTGTTCGACCTTGTCTCGGGCACGCCGCGCGGCACTCACACCTTCGTGTACTCCATGGTGGCGCTGCTGGCCTCGGGAGTGGGACCGCGGGTCAGCGTGCGCGGGTTCTTCCTGCGCGGGTCGGCCGGCCTGCTGGTCACCTTCGTGGGCGGGATGATGGTCGGCGGCGTGCGGGCGGTGTGCGAAGGGGCCAGCGCGGCGCCCGGCTTCCGCGTCATCCTGCTGGAGGCGTTGCTGACGGGGCTGGTGGCGCCGCTGGTGCTGGGCCTGCTGGACCGCCTGGACCGGCGGCTGGATTCGGCCGGCGGCGAGGCCGGGATGGTGGCGCGCGGGTCCCGCGCGCGCGGCGGGCTCGAGCTTCCCTGACATGGAGATAGCCGGACAGGACGCCGAGCTCCCCGAGATACGCCTGCGCAGCCGGGTGTTCGCGGCGGTGGTGGTGATCGGCCTGTTCGGCCTGGTCGGGCGCGTCTTCTACCTGCAGGTCGTGCTGGGCGAGACCTTCCACCGCATCACGTCCGAGAGCGTGGTCCGGACGGTGGAGCTGCCCCCCTTCCGGGGCGAGATCCGCGACCGCAAAGGCCGCGTGCTGGCCACCACCCGCCCGTCCTTCGACGTGGTGGTCACGCCCGGCGAGCTGACCCGCGAGAGCTACGCCACCGCGCTGAGAGTCCTGGGCGCGAGCTACGACAACCTGCCCGACTGGGCCCGCCTGCGCGAGCGCGCCAAGCGCGATCCGCGCGAGAACCTGACCTTCGCCGAGGACGTGTCGGCCGAGCAGATGGCCGCCCTGGCCACCAGCATGGACTTGCCGGGCGTCTCCATCCGGGCCGAGGCGCGCCGCCGTTATCCCCACGGGCCCCTCTTCGCCCACGCCATCGGCTACCTCAACGAGCTCAACGCGGACGAGGTCCGCAAGCGCAAGCAGGAAGGCTACCGCCCCGGCGAGCTGATCGGCCGGACCGGCCTCGAGCGGCGCTTCGAGCCTTACCTGCGCGGCCGCCGCGGCTACGAGAAGAGCGTGGTCGACCGGCGCAACCGCCCTCTGCCAGGCGTGCGCGTCTCCGAGCTGGTGGACGGTCCGGTGCGCGAGGAGCCGGTGCCCGGGCACAACCTGGTGCTCACCCTGGACCTCGACATCCAGCAGGCGGTCGAGCGGGCCCTGGAGGGCAGGCCGGTGGGCGGGGTGGTGGTGCTGGACGTGAAGACCGGGGCCGTGCTGGCCCTGCTCTCGCGCCCCACCTATGACCCCAACCGCATGTCCGGCCACCTCACCGCCGACGAGCAGGCCCGGCTGCTGTCCGATCCCTACCGCCCCTTCCGGGACAAGACCCTGGCCGACACCTATAACCCCGGCTCGACCTTCAAGGTGGTCTCGGCGGCGGCGGCCCTGGAAGAGAAGATCCTGGTCCCCGAGCACCGCGCGCGCTGCACCGGATCGATCGACTTCGGCAAGCGCAAGTTCCGCTGCACCCACGTGCACGGGGTGGTGGACCTCCACGGGGCCATCGTCCAGAGCTGCAACGTCTACTTCTACGAGCTGGGCGCCCGACCCGACATGCTCGACCGGCTGTACCGGTTCGCCACTGACTTCGGGCTGGGATCGCCCAGCGGGCTGGGCATCAACACCGACTCGGCCGGCGTCATGCCCAGCGAGGAGATGTTCCGCAAGCTGGAGGGTCGCTCGAACGTTTCAGCCGGCCACGGCCTCAACACCGTCATCGGCGAGGGGGACACCCGCGTCACGGTCATGCAGATGGCCCTGCTGTACGGAGCCATCGCCAACCAGGGACAGCTGATGGTCCCCCGCCTCGTCGACCACATCGAGACCGCCGACGGCAAGGTGGTGCAACGGTTCGAGCCCACCGTGCGCCGCAAGCTGCCGGTGTCGCCCCAGACCCTGGCCATCATCCGCGCGGGGCTGCGCGGGGTGGTGAACGAGCCCCATGGCACCGCTTACGCGGCCCGCTCGTCCAAGGTGCTGGTGGCCGGCAAGACCGGGACTGCGCAGACCGAGTTCACCTTGCCGCGCCAGCGCGACGGCACGCCCGCCAAACGGCAGAAGGCCGATCACGCCTGGTTCGCCGGCTTCGCCCCCGCCGACGACCCCCAGATCGCCTTCGCGGTCGTCATCGAGCACGGTGGCTTCGGCGGCCACGTGGCGGCGCCGGTGGCGGTCAAGATCGCCGAGGCGGTGCTGGGCCCGGGCGGGATCTTCTCCGCTGACCGACAACCGCGCGCCGCCGTGCCCACCGACGTTCCGGAGGAAGACTAGCCGTGGCCCCGCAGTGGTGGCGCACCCTCCGTGCGCGGTTCGACTGGCCTCTGTGCATCGCCACCGCGCTGATCTTGACCCTGGGCCTGCTGAACCTCTACAGCGCCACCTTGCATCGCCAGTCGCAGCTGGTGGGGCGGCAGCTGTACTGGCTGGTGATCGGCGCCGGTATCTTCATCGCCGCCGCCACCTTCGACTACCGGCGCCTGATGCGCTGGGGGTACTTCTTTTACGCCCCCTGGCTGCTGGTGTTGACCTGGGTGCTGGTGGGCGGCCGCTCGAGCTGGGGCGCCCAGCGCTGGGTCGAGATCGGCCCCATCAGCATCCAGCCGTCGGAGATGATGAAGATCCTCCTGGTGGTGGCGCTGGCCAAGCACTTCCAGGACGCTCCCAGCGTCAAGCAGCGCACCTTCCGGCACCTGCTGATCCCGGTGGCTCTGGCCGCCATCCCGGCCCTGCTGGTGGCCGCGCAACCGGACCTGAGCACCGCCCTGGTCCTCACCTTGACCTTCGTCACCGTGCTGCTCACCGCCCGGCTCAGCCTGCGGACCTGGATCATCATCATGATGGCCGCCCTGGCGGCGCTGGTGCCGATGTGGGAATACGGCCTGCGCGATTACCAGCGCAACCGCATCATCGCCTTCGTCAATCCCTCGCTGGACCCCGCCACCGCCTGGCAGCCCCAGCAGGCCATGAACGCGGTGGGATCCGGCCAGGTGTTCGGCAAGGGGTTGCTGAAGGCCACGGTGGTGCGGGCGCGGTCGCTGCCCGCCCTGTGGACCGATTTCCCGTTCGCCGTGTGGGGCGAGGAGTGGGGCTTCTTCGGCGGCTTCCTGCTGCTGGGCAGCTACGCCTTCCTCATCCTCTGGATCCTGAAGATCGGCCGGGAGGCGCGCGATCGCTTCGGGGCCATCCTGTGCGTGGGCACCGCCTCGATGTTGTTCTGGCAGATCCTGTTCAACGTCGGCATGGTCACCGGGCTGATGCCGGTGGCGGGCGTGACCCTGCCGCTCATCAGCTACGGCGGGTCCAGCCTCATGACCGTCCTGAGCGCGCTGGGGCTGGTGATGAACGTGTCACTCCACCGCTTCTCGTACGACGGCCAACCGATCAGCCAGAAGCGCACGCGGATGCGCTAGATCCACCCCACGCCGGCAGACCGGCGCGGGGACCCCGGGCCGGGCCCGAGCGAAGCGAGGGAACCCGGCTATTTCTGGCTCTGGGGCCCGAGCGGGGAAAAAACGAAACCTTCCGCCTCGGCCGTTCGGAGGAGTAAGTCCCCTACCCTTATTAAGGTGGGAGCCACTGAGGTTGACCGCATCGGGCTTCCCGACTCGCGGGCGTGCTCATTCCATCGGTCAGAGGCAGCTCCCGGGACAATGACTGTAGGGAAAAAAATCTCTTCCGAGTATCGAACCGTGCAGAAGGTCCGATCGAGATGATGGCCGGCCG
>JBKPRZ010000338.1:0-3715 GCA_046734815.1 Myxococcota bacterium | reverse complement strand
GTGGTGGCTGGCGCCGTGGCGGGGGTGGTCGATGGCGTGCGGGAGCTCGGTGCCGTGGGCGAGGCGGGCTCGGGCGTCGTCGAGGCGGGCGACGGTGTGGCGGGGGCGGCGACGGTGGACTGGCAGGCGATCGATTGCTCGCGCGCCTGGGTGGCGGCGGCGGGATCGCGCGCCTGGGCCAGCTCGACGTAGGTGTCGAAGGCGGCCTTCGCTTCCCCGCAGCGGCCGGCGGCGCGCAGCGCGGAGGCGCGGCCCCACAGGGCCAGCGAGCGGGCCTGCGCATCCGAGGCCGGCAGCTTCGCGGCCGCGGTCTCGTACGCGCTGACCGCCTCGTTGTGGCGGCGCAGGGCAGTCAGCGCCTCGGCCCGCGCGTAGTACGCCCAGCCGGACTGCGGCTCGGTGCGAATGGCGGCGTCCGCCTTGGCCAGCGCCTCGGCGGCGCGCCCCTGCACCAGGGCCGCGCCCGCCTGGCTGGTCAGCGATGCCCTCACGGTGCCATCGCCGCCGGCCGCGCCCGCATCCATCGGCGCAACCCCGCCCGCGGGAGACGGCACCTGCGCGGACGCTCCTCCGACCCCCAGCCCGACGGTCATCGCCGCGGCGACCGACCAGACACGACCACCCTTGTTCATCTTCTCCTCCAGCGCAGCTCAGCCCGCCGCATCGAACACCGTGTCCCTGCGCGGCAGCTGTACAAAGCTGGGTACGCCCGGCGCGATAGGCCAGGCCCTCACCGGAGCGACGGGCCCGCCACCGCCGGCAGCGCCCGTCAGGGTGCTGGTCGAAAATGCGCGCCGAGGGCATGCTGCCCGCATGAATCGATACATCCGTGCCGGCCTCGCCTTCGTCCTGGCGCTGGCCTGTGCGCGCACGCAGCCGCCGGCACCGGCCGCGCCGGAACCCGGGCCGCGGTTCGACACGGCGGGGGCCTTGCTGCCACCACGGGACTACCGGTCGTGGGTGTTCCTCACCTCCGGGTTCGCGATGAGCTATGGGCCCGCCGCGCAGGTGGCGGCGGCCGGCGGGGTCGACGCGCTGGACAACGTCTACCTGTCACCCGCCGCCTACCGGCAGTTCCTGTCCACCGGCGTGTGGCCCGACGGGACCATGTTCGTCCTGGAGGTCCGGACCGCCGAGGAGACCGGCTCGATCGTCACGCGCGGCCGCTTCCAGACCGAGCTCACCGGCATCGAGGCGGCGGTCAAGGACAGCAAGCGCTTCGAGGGCGGCTGGGGCTACTTCGATTTTCCCACCGACGGCGCCGGGCCCAGCGCACCCGCCCGGATGTTGCCGAAGACGGCGTCCTGCTACGCGTGCCACACCAGCCACGGCGCCGTCGAGCAGACCTTCACCCAGTTTTATCCCACGCTGTTCGCGGTGGCGCGCGAGAAGGGCACCGTGCGCCCCGACTTTCCCGGGCTGCCGCCCACCGCAGCCGAGCTGACCGCGCGCATCGTCAGCGGCGGCTGGCCAGCCGGGCAGGCGATGCTCGAGGAGACGGCCACCCGCTGGCCCCGGGCGACCCTGCTGCGCGAGCCGATCTTGAACCGGGTGGGCTACCGCCTGCTCGATCAGAAGCGCACCGCCGAGGCGACGGCGCTGCTGGAGGAGGTCACCCGCCGCTACCCCGCGTCTCCGAACGCCTGGGACAGCCTGGCGGAGATCTACGAATCGACGGGCGCCCCGGCCAAGGCCCGCCAGGCCTGCGAGCGCGGGCTGGCCGCGCTGGCGGACGCGTCGGCATTGCCTCCCAACCGCCGCGCCGCGATCCAGAAGTCGCTCGAGGGGCGCAGGCAGCGGCTGTCGCCCTGAGGGCGTTCAGCGGCTGCCCGGGCGCGGTGACGTGGCGGTGGGCCGGGGGGCGTTGGCAGTGGCCTCGGCCGCCGGCGTGAGCCGCTCGATCAGGAACCCGTCGGCCATCTCCTGCGGCACCATCACCAGCGTGTCGATGCCCAGCTCCTGTTCCAGCACCCGCGTCAGCACGGGAAAGACGAGGATCTTGTTGCCGTACACGCGGCGCAGCCCGGGGTCGCGCAGCTCCTCGAACAGACTCTGGTTCTCCTCCAGCGCCTTCTCGATCCCGCGCAGCGGCTGCGCGCCCAGCACGGCGGTGACGCGGCCGTAGCGGGCGTCGGTCTGCGGGCTGTGGCTCTTGATCGCGGCGGCATAGCCGGACTCGCTCACCGGGCGCAGCGGGCTGCCGGTCCATAGCTTGCCCGCCAGGGCCAGCGCCAGGTCCCCGTTTTCGCCCAGCGAGAACAGCTCGGGGGCCAGATTCTTCTTCTTCAGGCTGGCGCGTGCATTGCCCAGCACCGGGGCCAGCGCCGCGCGCAGCACCGGTTCCAGCGCGCGCCGCCCGTCGGCGTAGGTGCGCGCCGCCGCCGGGCTGAAGAAGCGGTCGCCCGCCTCGTCGATGCCCAGCGGGACGCTGACCCCCTCGGGCGCCGACACACCCTTGGACCAGAACGACAGCTGCAGGCTGCGGCTGCCGAAGTCGAGCACCACGCGCCCGCGCACGCCGCGCGTGGCCGACAGGTACCCGTACCGCGCCTCCGCCGCGCGATCGAGGATCTCCATGCGGATGCCGGTCTCCTCTTCCAGCGCCCGCTTCACCTGTGCGCCGTTCGGTGCGCGCCGGGCCCACTCGGTGGCGATGGCGCCTTCCACCCGGCCGCCGTCGGCTTCGCACTGCTTGCGGTAGGCCCGGAAAAGCGTGGCCAGGGCGGCCTGGTCGCCCGGGGCCAGGGCGCGCGCGGTGGCGGTCTTGATGTCGTAGGTCTTGTCGGCCAGCTGCAGGCGCACGCGGCACTGCCGTTCGTCGTTCAGGCTGGCGGCGCCGCCCTCGCCCACCGAGGCCACCACCAGCTTGACGTTGCGGCTGCCCACGTCGATCGCGCAGTGGATGGTGCGCCCCGACTCGACCGACAGCGGTCGCGCCGGGTCCGGGCGGCAGGACATGGTCGCCGGCGGCGTGGGCGCCGCCGCGGGCGCCGTGTCGGGGCTGGCCGACCGGACCGGCGTCGCCACCGGCGCCTCGGACCGGCACCCCCCCGTCCCGATGACCGGAACGACCCCCACACACCCGCAAAACAGAAGAAGAAAACGCCGCACCCGCGTTCATTACAAACCAATTTCGCCACGGTTACAAGCCGCCCCGGGCGAACACGAGCGATCTGTCGGATCCGGCCGGGCTCGAACGTCGTCTGTGTGGGCGTGTGAGGGCGCGCGGGGGCTGGTCACACAAACGATGCTTGCTTTCGACGCCCTTTCGACTAATAAACCCGCCCCCCTTTTCTCGCCGCAGGAGCTTTCGATGGACCACGGACCCAGCCTCGCAACCGATACCGCCAGCGACGATCCGGTCGGCGTGGCGGACTTGCCCGCCGGGACCGGGGCTGCGGGCACGGGCACGGTCGCGCCGCAGCCGGGGTTCTGGGCCCTGGTGCGCGAAGCCCTGCGCGGCGCCCGCCACGACTACACCGCGCTGCCCTTGCGGCGGGCAATCCTGCTGCTGGCGGTGCCGATGGTCGCCGAGATGATCATGGAGTCGGTGTTCGCCGTGGCGGACATCTTCTGGGTCTCGAAGCTGGGACCCGACGCCATCGCCACGGTCGCGCTGACCGAATCGATGCTGGTGATCGTCTACGCGTTCGCCATGGGCCTGTCCATGGGCGCGGCCGCGGTCGTGGCCCGACGCATCGGCGAGAAGGACGCG
>JBKPRZ010000337.1:0-3949 GCA_046734815.1 Myxococcota bacterium | reverse complement strand
GTTCTCGAAGGTGAACCGCAGCGAATAGATGTCGCCAACCGCTGGCGACGAGCCGTCGGGCTCGCCCTCGTAGGCCATGGTGACCGCCACCGCCGGGCCCGAGCAGGTGGCGAAGGCGGTACCCTTGCGTTCGACGGTGCTGCCGATCCACTCCGGCGCGGCCAGCGCGGGGATGGGAGCGACCAGCACGAGCACGAGGGGGCCCGTGAACCGCGCGAGGATGGTCTTCATGGCGCGCACAATAACAATTCACCGCACCGAATCAACGAGCAATACGCGGTCTTCGCGCGCAGCGTGGGCCCGGCCACGATGGAGTCGGAAAAGCGCTGTAAAAAGCGTGTCAGCAGCCGATCGCTGGATGTGACCGCGTGCTTGCTCGACTGCCCGGGCGGGCAGGGTTAGCATCGGTCCCCTTGCCACGGGCCCTTTCGCCGGAGGAGTCATGAACAAGCGCGAGCTGAACCGAAGGCAGATGTTGACGGGCGTGGGCGCGGCGGGCGGCGGGGTGGTGCTGGCCTCGGCCCTGGGCGTGGGCCCGCGGGCGCTGGCGGCGGCGCCGGTCCAGGTGCCCCGGCGCGCGCTGGGCAAGACCGGCGAGAAGATCCCGATCCTGCTGATGGGCGGGTCGATGCCGCTGGACCTGCGGTTCGATCCGAAGTTCGCCGAGGGCTTCAAGTACGGCGTCACGTATTTCGACACCGCCGCCTCGTACAGCGACGGTAACAGCGAGCGCGCGCTGGGCGCGTTTCACACGCGCGCGGGGCTGCGCAACAAGATCTGGATCACCACCAAGAGCCACGAGCACGACCCGCCGGGGGTGGAAGCATCACTGGCCAAGAGCTTCGAGCGGCTGCAGACCGACCACATCGAGATGTTGTTCCTGCACGGCCTGCGCGACCCCAAATACATCAGCAACGACCTGAAGGCGCTGGTGGACCGTCTGCGCAAGGAGAAGAAGATCAAATATTTCGGCTTCTCCTGCCACCAGGGCAACGTGGCCGAGCTGCTGGATCTGGCCAGCAAGACGCCCTGGCTGGACACGGTGATGTTCCGCTACAACTTCCAGCAATACGGCAACGCCGAGCTGAACCGGGCCATCGACGCCGCCGCCAAGTCCAAGCTGGGCCTGATCGCCATGAAGACGCAGTCCTCGGCGGTGTCGTTCGAGGAACGCAGCAAGAAGTTCGAGCAGACCGGCAAGTGGAACAAGTTCCAGTCGGTGCTCAAGGCGGTGTGGGCCGACGACCGGCTGACGGCGGCGGTGTCCGAGATGGACAACCTGGACAAGGTCCGCGAAAACGTGTCGGCGGCGGTCGACAAGACCAAGCTGAGCTCGGCCGAGTGGGATGCCCTCTGGCGCTACGCCGCCGCCACCCGCAGCGGCACCTGCGACGGCTGCGACCACCTGTGCGGCCCGGCGCTGCGCGCGGCCGGCGGCGGGGCGGTGGAGATCGCCTCGACCTTGCGGTACCTCATGTACCACGACAGCTACGGCAAGCACGAGCGGGCGCGCGAGCTGTTCCGGCAGCTGCCTGAGGAGGCGCGGTCGTTCTCGCACCTGGACTTCGCGGCGGCCAGCGCGGCCTGCCCCCACGGGCTGGACGTGCAGCGCCTGATGCGCCGGGCGGCCGAGGTGCTGGTTTGAGCGACATGAATCGGCGGACGTTCATCGGCGGGGCGGCGGTGGTTGGCGCGGCGGCACCCGGACGGCTGGCAGCGGCGGCAGGCGCGGGCACGGCCACGGCCGGGCCGGGAAAGCCTCTGCCGTTCAAGATCTCGCTGGCGCAGTGGTCGTTGCACCAGGCCCTGCAGAAGAAGAGCCTGGACAACCTCGACTTCGCCCGCATCGCCAATGGCTTCGGCATCGACGCGGTCGAATACGTCAACAGCTTCTTCAAGGACAAGGTGGCCGACAAGCGCTACCTGGCCGAGATGAAGCGGCGGGCGGTGGGCGAAGGGGTGTGGAGCTCGCTCATCATGATCGACGACGAGGGCAAGCTGGGCGACGCCGACGCCGGCAAGCGGGCCCAGGCGGTCGAGCGCCACCGCAAGTGGGCCGAGGCGGCGGCCTACCTGGGCTGCCACTGCATCCGCGTGAACGCCTACGCCGACGGGACGCCCGACGAGATGGCCAAGCGCGTGTCCGAGGGCCTGCGCAAGCTGACCGAGCTGGCCGACCCGCTGGGCATCAGCGTGATCGTCGAGAACCACGGCGGGATCACCTCCAACGGCGACTGGCTGGCGAAGATGATCCGCAGCGTGGGCCACCCGCGCTGCGGGACCCTGCCCGACTTCGGCAACTTCACCCTGGACGACGGCAAGGAGTACGACCGCTACAAGGGTGTGCAGGAGATGATGCCGCTGGCCAAGGCGGTCAGCGCCAAGTCGTACGACTTCGACGACAAGGGCAACGAGGTCCGGATCGATTTCGGGCGCATGATGAAGATCGTCGTGGGGGCCGGCTACCACGGCTACGTCGGCATCGAATACGAGGGCGAGAAGATGGGTGAGATGGAGGGGATCTTGTCGACGAAGCGCCTGCTGGAACGTGTGCGAGCGCAGCTGATGGCCTGATGACGGGCGCGGGGACGGGCTAGTGGTGGTGGCCGCCGGGCGTGGGCGCGGCGGCTAGGCGGAGGTAGAGGATGCCGGCGAGGAGGGTGCGGGTGCCGTAGGTGGGGCGGAGGTCTTCGGGGACCACGGCGACGGCGGCGCGCAGGCCGAGACCGGCGAGCAAGCCGGCGAAGGGCGGGAAGTTGCGGAGGTAGCCGGCGGCGAGGCTGGGCAGGGTGAATGTGTCGTCGTGGAGGCCGGCCGGGAGGACCAGTTCCTCGCCGCTCTTTTCCACGACCTCGGCGCGGGCGAACAGGACGTTGGTGCCGTCGAGGTCGAGGTTGGTTTCCAGGAGGTAGGCGTTGGCGGGGCCGGCGGGGCCGTGCACGTGGGCGCCGCCGTGCTTGTTGAGACCGAAGACGCCGGTGGTGGCCCAGGTGCCGGCGGCCAGGGGGCGGTGGTACATGACCGAGGCGGTGGCGCGGTGGAGAGAGATGCCGGGGTGAAGGGCGTCGTGGTCGGGGAGGTAGCCGTAGGAGGCCTGGCCGCTCCAGCGTGGCGAGGGGGCGACGGAGGCGCGCACGGACCAGGAGTCCGGACGGCGGAGGTCGAAGTCGGTGCGGTTCTCGTCGGGTTCGCGGCCGTTGAACCAGGAACCCTCCAGCTTGGCCCAGCGGGTGAGGATGCCGGCGGTCAGCACGCCGAAGCTGATGTGGCTGGAGTCCTGCCAGTGGTGGACGATGGCAGCCAGCGGATCGGCGGAGGAAGAATAGCGGTGCGGGAAGGCGACCGGGCCCAGCGCCGGCTCGCCGGCGGGCGCGGCGTACAGCTGCACGGCGACAGCGTCGCCCAGCGGCTGGGTGTACAGGGCCGCGACCTCCATGAAGAGATCGTGCGGGTGCTGGCGGTCGTGCAGCGGCTGGCCCTGGTAGGTCTCGCCGGTCTGCAGCAGCAGGGGATAACCACCATCGACGCCGGCGGTGAAGGGATCGGGGCTCAGCATCACGCGCGCGGTGAAGCCGCCGCTGCCGATGCGGCGGGTGGCCATTCCCATCAGCCACCCGATCCCCACAGGCGCGCCGTCGCCGCGGTCGCTGCCCTGGTAGTCGTAGCCGGCGAACAGAAGCGCGTGCAACATCAGCTGCCAGCCGCCTGCCACGAGGTGGAAGGCGGCGTGAGGCGTGAGCTCGGGCTGCCACGCGGTACCCGAGGCGTTGCGAGCGGCTTCGAGATCGAGAAGTGACGGGGCAGCACCAGCGTGGCGTTCGTGCTCGCCCATGTCGTGCCCCGCGTGCGGATCGGCTCCTTCGTGCCCCGCGTGCGGATCGGCTCCTTCCTGCCCCGCGTGTGGATCGGCTCCTTCGTGCCCCGCGTGTGGATCCGCCCCTTCGTGACC
>JBKPRZ010000336.1:0-9603 GCA_046734815.1 Myxococcota bacterium | reverse complement strand
CCTCCCGCCCGGTCAGCCCCTCGATCAGCGACGCGCAGGGATAGCTGGTGTCCAGGCGCAGCCCACCCAGCAGGTGATCGAACGAGCGGTTCTCCAGCATCAGCACCACGAAGGTGTCGATGTGCTGCAGCCGGGCCCGGGCCATCAGCTCCCGTTCGTTGACCGGTGGTTGTTCCGGCGGCGGCGGCCCGCCGCAGACCCGCGGGCCCAGCCCGCACCCCAGTCCGGGGATCATGGATGACCCGAGCACCAGCCCCAGCTGCTCGAGAACCTGACGGCGGCTCGGTCCGACGGAGCGGCTACGATTCGAAGATCTGTCTGCCAAACGCGGATGGTTAGTGTTGCTGACTCTTTCGAGGGCGCAACCCGCGGGTGGACGCAAAGTTTGCACTGCCGCCGTCCGTTCTTTCGCGTGCCCGTGTTAGCGTGCGCGTGCGTGCGACCCGAGGGACCTTCCGCGCTGGACCGCGCCCGCCGCAAGGCCTACCAGCGGCTGATCCCGCTGGTCTTCCTCTCGTACGTCATCGCCTACGTCGACCGTTCGAACGTCGGCTTCGCCAAGATCACGATGCAGGCCGACCTGGGCTACGACAACGCCGTCTTCGCGCGCGCCGCCGGCATCTTCTTCATCGGTTACTTCCTGCCCGAGATTCTCGGTCCCATCCTGGTCGAGCGCTGGAGCGCGCGGAAGTGGATCAGCCGGATCATGATCTCGTGGGGGATCATCGCCGCGCTGACCTCGACGGTGAAGACGCCCGGGCAGTTCTACCTGATGCGTTTCCTGCTGGGGCTGGCCGAGGGCGGGTTCTTCCCGGCGGTGGTCGTCTACCTGAATCACTGGTTCCCCGATCGGGACCGCGCCCGCGCGCTGGCCTACTTCATCGTCGCCGCCCCCATCGCCCAGATCATCAGTCCGCCGCTGTCGTACCCGCTGCTGCGCCTGGGCACCACCGAGGTGATCGACGGCGCGCGGGTGACCTTCCCAGCGCTGCTGGGCCTGCACGGCTGGCAGTGGGTGTACATCGCCTGGGGCATCCCGGCGGTGCTGCTGGGCGTGGTGGTGTTCTACCGGCTGATCGATCGACCGTCCCAGGCGCGCTGGCTCACCGCGGACGAGAAACAAGCGCTGCAGAGTGAGCTCGACCGCGAGCGCGCCGCCCTGCCCGGGGCCGGGCGCCACCTCAGCCTCCTCGAGGCGATGCGTTCGTCTCGCGTCCTGATGCTGGCGGCCGCCAACTTCTTCATCGTCTGCGGCCACTACGGGGTCGAGTTCTTCCTGGCCACCATCCTGAAGGACTGGTACGGGCTGCGGCTCGGTCGGATCAGCTGGCTGGTGGTGCTGCCATTCGTGGCGATGTTGATCGGACAGATCAGCATCAGCTGGAGCTCGGACCGCACCCGCGAGCGCTGGTGGCACACCGCCCTGCCGATGTACGCCGGCGCCCTGGCGCTGATCGCCACCCCGTTTTCGCAGGGACACCTGGCGCTGACCCTGCTGTGCTTCGCCATCGCGCTGGCCGGCATCCGCGGCTACCTGGCGCCCTTCTTTGCCCTGCCCCGCCTGTTCCTGCAGGGCACCGCCGCCGCCGGCAGCATCGGGTTCATCAACGCCGTGGCCAACCTGGGCGGCTTCGTGGGGCCGGAGATCATCGGCCGGATCGAGAAGTACACCGGATCGTTCCGCGGCGGCATGAGCTTCCTGGCCGCCACCTCCGCCACCTCGGCCACCATCATCGTGCTGCTGCGCTGGTGGCACCGCCGCGCCGGCGGTCGCTAGCGCCGGGCGCTCTGCCACAGCAGGCCGAGCGCCGCCCGGGTGCCGGCCAGGACGGCGTCGGGGCGGGCGCCGTGGTCCTCGATCATGCGCCGGGCCAGGTCCTCCAGGGTGCGCTTGCCGTCGATGAGACCGGCCAGGTAGCCCAGCATCGGGTGCTCGGGCTTGTAGGCGTCCAGGCCGGGAAAGCGGCTGATGGGCAGATGGCCCAGCAGCAGCCAGGGCGGCGGGTCGGCCGCTGCCGCTGCGGCCTGCGGCTCGACCCGCCGGGCGGCGAAGGTGAGCACCTCGGCGCTCTTGCCCCGGGCCGAGGCGGCCGAGTGCATGTAGTCGATGGTGGTGACCACCGGGGCGGGAAGCTCGAAGGCGCCCAGCCGGATCAGCTCGTACAGCTCCTGATAGCTGTAGCGCTGGGCGTGTGGGTGAGGCTTGGGGTAGCTGAGCGGACCGTAGTTGAGCCAGCGTCCGCCCGGCGCCAGCAGCCGGTGGATCAGCGGGATTGTCTCGCGGATGTCCGCGGGCACGATGTCGATGAACCAGGGCGTGACCACCGTGTCGAAGCTGCCCGGCGCGAACGGCGCCGCGAAGGCGTCGGCCAGCAGCAGATGAAACCCTGCCGGCGAGGGCGCGGGCGCGCGCAGCTGGTGCTCGACGCAGGTGGTGTCGATGCTGGTGGGGTCGGAGGGGAACTCGAACAGCTTCAGCCCGCCGCCGGACAGCGCCTCCCGCGCGGCCAGCAGCAGGAACGGGTTCAGGTCCAGCGCCACCGTCAGCGTCGGGGCAAACCGGCGGTGCAGCTCGTAAGCCAGGCGGGCAGGCCCGGCGCCCAGCACAAGGGTCCGGCCGAGCCGGGTGTCCTCGCCCAGGGTGGCGGCCAGCAGATCGCAGGCGCGCTGATTCTCGTGGCCCCCCTCGTTGTCCCAGGCCCAGTCGCGCAGGATCTGCTCGTAATATTCGATGAGCGAAAAGTCCGATTCGCTGGCCTTGCTGCGCGGGTCGGGGGCGATGCCGGCGGCGCGGAACAGACCGGCCACGCGGTCGCCGTTGTCGGCGTGGGCCTGGCGCATGCGCTGCAAGCGCCCGCGGGTGCTGGGCAGGAGGTCGATGCGGCGGAGCTGCTCGTCCATCGACGCCACGCTCTCCTGGATCAGCTCGACGAAGCGCTGGACCTCGCGCCGCCAGCCGTCCAGGGTCTTGCGGGGATCCGGGACCAGGCAGGGGACGCCGCCGAGCTCGGGAAAGGTGGTCTGGCAACCGCTGCACTCGCACCCACCGCCCTGCGCCGGACGCACCTTGGCCCGGCAGCGGGGACAGCACAGAAGCTCGACCAGGGCGGGGTCCATGTTCGGGTCCGCCATGGTACACCGGTAAGACGTTGTCCCGCCGCGCGCTCTCCCCGGCACCCCTCTGGCCGGGCCTGGTCGTCGTAGCCGGGCTGGCGTTCGCGGGTTGCGCCTGGCTGCAGCGGCTGGGCGAGTCGCCGCAACCGCCGCCGCCCGCGTCCTCGCCGCCGCCCTCCGAGCAGGGCTGGACCAGTCCCCGGCCGGTGGTCGACCCGGGCGACGAGACCACCCCTCCCCCGCCTGCCACCCTCGCCGTCGCTGCCCGGACGCGCACCGGCGAGGTGCCCGACGAGGACAAGCCCGACTGGATGCGCGGGCTGAAGCTGCCCGATCTGCCGCTGCGCTGGTACCCCAAGACGACGCGTTACCTCTACCTCTACCGGAGCGAGCCGCGGTACCGGGAGATCATGCGCGGCTGGCTGCGGCGCATGGAGGGCTACCGCGCGCTGATGGAGGCGGTGCTGGCGCGCGAGGGTCTGCCGCGCGGTCTGATCTTCGTGGCGATGATCGAGAGCGGCTTCTCGTCCTCGGCGCTGTCGAACCGCGGCGCCGGCGGCTTCTGGCAGTTCACCCCGGCGGTGGCGCGCGGCTATGGCCTGGAGGTCAGCTTCTGGGTGGACGAGCGGCGCGACTTCGAGCGCAGCACCGCCGCGGCGGCCATCTACCTGGGCGACCTGTACCACCGGTTCGGCACCTGGGAGCTGGCGCTGGCCGGATACAACGCCGGCTTTCACGCCGTGCTCACCTCGGTGCTCCGCTACAACACCAACGACTTCTGGACCCTGTCGCAGCTGGAGGCGGGCCTGCCCTGGGAGACCACCGAATACGTACCCAAGATCCTCGCGGTCGGGGTGGTCGAGCGCAACCGCAAGGTGTTCGGCTTCGACGACGTGGTGGCCGAGCCGCCGCGCACCTGGGTGGAGGTGGAGATCGCCGCCGGCGTGCCCTTCGACCTCATCGCCAGCCGGGCCGGCCTGACGGTCGAGGAGCTGTCACTGATGAACCCCGCCTACCTGCGCAAGCGCACCCCGCCCGACCGGGGCGCGACCATGATCCGGGTACCGCCGGGCCGCGCGGCCGGGCTGAACACCCTGCGCATGGGTGACCTGGTCCAGGTGCGCGTGCGACCCGGCGAGACCTTCGCTCGCATCGCCAAGGACCGGAAGGTGCCCCGCGATCGGCTGCGCCGGATCAACGGCGTGACCGACGAAAGCGAGGTCACGCCGGGGACGGTGATCCTGCTGCCCCGGGGGGCCGGCCGGCCCGGCCGCCCTGCCCCCGGGCGCAGCTGATCAGAGGCTCAGGGCACGACCCAGATCGCGCCCCGCATGACGTCCGGGTGGTTGCTGCAGCGGTACCCGTAGGTGCCCGGCACCGTGAAGGTGACGGTGTAATCGTCGTTGTTGGGCGCGTTGTGGAGCATGATCGGCGACGTCGCATCGGTCGGGAACGGCTCGACCGGATGGGTGGCGAAGGTCTCGGTCTCGTGGCCGGCGATCTTGCCGACCGCCCAGTGCACCTTGTGGCCGACCTTCACCTTGTAGCAGCCGGGGAACTGGTCCGCATCGTTGATCCAGTCGAACCCCAGGTCGCCATCCTCGGGGCTCTCGTCCTCGTGGAAGTCGGCCAACTCATCACATCCGTTCATCGGCGTGAACAGCAGGCTGGCATCCACCGGCAGGGCTGTGTCGATCTCCACATCCGGCGCGGCGTCCGGTTCGGCGTCGGGAGCGGCATCGGGCGCAGCATCGGGAGCCATGTCGGAAGCGGCGTCGGGCGAGGCATCAGGCGCCGCGTCCGGCGGGGGAGAATCCGGTGGGGCGTCCACTGGACGGTCGCCGGTGGCGGTATCCTTCGAGACATCCAGCGACGACGAGGAATCGGCCATGCGATCGGCGGCCGCATCGGTCACGGGTGAATCGACCGGCGTTCCGCTGTCCGGCTTGTCGGCCGCGCCGCCGTCCGTGCGCGCATCGCTGCCGCCGTCCTTCTTCGCGTCCGCGGCCGCGTCGCGCTTGGGGCGCGGCGTGTCCGAGTCGTCGCAAGCCAGGCCCGCGACTGACAGGACGACAACGGTGAGCAAGGCTTTTCTCAGCATGGCGCGTAGTGTTTCAGAATTAGCACCGCGCGTAAAGTGCGGAGCATCCTTGAACTGCGCGCGCCGGATGGGTGCGCCGGTGACAGGCCTCACCTGGACGCGGGAGGCGGTCCCGTCGTCAGCGTTCCGGGCAGCCCAGGGTTCGCCGGGGTGAGGCCGAGCCGCTGGGCATGGCCGCCGGTTGCGGCCGCGGGCCGAAGGCCAGGTCCGACGTGCCCAGCTGTCGCACGTCCGCGTCTCCGCTGGCCAGGAGGATCACGTCCCGCTCGCGGCTCCAGACCGACCAGGAACCTCGGTTGCGCAGGTGCCGGGCGAGGGTGTCGGCGGCCAGCGAAGAGCCCAGCCGCAGCCGCCAGCAGGCCAGAGTGCGGTCGGTGTCCCCGTCCTTCAGGATGCTCAGCCAGTCCGCGCGCAGCGCGCGGCCGACGTTCTTCAGGTCGGCGCGCGCCTGCGCCGCCGCGGCCGAGCCACCGGCCTGACCGAGCAGGCGTTCCACGAACACCTCCAGCATCCAGCCGCCCAGCCGATCGCCGTCGACCAGGGAGAAGCGCGCGGGCAGCAGCGGCACCGAATCGCCAGCGAGCTCCTCGGCTCCCGGGACCGCGGCCGCGGACGGCGCGAATCCCTCCAGCACCTCCGCCGAGGAGGTGGGCGGCTCGACGTACAGGCGGTCGACGCGGGCGAACCCGCCCGCCCGGTACGCCCCGAACACGTAGGGGAGCCCGAACGGATAGGGGAAGTAGCCGATCGACTGATCCAGCGGGAGCTTCGCCTCGAAGGCGGCATCGCGGGCCCGCTGCTGGAACCGGGTGAAGACGTTGCTCCACGGCACCTCCGCCTCGGGCTGGCCGAACAGCCCGACCGCGGCCAGGTCTTCCACCAGCGTCGCTTCTCCCTCCGTGACCGCCTTGTACGCGAGCAGGCGATCGAAGTCGTCGGCCAGGCGATCGCGGAACACCTGCAAGCCGACGTGGCGGTCCTGAAGCGCGTGCGTGTATTCGTGCACCAGCAAGGTGACGGCGCCCCGCGAGCTCAGCGGCCGGCCGCGGTCGATGATGGTGATGCTCTTGTCGCCCGGATCGTAGAAGGCCGCCACCCAGGCGGCGTTGTCGCGCGAGGCCTCGGCCACGGTGACGTCCGCCGATGCCAGCCCGAACAGCGACAGACCCGCCATCCAGCGGCCGAACAGCACCGGGTCGACGTTCCCCTCCCCGGCCGCGACCGACTCGGCCAGATACTGCTGCAGCGGCACCACCCGGATCGGCACGTCGGCGGGCGCCTGCCCGCGCAGGCAGGCGGTGCCGCTCGCGACCGCCCGCTGGCAGTCCGGCTGGCGGATGTCGCACACCTTCAGTCCGCAAGGCGGATCGGGCGCGCAGCCCAGCCCCAGCATCAGCACCAGCATGGCGACCAGGCCCGCCTTCATCGCAGCTTCCATCCCAGCACCACCGATGCGGTGGGCACCAGCCGCCCCAGCTGTTCTTGCCAGGCGCGTGCGAGGTATCCGCCGCCGGCCACCGCCCGGAACAGCAGCCCGGTATCGGACAGGTATTCGTAGCCTGCCTCCAGCCCGGGACCGTACAGCGTCCGCTCGGCCACTTCCGTCCCGTGCAAAAGCAGGTTCGATCGCCCGAGCGCGCCCCAGGCGATCGCCATCACGGCGCGATGCCGCCGCCCGTAGCTCGCACCCAGACCGCCCGCGGCGACAGGCGCGCGCGGCACCGCTCCGGAGATGCCGGCGCCCAGCTGCGCCGACAGCGTGATCGGCCGGTCACGCAGCGGCACATAGTACAGGGCGGTGACGCCCAGCCCGGAGGCGTGCCGGCCGCCCTCGATCCCGACGGCCAGGCCGGGTGTTTGCGAGCGCGGCGGAGCCGGGGCGGACAGCGCCGCCGGCGCGCACAGCAGGAGCATCAGGAAAGACGCCGTCACGGCATGGCCTTTGCGTTTGAACGGGAGATCCCATAATTCACCCAGATTCGACCGATGTCCAAGACGGCGCTCTCTCAAATTTCTCCGGGCTGGTTCGGGAAACCGGTCCGGCTCGCCGCCGCCGTGGGCTGCGTCGCGCTGGGTTCCGTCGCCGCATGCGGGACGCGCGACCCCGGCCGCGCCGACGCGGCGCCCGACGGCGGGGCCCCCGACGGCGGCGAGCCGATCAAGTTCCTCGAGCGACTGGACAGCAGCGCCGAATTCCTCCGCCTGGCCGGCGAGGGCTGGGGGGTCAAGTATCTGGCGCCCGTGGGTAGCCGCCCGGCGCCGGCGCCATTCACCGGCCGCTGCATCTTCCAGAACACGGCCCTTTACCCGCTGCACTTCGGTTTCCTGAAGAGCTTCCCCGAGTTCGCGGCGCTGGACTGGGACAGCTACCTGGCGCTGACCACGCGGGCTGCCAGCCGGGTGTTCTGGGCCGGCGAGCTGCAGCTGATCCCCGGCGCCGAGCACCCGCGCACCCACCGCCGCGGCGTCGTCGCGGCGTTCGTGTACGCCGACGTGGTCGATCACCTGAGCCTGGACGAGCTGGGAGAGGTGTTCGACCGGCTGAGCGGCTGCGCTCCCTACGCCCGGGATCTGATGGTGCTGGTGGGCACCGACCCGCGACAGGTCGCCGCCTTCGCCGCGCAGGCGCCGGCGCTGCGTGAACGGGGCATCGAGGTGGGCGACATCGAGACCTTGCGCCCGGGCGCCGGCGCCGAGGGGTACAGCCTGGGGGAGAGCTACGGGTACGTGCGGGTGATACCGCGCGCGCAGGTGCCGGTGGAGTACGGGCCGCGGGACATCCTGGTGACCGAGGGGGCCTTCGAGGACCTGCGCCTGGTCGCCGGGCTGGTCACCGCCCTGCCCCAGAACGTGCACAGCCACGTCAACCTGCGCCTGCGCGAAAAGAAGATCCCCAACGCGCGCGTGCCCGACGTCTACGGCGACCAGGTGATCGCGCTGCTGGACGGCCGGCTGGCCCACCTCACCGTGGGCGAGACCGAGGCCCGGCTGGTTCCCGCCGAGCGCGCCGAGGCGGAGGCCTACTGGGCGCAGCAGCACCCGCCCGCTCCTGCGCTGCGCGCGGATCTGTCCGTCACGGAGCTGCGGCCCTTCGACAAGCTTCGGTCGACGGACGCGCCCGCGTTCGGCAGCAAGGCGGCCAACCTGGGCGAGCTTCACCACGTGTTGCCGCCGGCGAACCGGGCGCCCGGCTTCGGAGTGCCCTTCACGGTGTACCGCGACTTCATGGTCAGCACCGGCCTGCAGGCCCAGGTGCAGGCATTCCTGGACGACCCGCGCACGGCCACCGAGGTGCTGTTCCGACGGGCCGGTCTGGCCAGTTTGCGCGAGTCGATCGAGGCCGCGGCGGTGCCGGCGGACCTGATCGCCCGGCTGGCCGAGGCATCCCGGCTGGCCTTCGGTGATGGCTACGTCAGCGAGCCTATCCGGTTCCGCAGCAGCAGCAACGTCGAGGATGGTGAGCTGGTGAGCGGCGCGGGGCTTTACGACTCGGCCCGTGCCTGCTTCGCCGACGACGCGGACGGCGACGACCTGGGCCCCTCGCGCTGCGTGAGCGCCGAGGAGCGGACCCGCCTGCAGGCAGAGCTCGACCGCCGCCGCGCCGAGCAGGCCGACAACCCGGACCGGGTGTGGCTGGCCGAGATCATCGACGACCTGACCAGCGACCTGTCGAAGGAGCGGAGCGCCGCGCGGGCGCTGAAGAAGGTGTTCGCCAGCCTGTGGAACGAGCGGGCCTTCGAGGAGCGGGCCTACTGGGGGATGGACCACCACCAGGCGCTGATGGGGCTGGCCGTGAACCCGTCCTTCGTGCTCGAGCAGCTGGACAGCGTGGCGGTGACCAACCTGGACGCTGGCACCGGCGGCCCCCTTTACCGGGTGGTGTCCCAGAGCGGCGGACAGCCGGTGGTGCGGCCGCCCGATCCGAAGCTGGTGGCCGAGACGCTCACCTTCCGCCGGACGACCGACGACCGGGTCGCCGACACGATGGTGCTGACCCGCTCGTCGCTCTCGCCCGACCCGCTGTGGAGCCCGGCGCGCCTGCAGGAGCTGGCCAGCCTGATGTTCCTGGTCCAGGACCACTTCGCGGCCGCGGTCTACCCGCAGCAGCCGCGACTGAGCCTGGACCTCGAGATCAAGCTGACCGGCGACGGCCGCGTCGTCATCAAGCAAGCACGCCCCTACACACCCTGACCTCCGGAGGCCATCGATGACACTGTCCCTTCGCGTTGCCTGGACTCTGCCGCTCGCGCTGGCCGGGCTGCTGCTCGCCGGCTGTCCGTCCGAACCCGCGCCTTCACCCGACGGCGGCTCCGGCGGCCGCGGTGGCTCCGGGGGCGGGGGTGGCTCCGGCGGCGTCGGCGGCACCGGCGGCACCGGCGGAATGTCCG
>JBKPRZ010000335.1:0-6018 GCA_046734815.1 Myxococcota bacterium | reverse complement strand
AGCCCGTACAGCGCCAGGGCCAGCTCGTCGTCGCGCGGTCGCCCCGGGGGCGCCGCCTCCTCCAGCCGGATGGCCTCGCGATAGCGCCCCGTCGCCTCACCGAGGCGTCCCAGGGTCATCAGCAGCTCGGCCGAATTGGTGTACGCGATCGGCTGCGCCTCGCCCGAACGCAGGTGCCGATCGTAGGTAGCCAGCGCATCGGTGTAGCGGCCGGACCGCGACTGCTCGACAGCCAGGCGCAAGGTGCAGGTGCTCTCATCATCGGCCGAATCGGCCAGGTTGCAGGCGTTCGCGATGGCGGCGATCGCCTCGGCCGCGCGGCCCTGCAGCGCCAGCGCGTCGCCGCGCAGGAAGGCCGCCCGGAAGTGGCGTGGCTTACGGCGTTGCGCCTCGTTCAGCAGCGCCTCGGCGCGCGCCGCGCTCTCGGGCGCGGGGCCGCCCGGGACGGTGCGGTCCAGCTCGGCGCGGGCGCGTGCCACCAGCCCGTCCACCACCGACCCGTCGGGATCGGCAACCTGCTCCCAGAAGCCGGCTCCGCCCCGCCCCCAGCGCACCGACTCGGCGTCGGGAACAGCCTCGTCGGGGTCGGGCGCCGGGGCCGCAAACGTTGCCGACAGCGCCAGCATCGGCACGAAGACCGCGCTGCAAACCAGCCGCACGACGCGATCCTAGAACCGACCGCCGCCCGCGTCGAGAGCCGTCTCAAGTTCCCGGTGGGCAGACCGATGAAACTGCGCGCCCGGGGCACCGCGCCCCTCAGAGTCCCATGCTTTTGCCCCCGGACGAACGCGCCAAGACCCTCACCTACCTACACGGTCTGGCACGCAGAGATGGCGGCTACACCGACCGGGCCGACACCACGCGGTCGAGCCTGCAGCACACCGCCAGCGTCTGCCGGGCGCTGCGCCTGCTGGATGGCGAGGCCAGCGACCCGCGCGCCACCGCCGGCTTCGTGCACCGTTGCTTCGATCCGCGCAGCGGCGGCTTCTGCGAGCGCCCCGGCGCCCGCCCCACCGTGCTGTCCACGGCGCTGGGTCTGATCAGCCTGCGCAGCCTGGACGACCAGGGCGGCCTCAGCGAACGCACCCGCGGCGCCGTGGACTTCCTGGAACGCGAAGCGCATTCGGCCATGGACCACTTCATGGTGGTGGCCGCGCACGAGGAGGCCCAGCTGGGCACGCCCCCGCCGCGCTCGACCATCGAGTACTTCCGCACGATCCGGCAGACCGACGGCACCTTCGGAGAAGGCGCCTTCGCCAACGCCATCGCCTCCGCCACCCTGCTGCGCGCGGGCCAGCCGATGCCGCAACCGGGCCCGGTGGTGCAGCGCCTGCTGCACGCCCAGGGCAGCGACGGCGGCTTCGCCGATCACGCCGGCCCCTCGGATCTGCTGACCACCTACGCGGCCGTGCGCGCGCTGTCGCTGCTGCAGGCGGCGCCCGATCTGGCCGGCCTGCAACGTTACCTGGGCAGCCTGTTCCGCCACGACGGCGGCTTCGGGCCGCGCAGCGACGGCCGGGCCAGCGCCGGCGCCACCTACCAGGCGCTGGCCGTGCTGGCCGCCCCGCCCGGCATGATCAAGGCCAGTGCCAGCGCAGACGGCGCCGCTGCTCGTGCGCCCGCCGCATCTGCATCAGGGCGCGGTTCTCGAAAAGTTTGATCAGCAGCGCGCCCGTGGCGAACCCTCCGATGTGCGCCCAGACCGCCACCCCGCCGGACTCCTGCGCCACCCGCCCCAGCTGCGGCAGCCCGGACAGGATCTGGATGCCGATCCACCACAGCAGCACCAGGTAGGCGGGGATGGGGATCACCTGGATGAAGATGAACAGGATGAACAGCACGTTCACCCGCACGCGCGGATAGAGGATGAGGTACGCCCCCAGCACGCCCGAGATGGCGCCCGAGGCGCCCACCATCGGCACCGGCGAGGCCGGGCTGACGATCACCTGCGCCGCCGCCGCGGCCAGCCCGCAGATCACGTAGAAGAAGATGAAGCGGATGCGCCCCATGCTGTCCTCGACGTTGTTGCCGAAGATCCAGAGGAACAGGCCGTTGCCCAGAAGGTGCATCCAGCCGCCGTGCAGGAACATCGAAGTCAGCGGCGTGTAGATGTTGATCGGGTCGTTGTCGACGATGCAGGCCAGTCCCTCGCCGATGGGCACCGCGGTGCCCAGGCGCGCGCGGTGGGTCAGCTCGCCGGGCACCAGGCCCAGGTTGCAGACGCTGGCGGCCAGCTGATGGGGATTCATGCCGGCCCCCTGCACGAACACCCAGACCACCCCCAGCGCCAGCAGCAGAAGGATGGTCACGACCGGCGTGCGGAGGGTCGGATTTTCGTCACTGATCGGGATCATGACTTACCGCGGAGGAGCTTAGCTCGACCCCGGCCCGATCGACGTAACTTCGTCCGCCTCGGGCGATCGCACCACCCGTCAGGGCGATCCCAGCACGAGACCCTTCTGACGGCGCTTGTCCGCGTACATCCGCTCGTCGGCGCGCAGGTACAGCTGCCGCGAGTTGGTGCCGTCCTCGGGGAAGCTGGACGCACCGAGGGCCAAGGACAGCGGGTTGTCGCGGCGCCCGTTGAAGACCCGCAGCTCGGTCCGCAGCCGCGCCACCAGCTGTCCGGTCTCGGGCGCGCCGAGCTCGCGCAGGATCACCGCGAACTCGTCGCCGCCGGTGCGGCAGCAGACGTCGTGCTCGCGCAGGCGCGAACGGAGGAAGCTGCCCGCCCGCTTGATCAGCTCGTCGCCGGCGGCGTGGCCCTGCAGGTCGTTGATGCGCTTGAGGTCGTTGATGTCCAGCACCAGCAGCGAGAACCGGCGCCACGAATCGCGGCTGCCCATGCTCAGCTCCTCGCTCAGGCGCTCCTCGAAGTAGCGGCGGTTCCAGAGGCCGGTCAAGGTGTCGCGGTAGGCGAGGTTGCGGTAGGCCTCCAGCTCGGCGACGGCCTGGCGGAGGCGGGCGTTCTCGGCCTGCAGCTGCTCGAGCGAACCGGGCGGGGCGACCTCTTCGGTGCCGATGTCGGGGGTGACCGCCTCGTAGGTGGCGGTGCGGGTGGGTCGGGTGGGCGCGCTGGTGTCGGCGGGCGCGGAAGCTTCTCCGGGACTGCGCGCAAGATCGAGAAGCGTGCCCGTCGCGCGAACGGTGTTCATGATGCTACCGGTTGGCAGCAAAGCGCGGGCCAGCAGGCAACTCCTTCATCGTAACGCTCTTGCGCGGCAGGAACGTCACGCGCATGACGCTCCAGGGCCCCCAAAGCCGAAAAACGTCAGACTAATGGCACCGCCGCCATGGCGATCGCTGCCGTCCTGACAATTCTCTGTCGTGTAGTCCGCGAGCGCAGGTCGGGCCTCATTCACCCCGCGGGTAGGGGAAATCTCCCGTCGGTGCGGTGGCCTCGCGATCGTGAAAGCGCCGCAGGTCCAGCACCAGCGCGCCGCCTTCTTCCGACAGCACGTCGACGTGGCGCGAGCCCCACACCACCTGGTGGCCGAAGTACTGGTGGGTGGCGGCCACCGTCTGCATCGTGGTGTCGTCCAGGCCGGTGACCAGCACCTGCACCTCCGATTCGGCGGCCAGGAACGCCTCGCGGGTCACCCCGTGCAGCGGGCTGTCGCGATCGATCGGATGCATCACCGACCACGAGCGCGACAGGGTCAGCGCCTGCGCACGCGACAGCTTCAAGTCGCGCATGCGGTAGAAGGTGTCGCCTTCGGCCCGGCGCTCGGTCCGCACCAGCACCACCCGGATCTGCGCATCGATGATCCGGTTGCCCCGTTCGTTGCCGATGCGGAAGGCCAGGGTAGGCACGCCGTCGGTCGGGCAGATCACCGCCTCGCGCGAGAACACCATCCGCGCGGTCGAGCGCGAGAACTTGGCGAACACCAGCCCGGTCACCAGCGCGAACAGGCTGAGGCCGGTGATCGATTCGCCCAGCACCAGCAGGTTGGCCAGGCGCGACTCGGGGTACATCGCCCCGTAGCCGATGCTGCCCATGGTCTGCACGCTGAAGAAGAAGGCATCGGCGAAGGAACCCGGCGCCGCATGCGCAACGCCGCCGCCCTCCAGGTAGCCCACCGCGAACAGGAGGTTGGCGATGATCACCGCCATCGCCACGGTGGCCAGCGTGGCCCACCAGGGCAGCCGCAGCAGCGCATGATAGAAGTCCCGCAGCGGCGTGGGCCGCGCCCCCACGATCCGGATCTCGTAATCCGCCCCCGGCGGCTTGAAGATCGACGTTCTCGGCGCCATCGCCCCAGTGTCGGACGAACCGGGTTTGGCGGGCAACCCCCGCGACGGGACGGCCCCGGCTGCACCAGCGATACGTCGCGGCTGGGCAAGGCTGCCGGCGGCGACGTAAGATCGGGCTCCCCATGATCGCGCCCCTGCTCTTGCTCCTCGCCGCCGTTTCCGCGACTGCTGTCCCTTCACCACCGAACGCCGCTTCGCCACCGAGCGCCGCTTCGCCGACCCGTCCCGACACACGGATGTTCAGCCTCAGCGTGGCGCCGTCGCTGGTGTGGCAGGACATCGGCGGCGAGTTCGGAGCCGACGGGTTCATCCAGCTGGGCTTCGAGGCCACCGCCCGGCTGACCCCGCGCTGGGCGGTGAGCCTGGCCGCCGCCCGTTTCCCCGCCGGCTACACGCCGATCGACCACGTACACCTGGGCGCCCGTTACCACCTGAACGACCGGCCGTTTTCGCCGTATCTGGCGGCCGACGTGGGCCAGGAGTGGGAACGGGTGGAAGGGCAGGAGACCCGCCACTCGCCCTTCGCCACCGTGGGCGTGGGCTTCGAATGGGTCTTCCACCGCGCCTTCCTCCTGGCCAGCGACCTGCAGACGGGCCCCCAGTACAAGGACCCCGGCGGCAAGGATCGGCACTGGGAGCTGATGGCCCGCTACCGCCTGCTGTTCGGCATCCGCTTCTGAGCCCGACGCCGCCCCGGTTCGCTAGGGAAGCGCGTCCAGGAAGGCGCGGTGGGGATCCGAGAAGCCGGAGCTGGTGAAGGCGTCCCAGTTGATCGACCAGGTCATCAGACCGCGCAGCTTGGGGTAGGTGCCCCCGGGCTTGTAACCGCCGCAGTCGCTGCCGCTGGTCAGGCAGGTCACCGCCTTGTGCACCTCGTCCGCGGAGGTGTAGCCGTTGCCCGCGTAGACCGCCGCCGGCAACCCCAGCACCACCTGGTCCTGTCGCAGCGCCGGGAAGACGTTGGCCGGGTTCTTCCCCAGCGGGAACCCGCGCAGCACCATGTCGGCCATCACCACGTGGAACTCGGCCCCGCCCATGAAGTGGAACTGGTCGTCCAGCCCCATCACCGGCCCGGAGTTGTACTGCTGCACCTGCAGGAAGGTGAGGATGTCGCGGATGGCGTGGATCACCGGAAGGTACGCGCCCGCGCGCCCGCCGTAGCTGGCGTAACCGACCTGCACGAAGAAGGTCTCGGGCGCCATGGTCACCATGAAGCCCGCGCCGAACCGCTGATGAAGGCTGCGGATGGCCGCGATCAGGTTCACCAGCACCGGCGTGGTGGGCTTGCGAAAGTCGGTGTCGCCCGGGTCGAGATAAAGTGATTGCCCCTCGAAATCGATGTCGATGCCGTTGAAGCCGTAACGCTGGACGATGTCGCCCAGCGAGGTGATGAAGCTCTGTTTCTGGGCGTCGCTCTTCAGCTCGACGTGCCCGTTGGCGCCGCCGATCGAGATGAGCACCTTTTGCCCACGCGAGCGCAAGATGGCCACGTCGCGCGCGAACTCCATCGGTGACGGATAGCCGTAGGGCTCGAAGCTCTGCTTCTGCGAGGCGTCCGCCGGCTCGGCGAAGGCGACGTTGATGACGTCCCACTTGGCCGGCACGTCCCGCAGCTTGATGAACCCCGACCCGTTGTCGAAGTTGTGCCAGTACCCCACCAGCACGTGCGCCGGCAGCGGCTTGTTCAGCGGCGGCGGAATCGGCTCATCGACCGGTGGCGGCGGCGCCCCGGGCGCGGGCGGCACCGCCGGTGGTGTGCCGGCC
>JBKPRZ010000334.1:0-4112 GCA_046734815.1 Myxococcota bacterium | reverse complement strand
GGTCGAAGGCGCAGGCGACGGCCCGGCTGGCGCGCAGCGCGTGCGCCGGCTCGGGCATCCCCAGTTGCGCCCGCGACAGGCAGGGGTCCACCGGCAGCGCGCGGACTGCCAGCAAGAAGCCGTTGCTGTCGTCGGTGATCAGCTCGGGCAGCCCGGCCCAGGCGGTGGCCACCACGGGCAGACCGAACGCGAGCGCCTCGTGCACCACCATGGGCGCCGCCTCCTCCACTCCGGTGGTCAGGTGCACGAACGCGTCGGCCGCGGACATCAGCCGGGCGCGCGCGTCGGAGAAGGTGGTGTAGGGATTGTCGAGGACCAGCACCCGGTCGCCCACCCCGGCCGCGCGCACCGTCGCGCGCAGCTCGGTGACGAACTCGCGGTTCACGGTCGCGCCCGCCAGCAGCAGCAGCGCGCGGGGCACCCGGGCCAGTACGTCGCGCCAGCGCACCACCAGGGCCAGCTGATCCCCCTTGCTGGCGGGACTGAGGCGCGAGAAGGCCAGGCAGACCAGATCGTCGTGGGCGATCTTCAGGCGCCGGCGGGTATCGGCGCGCAGCGGTTCCGAGCGGCGGTGGCTGCCGACGTCCACCGGGTTGCCGATCACCGTCGTGCTGGCCGGGAACGACGGGGTCAGACCGAGCCGTTCGTTCCAGGCGCCCCACACCGCCCGGAAGATGCGCCGGGCGGCCTCGGATTTGAAGACCAGCCCGTCGGTGGAGCGCAGGGCGCCGCTGGCCAGCGCCCACAGCAGGTGCGCCCACTGGGTCCCCAGGTGCGCGGCGCCCACCGTGCAGACCACCGGCGCCCAGTCGGACGTCGGCCGCAGCAGCCAGGGCGCGGTCGACAGCTGCTCGCCGTTCGCCACGTAGATGGCGCCGTAGGGCCGGGTCGCGTGTGGAAGATCGACCTTCGCGTGCACGGTGAGCCCCGGCCGGCGCGGGAGATCGAGGACGACGTCGGCCGGACGCGGATCGTCCAGGTAGAGGTCCAGCTGCAGGTAGCGCTCGCTGCGCGCCAGCGCCTGGCACATCAGGTGGGCCGCGGCCGGCGTGCCGTGCGGGGCTTGCTCGAGCGGGCGGACGAATCCGCCCACCATCGCCAGCGCGGTCCGCGGCTCGCCCATCGTGCCGCCTTCTACCAGGTCGCCCCTGTGCGAGCTGCCACCCACGCGCCTACCGGCGACCTCCGTCCTCGAGGCGGAGGTCGCCGGTTTTTTTTGGCGGGGATCGGGCCTGGTCGCCCGCACCGACCGTTCCCCCGCCGTGCCTGTGGTCACGGCTCGGTGCGTCCTGCGGCTGGCTGATTTTGTGACGGGGGTTCGTCCAGAATCGCGGTCAGCAGCGTTGCCGGTAAGGTGAGCGGTGCCCTCCTCTCGCCGGTCGCGACCTTGAACCCACGGCCCTCCGCTGCCGCCAAGCCTGCCCGCGCCGCCGGGGAAGACGAGGCGTGGCTGGCGGCCTTCCACCGCGGCGACCGCGAGGTGCTGTCGGCCTGCTACCACGACTACGTCCACACCGTGGCCTGGGCGGTCGGCACGCTGGTCGGCGGGATGGACCAGGAGACGGTCGTGCACGACGTGTTCTGCCGGCTGTTCGGCAGCGCCGACGCCCGCCGCAGCTTCGCCGGGGGGAATTTCGGGGCCTGGCTGATCACGGTGGCGCGGCACCAGGCCATCGATCACCGCCGGCGCACCCGCCGCGAAGAGGTCACCGACGATGCCCGGCTGGGCGCGCTGGCCGACTCGGCCGGCGGCGACAAGGTCAGCGTCGACGACTCGATGGAACTGCGGGTGCTGGTGGCGCGTTTTCGCGAGCGGGTCTTGCCCCCCAAGTGGGAGCCGGTGTTCCGCGCGCGCTTCCTGGAGCAGCTGGATCAGCGTGAGGCCGCCCGGCAGCTGGGCATTCCCCGAACGACCCTCGCCTATCAGGAGCTGCGCATCCGCGCGCTCCTGCACAGCTTCATGCTGGAGGAGGATCCGTGAGCCCGACCTGGTGCAGCCAGATCCGCAGCGTCGACGATCATTTCGCCGGCCGGCTCTCGCCGCTGGCCGAGCAGAAGATGCGCAGCCACGCCAGCGGTTGCCCGAGCTGTCGCACCCGCTACCGCCGGCACCTGCGCCTGGAGAAGCTCGACCCGCGCGCGCTCGGCCGGGACGAGCGGATCGCCCGTTCACTGGGCCTCACGCCCCGGGCGCGTTCGCGGACCTGGGTGTGGACCGGTCTGCTGGGCACCTTGGCGCTGGGTGGTCTCCTGCTGCTGCCCGCCGTCGGGTCTCTGTCGGCCACGCGGCTCGACGGCCTGCGGGCGCGCGGCAGCCCGCCGGAGACGGCTCCGGTCCGGTTGATCCTCGACTGGCGCGGCACCGAGGTGACGGCTTTTCGCACCAGCGGCCCGGGGGCGCCCGCGCCGGCGCTGCCGCGGATGGGCCGGGGCGATGAGCTGGCCTTCGCCTACCGCAACGGCGACGCCTGGCCCTGGCTGATGGTCTTCGGGCAAGACGACGCGGGCGCGATCTACTGGTTCTCGCCGCAGTGGACCGATCCCGCCACGGCGCCCGCCGCCGTCGGCCTGCAGGCCGCGCCCGGGGTGCACGAGCTGCCCGCCGCGGTCGCCCATGACATCCGCGGCTCGTCGCTGGCGTTGTGTGCCCTGGTGGCGCGGCAGCCCCTGACCACCTCCGAGGTGGAGGCGGCGCTGGCGGGCCGGACCGGTGCATCGCCCGCCGAAGTCCTGGCCCGCAACGGCCGCGCCATCACCTGCCAGCGGCTGGAGGTGGTTCCATGAGTCGGGGACCGGGGGCGGTGGCGCCCGGCACGCTGGCGCTGACCACGATCCTGTCGCTGGCCGCAGGCGCGCGCGCGGCCGAACCGCAGCCCGCCACCATCGCGCTCATCGTCGGGGTCAACCGCAGCGTCGACCGGGATCTGAAACCGCTGCAATACGCCGACGACGACGCCGCCCGCTACCAGACCCTGTTCGAGAGTCTGGGCGCGCGGACGCTGCTGCTCACCCGCCTGGATGAAAACAGCGTCCGGGTGCTCCCCGGCGCGGTGGTGACCGCGACACCGGATCGGCGCTCGCTCGACGCTGCCGTGGCGGATCTGGCCGCCGAGGTGCGGGAGGCACGCGCCAGCGGGCGCCCGACCGTGCTCTATTTCATCTTCGCTGGACACGGCAAGGTGGCCGACGGCCGCGCCTACCTGGGCCTGGAAGACGACCGGTTGACCGGTCAGGACATCGATCGCGTGGTCCTGCGTCCCATCGGCGCCGACCAGTCGCACCTGATCGTCGATGCCTGCTATTCGTATTTTCTCGCCTCCCGGCGGGGACCGGGCGGCCGGGTGCGCGCGGTGCACGGCTTTTCCCAGCTGGGCGGCCAGCTGGATCGGCCGGACGTCGGGCTGCTGCTGTCGACCTCGGCCACGCGCGAGAGCCACGAATGGGACGGTTTCCAGGCGGGCGTCTTCAGCCACGAGGTCCGCTCGGGCCTGTACGGCGCCGCCGACATCGACGGAGACGGCCAGATCAGCTACCGCGAGATCGGGGCCTTCGTGGTGCGGGCGAACGCAGCCATCGCCAACGAGCAGCTGCGCCCCGACGTCTTCGCCCGGCCCCCGCAGGGCTCGGCCCGCCTGCTCGACCTGCGGCCGGCGCTGCAACACGGGCTGGTCCTGGATCCCCAGTTCGAGGCGGCGCACTACCTGATCGAGGACCGGGTGGGTAACCGCCTGGTCGACTTTCACAATGCCCCCGGCCGCGGGTTGACCCTGGTGCGTCCCGCCGGCCAGACCGTGTTCCTGCGTAACGTCGCCTCGGGCAAGGAATACGAGATCGCCGGGGCAACCGGCCGCATCCAGGTGCGCACCCTGGTGGCGGAGCGCTCGCCGGTGCGATCGCGCGGCGCCGCCCAGCTGGCCTTCAGCCTGATCTTCTCGCTGGCCTTCGATGAACACGCGGTGAACGACTACCGCTTTCCCGGCGTGGATCTGGCGGCCGACGCCGAAGACGAGACGGCCGCGCCGCCCCGCTGGCGCCGCTGGGCCGCCGGCGGCGCGCTGGGTACGGCCGCGCTGGCGGGCCTGGGCGCAGGCATGTACGTGATCGGCTCGCGC
>JBKPRZ010000333.1:0-12624 GCA_046734815.1 Myxococcota bacterium | reverse complement strand
TCCGGCGGACGGCGTCCCGGAAGTCGTCCTGACAGATGCTGTAGATGCTGTTGTTGGGAAAGGACTCCACGAACTTCTTGACCCGCAAGCCGACGGCAGCGCTGCCGTTGGCCGACTGGCAGATGGGCCGGATGGACCGGTCGCGGTCCTTCCGGGCGACCACCTGCCGTAACTGCATCTGCCAGTACGGCCGGATCGCCCGATCGCCGAGCAGCCGGCTGGCAAGAATCAAGTACCCCACCGGCACCGACTCCAGTCACCGAACCTCCATCACCGGAGCGCAGGACCAGTCACGGATTCATTGGCGGTCACCGCCTTTTTGCCTTCCAGTGTCGCGTCGACATCCTGCTCGGTGCGGTCACTGGGTACTGTTGTGACGTGACGATTGCCCGCCCCCGGCAACGGGACCGCCGGTCCCATCGGATGGCCGCGCGCGTCACCGTCCTGGTCGCGCACGCGATCGCCGTTACGAGCTGCCATGGCCAGTTTCGCTTCGAGGATGAGGTCGAGCTGCGCGATGGAGCCGTCCTTCCGTGGCCTGCTCCGGATGCTCCCGCCGCGGATGCAGCGGCGCTGCCAGAGGCAATCGAGCAGGACGCGGCGACGCAGTCGTCCGCTGACCTCGCGACCGACCGCTCGCTCGACCTCCCACTCGACCTCCCGACCGATCGCGACGAGACCCCGCCGCCCGACGCCGGACCTCTTCCGGACCTGGCCATCGACACGGCGCCGGACCTCGCGTCGCCGAGTCCCCCTGCGCCGACTGCGGACGGTGGCGAGTGCTACGTCAGCCTGTGCGGATGGGGCATGGAGGAGGGCCGCCTGGAATGCGATGGCCGGACCTGCTCCGGCAGCTGCGGCAGCCCCTGCGGCGCCCGCTGCCGAGCGAGAGCGCTCTGCTCCCTCACCGCAGGCACGGGCGCCAGCTTCGAATGCCGCGAGAACTCGACCTGCGCATTCGTGATGACGGGCGGAAGCGTGCGCTGCCGGGAGGGCGCCACGTGCACGGTGCGCTGCCTGGGTGCGTGCTCCTTGCAGTGTGAACAGGCCACCTGCCGCCTGCAGTGCGCGTCCGATGCCTCACCCCGCACCGTCACCGGGCAAGCCAGCTGTAGTTGAGGGAGGCTGCTAGGGCTTCTTTTCGGGAGTGGTGGTGGTGGAGCGCACGCGGGCGTCGGAGGCCGGGAGGCGGCCGGCGGTGTGGAGGGCGCGGCGGAGGAGGTAGTCGATCTGGGCGTTCAGGCTGCGCAGGTCGTCGGCGGCCCAGCGCTGGAGGGCCTCGAGGACGGCGGGGTCGAGGCGGAGGAGGTAGGGCTTCCGCTCGGACAAGGGGTCACTGGTACAGGGTGCCGGTGTTGATGATCGGCTGGGTGGAGGTCTCGCTGCACAGGACCACCAGCAGATTGCTGACCATGGCCGCCTTCCGCTCCTCGTCCAGATGCACGATGTTCTTGCTCGACAGCCGCTCGAGCGCCATCTCGACCATGCCCACCGATCCATCGACGATCTTCTGACGGGCGGCCACCACCGCGGCGGCCTGCTGCCGGCGCAACATCGCCTGCGCGATCTCGGGCGCGTACGACAGGTTGCTGATGCGCGCCTCCAGCACCTCCACGCCGGCCACGCCCAGCCGCTCCTGCACCTCGCGCCGCAGGTGATCGGCGATCTCGTTGGGACTGCCCCGCAACGACAGCTGGTGGTCGTCGTGGCTGTCGTAGGGGTAGCTCATGGCCAGCTTGCGCATGGCCGCCTCGGCGGAGATGGTCACGAACTTCTCGTAGTTGTCCACCTGGAACACCGCCTGGGCGCTGTCGACCACCTTCCACACCACCACCGCCGACATCTCGATCGGGTTGCCGTCGCTGTCGTTCACCTTCAGGCGGCTGGCGGTCTCGAAGTTGCGCACGCGCAGCGAGACCCGCTTCTTGGTGTACAGCGGATTGGCCCAGCGCAGGCCGGGCCGCCTGGCCGTCCCGACGTAGTCGCCGAACAGCTGCAGCACCACGCCCTCGTTCGGGTTGACCATGAACAGCCCGAACAGCAGCAGGAACAGGAACACCACCGCGAAGCCCGGCAGCAGCGCCCTCGCCACGCTGGGGCCGTCGAGCGCCCGAACCAGCAAGGTGGCGCTGACCCCCAGCCCGGCCAGCAGCACGAACAACATCACGAACCCGGACAGCCCCGAGGTCGGTTTCTCGCGAATCATCGTCCGCTCCTTCCCGCTAACCATGATTTCATAGTGATATCACTTTGACATCGCCTCGGCAAGCGGAGCCCGATCCCGGGCGGCCTGTCGTTTTTAGATTGCGTGCAATTCAATTGTGTACTATTCATATTCTCGTGAACGCGAACGATGCACTCCGCCTGGATGCGCAGCTGTGTTTCCTGCTGTACGCGACCACGCGGGCGTTGACCCAGGCGTATGTGCCGATGCTCGAGCCGCTGGGGCTGACCTATCCGCAGTATCTGGTGATGCTGGTGCTGTGGGAGGAGGACGGGATCACCCTGGGGCGCATCGGCGAGCGGCTGCATCTGGATTCGGGCACGTTGACCCCGCTGCTCAAGCGGATGGAGACGGCCGGGCTGGTCGCGCGTGCGCGCTCGCGCGAGGACGAGCGGGCGGTGACCATCACGCTGACGGCCGCCGGCCGCAAGCTGCGCGCCCGGGCCAGCGGCGTGCCCAACCAGATGTTCTGTCGCACCGGCCTCACCACCGACGGCGTCGACCGGCTGGCCGCCGACCTGCGCACGCTCCTGGAATCCCTGCACCAGGCAGATACCCCTGATCACGACAACGGCCCCACCACAACGACCTGAAAGGAACCCGACATGACCACGCTGTACCAGACCACCGTCACCGTCCGCGGCGGCCGCAACGGCCGCGCCCAGAGCGCCGATGGCAGCTTCGACGTCGCCCTGAGCATGCCCCGCGAGCTCGGTGGCGCGGGCGGCCCCGGCACCAACCCCGAGCAGCTGTTCGCTGCCGGCTACGCCGCCTGTTTCGAGAGCGCCCTGCGCCTGGTGGCCCGCCAGCGCAAGATCGCGCTGTCCGACGACACCTCCATCACCGCGCAGGTCCGCCTGGTCCGCCGCCCCGAGGCTCCCTTCTGCCTGGCCGCCACCCTCACCGGCCACCTGCCCGGCCTGCCGCCCGAGACCGCGCAGTCGCTGATGGACGCCGCCCACCAAGTCTGTCCGTACTCGAACATCGCCCGCGGCCAGTTCTCGATGGAGCTGTGCCTGGCCGAACAGCCCGGCGCCGACGCCGCCGCCTGAGGTGCATTGCAGGCAGTTCGCCCGCCGGCTCGGCGCTCCTGTGCACGCGTCGAGGTGCCAGGTCAATGGCCAGCCAGTCACACGCGGCGTTGCGATCGGGCCGACGCTTTGCCACACTCCGATGATGGCGAGCACGGCTGGCCTCCGTCAGGACCCCGCAGCCGGTGATGACCGGGACCTTCCCTGGGATGTCCGCATCTTCCGGCGCATCGATCCCGGCACGGATCCGACGCTGATCGCGGAGAACCTGCGCAGGAGCCCGACCGAACGGCTGGCCCGGCTCCAGCACGCCCTGAACTTCCTGCTGGCGGCCCGTCGTGAGCGACATTCAAGGACACCTTGAGATCCTGACAGACGCGAACGTCGATTTCGTGGTGATCGGCGGCGTCGCGATGGTGTTGCGGGGATCGAGCCGGGTGACTCTGGATCTCGATGTGTGCTACGCGCGCGATGCGGAGAACCTGGTCCGGCTGGCCGCCGCTCTGGCGCCCCATCATCCACACCTGCGCGGAGCCCCTCCGGAATTGCCGTTTCTGTGGGACGACCGCACCCTGAAGAGCGGGCTGAACTTCACCCTCACGACGGATCTGGGGGACATCGATCTGCTGGGTGAAGTGCCGGGTGTCGGACAATACGCGGCCGTGCGGGCGGGCTCGTCCCCACTGGAGGTTGCCGGCCGGTCATTCGCCGTCATGGACCTCGACACGCTGGAGCGATCCAAACGGGCGGCCGGACGCGCCAAGGATTTGCTGGATCTGGCGGAGATTGCAGAGATACGACGTCAGTCCGCCAAACCGTAGGCTAGAACGGCCAGAAGCAGATCTTCTTCTGGCCGGCGCTGGCGTCGGTGGCGTAGGGGGAGAAGCCGTGGCGGCGGTTTTCCTGGTAGGCGGCGTGGGCCTTCTTCAGGGCGGCGCAGCTGCCGACGTAGTCCTCGACGCCGATGAAGAAGGGGTGGCCGCCCGGCTGCAAGCGCATGGCTTGCCAGGCGCGCAGCTGGGCCACTGCCTCGCGATCGTGCTCGGGGGAGAAGACCGATTCGTGGGCCACGCCGTCCAGCAGCTCGGCGAAGGGGCCGGCCTCGGTCGAGCCCAGGCGGGTCACCTCGCTGGTGGCGTTCTGCATGACGATCAGGTGGTGGGGGTAGGCGCGGCGGAGCGCCGCCACCAGCTCGAGGCCGCCCTGCCGGCAGCGGTCGCCGCAGGGGCCGTTGTTGGTCTTGTCGCCGTGCTCGAGGATCTCGAGGTTGTCGAGGTAAAAGCCGTCCACCCCGGTGCGCGCCAGCCGCAGGGCCACGTGGTCCACGATCAGGCGGGTGTAGTCGTCGTTGGACGGGTCCATCCAGATCTCGTCCGGGTAGCCGCTGTAGCGGCCGCGCTGGGCGCGCAGGTTCTCGCGGCAGGGAACGAAACCCGGCGGGGCCTTGTTGAAGTACTCCCGGAAGTTCTCGCAGGAGCCCACGTTCATGTAGCTGATCACGCGGTTGCGCCCGCCCGCCTTCAGCTCGGCGATCTCCGCGGGCGACCAGGCGGCCACGCCGGGGTCGGCGTCGATGTTGATCACCCGGAAGGTGGCGGCGATCCTGGCCAACGGCTTGACCGTGCGCGCGGCGCCGTAGAAGGACACCCAGGGCCCCGGCGCCGGGAAGCCCCGGCCGGGGCCGCGCGGGCGCGGCGGTCCGCCGGTGGGGACGGACGTGGCCTCGTCGGCGGCCAGCGCCGAGCAGAACAGCGCCACGGCCAGCGCCGCGGCTAGGCCTGTTGCATGAACGTGTCGCACTCCAGCCCTTCGAGGCGGCGCGAGATGATGTTCAGCCCGGACACGCTGGTGATGGCGGTGGCCAGCGCGAACCCGTATCCGTAATAGGCGGGGCCCAGGGTCTGGGTCATCAAGGTCAGAAGCAGGTTCGAGGCGGCGAACAGGAAGCTGAGCCACAGGACCGCGCTCCGCTGGTCCAGATAGAACAGCACGTTGAACACCGCCAGCATCAACACCTGGGTGCCGACGCCGGCCAGGTCGACGAAGAACAGCTGCCGGTAAAGCGGCGAGATGCCCATGAAGTCCAGGATGCGCGGGCCGATCAGGAACAGCAGCAGCAGGGTCACGCCCTGCACCTTGAAGATGTCGCCCATGCCCTGGCGGGCCGCCGCCGACAAGGTGCCCTTGAGCCGCTGGATGTTGACCAGCGAATCGCCGCTGCGGACCGCGTGATAAAAGGCGTCGTAGCTCTCGGCGAAGTCGGTCTCGACCCGCACCAGGAACACGGCCATCCCTGGAACGATCGACAGGTAGGCGAGGAAGATCGGGATGTCGTAGATGATCGATGCCCGCAGCGGGCCGATCACGGGGTCCGAGACCAGCGGGTTGGCCCAGAAGACGAACTTGTCGACCCAGACGCCCAGGTTGTAAAAAAATCCGGTCAGCGCCAGCGACAGGTAGCTGCGCCGGCTGAGAAAGGCGAAGGAGACCAGCTCCTTGCCGCGCGGGTAGCGGCGGATGACCGCCACGAACAGCAAGAACAGCAGCACGATCTGGCCGACCAGGAACCCGGTGAGCAGGCCGGCCAGCCCGCGGCTGTTGAGCAGCAGCGCCCCGCCGACCGAGGTGCCATAGCCGATGAGAAAGCCCGCCAGCACGCTGCGATAGGCCTTCAACCCCGACAGCAGGACCACCACCACCCAGAGGTCACACAGGGTGACGAAGCCGATCATCATGAGCGCCCGGTAGGCCAGCGGCAGCCCGTTGAAGGCGAAGACCAGGATCCCGAACGACAGCGCGCCCGCCCAGACGGTAGTCAGCGCCAGCGCGCCGAACAGGTTGGGCAACACGTCCGACTCGGCCTTGGCGAACAGGCAGTCGGCGATGAAGCGGGTGAACATCAGCTGCAAGAAGCCGGTGAAGATCAGCGAGCCCGCCATCAGGTAGGTGACCGACACCAGGAACTGGCGCAGCGCCAGCGATTGCACCTGGTTGGTGGACAGCACGCCGATCGCCATGACGCCCAGGATCGACAGCACCCAGGGCCCCGAGCTGATCAGCCCGGCGTAGCCGTAGGCCCGGAGCAGCCCCCAGAAGCTGTTCCGGCGCATCAACCGACGAAGCTCGAATCCGATCCCTGCCACTGTGTTCTCCTGCTACTGGGCGGCGCTACGAGGCACGGGCGCGGGTGCCGCCGGCGGCTTGCAAGGCGGTGCCGTAGATGCCGCGGTAGGCGGCGAACATCTGATCGCGGGTGTAATAGCGGCGGACGCGTTCCAGCCCGGCCTCGCGCGCGCGCGCCCATCCCTGCGGGTCGCGCAGCAGATTGACGATGGCGGCGGCGGTCTGCTCGGGGGCGGCGATGGGGACCACACTGCCGGCCGGGCCGATGTCGCGGTCCTCGGGCAGGCGGCCCTCGATCAGCTCGCGGCACGACCCGACGTCGGTGGCCACCACCGGCACGCCGCTGGCGAAGCTCTCCAGGATCACCAGCGGCAGCGCCTCGCTGATCGAGGTGAGCACGGTCAGGCCCAGCTGGGGGAAGATCTCGTCGGGCTTCTGGAAGCCCAGGAACTTCACCTTGCCGCCCAGCCCCAGCGCACCCACCAGCTCGTGGCACTCGCGCGCGTATTCCTTGTCCTCGTCCTCGGGGCCGACGATCCAGGCCTCCGCCTCGGGCAGCGCCGCCACCACCGAACGCATCGCCCGGATGAACCCGCGCACGTCCTTGATCGGCACCACCCGCCCGATCAGGCCGATGATCGGCCGCACCGCCCCGCCCCGGCGCGGGCTGGCCTGGAAACGGCCCAGGTCGATGCCGTTGGGGATCACCCGTGTGCGCTCCTGGCTGGCGCCGTCGGCGATCTGGCGCGCGCGGTTGCCCTCGTAAAGCGCGATGATCGGGTCGGCGGCGGCGTAGGCCAGGCGGCCGATGCTCTCGAAGAACCGCAGCCACAGCCGGCGGACGTAGGTGCGGTCCTCCTCCAGGCCGCTGCGCAGCTCGTCGCGCGCGTCCTGGATCCAGTCGGCGTGGGCCAGATCGATCTTCCGTTCCTTGGTGTAGATGCCGTGCTCGGTGAGCACGAAGGGGCAGCGGCGGCGGTGCTGCAGCAGCGACCCCAGGAACCCGGCGTACCCGGTGGACACCGAATGCAGCACCTTGAAGGGCGGCACCCGGGCGGCGATCTCGGCCATCTTGAACAGCGGGCCGTGCATGGTGCGCACGGTCCAGAAGTAATCGACGAACGAGGGCGAGGTGCAGAAGCGGTGGTACGAGGCGCAGATCTGGTGCCAGGTCTCCTCGCTGTAAAGGAAGTCGCGCCAGCTGACCCCCTGGGGGGTCTCGATCTGCGCCACCGCCGCCCGCAAGCTGTCGGGGATCTGGCTGCCGCGCTCGCGCAGCTCGTCGTGCAGGCGGGCCAGCTGCTCGAAGCTCTGGGTCTTGCGGCTGCGCCCCATCCGCCGCGGGCTGGGCTGCTCGGACAGGTAGTGGGTCTCGACGTGCACCAGGTTGGGCGGCAGCTTGTAGCGGATGGGCGAGTAGTCCTCGGGCGCCGAGCCCAGGAACACCACCCCGAAGGTCAGCTCGGGCAGGCCGGAGATGATCTCGTGCACCCAGCTGGACACGCCGCCGCTGACGTAGGGGTAGGTGCCCTCGAGCAGCAGGCCGATGTCCGCCCCCTGTCCGGAGGGCAGCCGGGGCAAGCCGCTGCGGGCCGCCTTGGTGGCGGAGAACGAACCGCTCTTCTTCATGACCACTGGTCCACGATGGGCGACAGGCCCGGCCGCAGCCGCGCCGAGCGGGCGAAGGCCTGCACCTGCCGGCGCACGTCCAGCGGGCGGCGCTGCAGGTAATCGGCCTCGGCCAGGTAGGGGCCGACCACCTCGATGGGAAGGCCGCGGCGCAGGCCCTCCTCCAGCATGGCGCGCGCGTCTTCGGGCTGTTCCATCATCAGCAGGGCCCGGCCGGCCAGCAGGGCCATGCGCGGGCTGGCGCTCTTGATCCGGCGGACCTCAGCCGAGTGCCATAGCACCTGGTCCAGCGAGAAGGCCAGCAGCTCGCCCTCGACCAGGCCCTCGTACACCAGCTCCCAGTACAGCTCGGCCAGCTGGGCGTGCGAGGCGGCGGGCAGCTGCGGGCGCCCGGCCTGCGACGATTGATCACCCAGCAGCTCCTGGATCTGGGTCTGGATCTGGCGTTCCTTGCGCTCGAGCACGGCGTAGGCCAGCAGGCGCACGTCGTCGCCGGGAGGGCGCTGGGCCAGGCGCAGCAGCTGCCCCGCCGCCCGCTCGGGCAGGCTGCGGCAGGCCAGCACCACCCGCAGCCGGCTCTCGGGGTCGGCGCTGTGGCGCAAGATCCCCTCCAGCGAGCCCGGGCCGAAGCGGCGGGTGTCGTCGATGTTCAGTGGGTTGTTCGGCAGGCTGGGGGCGATGGTCTCGCGCAGGCCCGGGCGCCGCCGTTCCAGCGGGCTGCGCGCCCGCACCGCCAGCATGGCCGCCAGCCCGGGCAGCCCGAACACCGGGAAGAACACCCCGAAGCCGGTGATCAGCAGCCCGTCGGCGAAGCGCGGGCGCTGGCCCGGCACCGTCACCGCGAACAGCAGCGCCGCTGCGCCCCCGGCCCCTCCCAGCAGGTACAGCCCGACGGCGGCGTTGGGCACCTGGGTGGCGCCCACGCCCAGGATCACCGCCTCCAGCTGCACGATGGCCGCGGCCAGGACCACAAACCCGACCAGGAATGCTCTCATGCCATCGCCCGGGTGGCCTTGGGCTTGGACAGCAGCTTCAGCTGCGCCAGGGCGGAGTCACTGGCAGAGTCCTGCAGGTCCACCGACTGGATCAGCCGCACCCCGCGCTCGCTCAGCGAGACGCGCAGCTTGCTCTGCACCGCCTTGTCCAGGCGCTTGAGGTAGGCCTCGGCGCCGCGCCCGTCGGTCAGCGGCAGCAGCACGAACAGGCGCAGGCCGCCGTCGGGGGCCAGCGCCAGACAGGCCTCGTCGATCCCGCGGCGCTCCTCCAGCACCCGTGGCAGCAGCTCGCCGGCGCGGGCGGCGTTGCTGACGGAGAACACCACCAGGCTGGCCGGTACACCATGTCGGCGGGCGTCCACCAGGCAGCGCCGCACCCTTTGCTCGAAGCGCTGGGTGGACTTGGGGTCGTAGCTCTTGACGGTGGCGCCGAACTCGAGCGTATCGGCCAGCGCGCCCGCCATCAGCGCGAACAGGCTGAGGTTCTCCTGGGTGAAGGCGTAAAAGGGCAGCTCCTGGATCGCCAGCACCGCCCAGACGCGCCCGTCGACGTCCACCAGGGGCACCGCCGCCGCCAGCCCGCTGCGCATGTCGCCGGCCGCCTCGCTGTTGCCGTCGCGCCCCATCTGCGCAAGGCTGGCCACCCGCCGCGTGCGAATGGCCACCGACACCAGCGGATCGCTCGACACCCGGTCCGACACCCGGCCCATGGTGGCGCAGGCCGACTCGGCCTTGCCGCCCGACACCGGCAGCAGCGCCGCCGCCTGCACCTGCCCGAAGGCCTGGAACACCTCCAGCACGAAGGGAGCCCGGCTCTGCAGCGCCGAATCGGCCCCCGGCGCGCGCAGCAGCTCGGAACGCAACGTGGTGATGGCCGTGCGCAGGTTGCCGCGGGCGGCGGCGCTGCGCTCCTCCAGGCCGTCGTGCGACACCTTCAGCAGCTGGTAGTTGCGGGCGAACTCCTCGAAGCGCTGGCGCTGGTGCGAATACAGGCCCGCGATCCGGCGGGCCTGGGTGGCCCACAGGTGGGCGAACTGCCCGGCCAGCATCCCGGTCAGCAGCAGCGCCACGATCAGCTGCGCCGGCGGCGAGGTGGTGGGCACCGGCAGCGCCTGCGTGCGCCAGCTCCACAGCAGCGCGAACGACAGCGCCGCCGCCGAGCCGAACCCGGCCATGAAGCCGTGGCGCAGCCCCGCCAGCATCGGGGCGATCAGCGCCCAGGAGACCGTCCCGTGAACGAAGAAGGGATCGCTGGCGTTCAGCCACCGCCCCAGGATCGGCACCGCCGCACACAGCAGCAGCGACTCGACCGCCATCACCCACGGCTGCACCGGCCGGACGCGTTCGACGTCGTCTTCGTTCCGTTTCATCTGAACCACCTAAGCGTGTAATTGAGAGACGCGCCCGCGTACCGTTCCCCGGCGGCGCTACGCAGGTCGGTGAAATAAAAGCCCGAGACTGCCAGCTCTTGATGTTGCGCGAACACCAGCCCCAGCGCCGCGCTCACGGTGTATGAGGGTTTGCGCGCCGGCCACATGTGCCCGGCCCAGCCGTCCAGATGATACCTCATCGAGACGTGAGGGCCGCGGGCCTCGCCCACGTCGGCGTGGGTCGAGCCGATGGTCAGACCCACGCCGGCGGTGGAGTACTCCAGACTCAGCAGGTCGTTGGGGTTGTCCATCGGCCCCAGGAAGGGACGCCAGTCGGGCGGGATGCCCATGTCGACCGGCGGGGCCCAGTTGTGAAAAGCGTCGACGCGCGGGCGCAGGAAGGCGCTGCCCACCGGCAGGCGGAAGGCCAGCTCGCCGTGCCCGTCCACCTCGGTGGTCAGCAGGTAACGCGAGCGGGTGGAAAAGCGCGACCAGTTGGTGCCGGCCACCACCTCGAAGCGGCGGCCCAGGCCCACCAGCATCTCGGCGTCGAAGCCGTCGCGGACCGCGGAGGTGCGCAGCAGCGGCGTGTTGTTGGGGATCTCGTTGAAGGACCCGGCCGCGCGCAGCTCGAACTTCCCGTCGCGCACGCTGATCAGCTGTTCCAGCTGCAGGAAGGGGCGGTAGCCGTCGGGCAGGAACTCGGCCCCCGCCCGCAGCGCGGTCTCGCCGATCTTCTCGCGCAGGCGGGCGGTGGCGCGCACCCGCTGCTCGCGCCGCCCGTGCGGCAGGAGGTGGGTCTGGGGCAGGGCCCACAGCTCGGCCGCCCCCAGCTCCATGCCGAACAGCAGCGCCGAGGCGCGCAGCTCGAAGCGGGCCACCACGTTGCGGATCTCCAGCGGCCCCATCTGATCGATGCCGCCGGTCAGCCAGGCCCCCGACAGGTATTGCTCGCGGAGGTCGCGCACGTCGCTGACCAGCGCGGCCGCGTCCTCGGAGGCGATCAGGCTCTTGTCGTCGGTCAGGCCGGCCGACTCCAGCAGGCGCCAGGCCTCCCAGTCGCGGCCCAGCTCGCGCAGCGCCGCCACCCGCATGGGCAGCGACAGCGACCGGCCGTGGATGCGCAGCCGCGCCTCCACCGCCACCAGGTCCTTGCGCTCGATGGCCTCCTCCAGCTGCTCGTCGGGGGTCAGCGGGCGGCCGCTGGCGGCGCGCTCGCGGGCGCGGGCGGTGCGGATCAGCAGCCGGAAGCGTTCGGCCCGGGCGGTCTCGCCCACCAGGGCGTAGGCGTCGGCCAGCAGCGGCCAGGACTCCTCGTTCCGCTCGGCGCCGGGGCCCCAGCTCTCCAGCGCCCGCCGGGCCATGCCCCGGTCCTGCACGTGCACCGCCAGGGTCAGCCATTCGTTGTAGGCGTCCTCCGAGCGCGGGTCGATGCGCACCACCCGCTGGAAGTCGCGCTCGGCGTCCGAGGCCCGGCCCTCGTGGGCGGCCAGCTGCGCGCGCTGGAACCAGAAGTGGCTCTCGGTCGAGAAGCGCTCCTCGCGCCCCTTGACCTTCTCGAACAGCCGGCGCGCGCGGGCCTGGTCGCCGATCTTCAGCGCCAGGTCGACCCCTGCCACCAGGAAGCCCGACAGGCCCAGCCGGTCGTAGGCCTCCTCGGCGACGGTGATGGCGTCGGCATGGCGGTTGATGGCCTCCAGCGCATGGTACAGGCGCTCGGCGATCTCGCCGCGCTTCTGCGTCTTCCACAGGGCGCCGTAGGCCTCGGCCGACAGCACGTGCTCTTCCAGCCGCCAGGCCAGATCGCCCAGCAGCGCGAAGTAGGCCCGGTCGCTCTCGCGCGCCTGCCCGCGCAGCGCCACCAGCCGGGTCAGCGCCGCCTCGGGGCGCTGCAGCCGCCACAGCAGCTGGGCCTGGCGGACGCTGTCGTCGAGGGTCATCGCCTTGAGACGGCTCAGCTGCTCGTGGCAGGCCAGCGCCCGCTCGAGCTCGCCGGTGTTCTCGTACAGGCGGGCCAGCCGGTTCCAGTATTCGGGCCGCTCGGCGAAGTTGAAGCGCAGCGAATCGAGCGCCTTGATCGCCCGTTCGGGCAGGCCCTTGGTCTCGAGGGCATCGGCCAGGGCGATCAGCTCGCCCAGCTGGTCGTTGGCCGCCGCCTGGGGCGTCGACGCACGCTCGGCCGCGGCCAGGGTGCGGGCGGCGGGCCGCTGGCACATCCCCGGGCGGCGCTGGCCGCCCACACGGGTCCGCAC
>JBKPRZ010000332.1:0-6824 GCA_046734815.1 Myxococcota bacterium | reverse complement strand
GGCCGGGACGGGGATGTCCGGGTCGGGCGCGGGTAGCGGCGGCGCGAGCGGTGCGGGGGCTGGCGCGGGCGGCGGCGCGGGAGCGGGCGGGACGGCGGGGCCGGGGTCCGGATCCGGGGCCGGGGGTGGAGCGGGGGCCGGTGCGTGCGATCTCACGGGGCGGTGGCTGGTGGTGCAGCGGGTGCTGGCGACGGCGATCGGGCAGCAGCAAGCCGCGCACACCTGGTATTACTTCGAGGTCCAGCAGCAGGGTGCCGATCTGACCGTCAGCAAGGGGCTGCACTGCGGGTTCGACGTGGTCAAGAAGACCGCCCTGGCCGCCTCGGTGGACAGCTCGGCGGTCTGGCCGGCGCTGCTGCAGCGGAACAGCAGCAGCGGGCGGCGCGGGCGGTTCATCGCCGAGGGCGGCGGGTGCCACCTGACGCTCGACCGCGAATACGTCGTGCGCGGCGCGACCCTGCCCGCCTACCTGGACGCGGCCCGCCCGCTGCCCGACCGCACGATGATGGCCAGCGGCGGCACGCCCGGCTGGGAGGACTGGGACGGCGACGGCAACCCCGGCATCAGCCTCAAAGTCAGCTCGTCACTGGCCAGCGGCACGCTGTACACCTGCCAGCGCGACTGGACGATCTACGACGGCACCGCCCCGCCCGGCGCGAGCAAGTTCAAGGTGCCCATCCGCTACGGCGGCGAGCAGGTGGCCCTCGGTCGCTCCGCCGGCGCCGCCCAGGCCATCGAGTCGTCGTCGTCCCCCGCCAGCGACGCCACCCAGCACTACGCCTGGTTCGCGCGCCTGGGCGCGATGGACGCTGGCGGCACCGACGCGGAGATCTGCGCGGCGGCGCGCACGCTGAAGGACACGTTGCTCCCGGAGGCCAACCAGTGACGGCCCCCCGCCCCGACAGCGACCGCCCGCCAGTCCCGCACGGCAAGCGCTTTCGTCGAAGCTGTGTGATGGTGCTGGCGGGGAGCTCGGTGCTGCTGGCGGGCGGGGCGCAAGCGTCTCCCCTGTTCGAGCTGGCCGGTGGGGTGGTGGGGGGCGGCGGGCTCAATGCGCGGGCGGTGGAGGCGGGGGCTGCCAGCGCTTATTTCAATCCGGCTTTCCTTCCCGATGCGCCGGCCGGGCTGGACCTGGGGGTGCTGCTGCTCAGCGATCAGATCGGCGTGCGGCTGCGCGGGCGGCCGACGCCCGCCGCGGACCTGTCGGTCGATTCGGTGAACGCCGAGCGCCCGGGCGGTGGCCGCTACCCGCAGTACGGGCTGCCCACCGAGTGGCTGCGGCAGGGGCGGCCGGCCGAGCCTCCCGATCAGCCGCTGCCCCGCCGGCCGCGGCAGCAGGCCGGCAGCGGGCACCACACGCGCCTGTATCAGGCGATCGGGCTGGTGGGCCACGCGCTGGCCGGGAGGCTGGGCGTGGGCGTGTACGCTCTTTTGCCCTATCGCCGCTTCACCGGCGCATCCGCGTTCTACAGCGACGAGCGCGAGCAATATTTCAGCAACAGCCTGCACCCCGAGCTGTACGCCGACCGGCTGACCGCCACCTCGCTGGCCTTCGGGCTGGGCGCGCGGCTGTCGCGGCACCTGTCGCTGGGCGGGTCGCTGACCCTGGCTCTGCGCACGCAGGCGGGCACACCGACCTACCTGTCCGACGTGGGCCGCTTCGGCGACATCCTGGTCGACTCGGACGTGGGCGTGAACGTCGCGCTGGCCCCGCACCTGGGCCTGGTCTACCGCCCGGCCGAGCGCACCCGCTTCAGCGCGACGGTGCATTCGCCGCAGAAGCTGGAGGTGGCCACCGATTTCAGCTTCCTGCTGGCCAACGGGATCGAGCAGGCCTCGGCCATCCGCTTCACCCATGCCTACCTGCCCTGGATGTTCGCCCTGGGCGCGGCCCAGGACCTGTTTCGCGGCGCCGACGGCAGCCTGACCGTGGCGGCGAGCGCGATGCTGGCGCTGTGGTCGAGCTACCTGGACCGCCACAGCCAGCGCCCCGCCGGCGCCTACACCTGGTTCGACACGTTTTCGGGCGTGGTCGGTCTGCGCTACGGCCTGGGCGCGGCGGCGACGTTCCTCGACCTGAGCTACCAGCCCTCGCCGGTGCCCGACCAGACCGGCCGCACCAACTACGTCGACGGCGACCGCCTGAGCGTGAGCGGCGGGCTGGGTTACACCATGCCGGTGGCCGGGGGGACGCTGCGCATGGGCGGCCAGCTGCAGGTCCACCGCATCCTCCCGCGCGACACCAGCAAGCGGTCCGAGGTGGGCAAGAGCCCCGGCTCGCCCTTCGTGATCGACGAGGTGCCCGACGACGCCGTGGTCGGCGGCCAGCCGTTGCCCGGCCGCGACGGCCTGCAGACCAACAATCCCGGCTGGCCCGGCTTCAGCACCGAAGGCTGGCTCCTTGCCGCCGCCCTCACCCTCGGCCTCACCTTCTGACCCCCTCGACGGGGGGAAGTTCTCCGGGGTGGCGGCGTGTGTTACCGTCGGCGGCGGAACTGGTAAAGGAGGGTGAGATGAAGAACTTGGTCTTTGGATGCGGGATCGCGGCGGTGGCTCTGGTGGGCGGGGCGGTGGTGGCCAAGGAGGCTGCCAAGAAGGAGATCGTCCAGGAGACGACCGCCGATCTGACCTGGAAAGAGCTGATGCCGGGCGCGCCGCTGCAGGGGGCGGAGGTGTGGAAGGGTCCGGGCGGGGCGGGCTGCCAGTTCGTGAAGTTCCCCAAGGGGACGGCGGTGCCGCTGCACTGGCACACGAAGGACACGCACGCAATCGTCATCTCCGGCAGCTTCGGCTCGGCCCCGGAGGGCGGGGGCGAGCCCAAGCTGCTGGGCCCGGGCTCGCACCAGTTCGTGCCTGGCAAGCTCAAGCACAGCACCAAGTGCGGTGACGCGGCCGACTGCGTGATCTACTCCTGTTCGCCAGGGCCCTTCGACGTCAAGGGTCTGCCGCCGCCGCCGAAGTGAGCTCCGGGGCCGTCCCCCGGCCATAGTTGCAGCGTTGATCGACGAGAGCAGTCCATGAAGCAACACAAGATCGCGGTGATCCCGGGGGACGGAATCGGCAAGGAGGTGGTGCCCGAAGGCCAGCGCGTGCTGGAAGCGGCCGGGCGCAAGTTCGGCGTCTCGTTCCAGTGGGACGAGCGCGACTGGAGCTGTGAATATTTCGCCCGGAACGGGCGCATGATGCCCGAGGACGGGCTGCAGCAGATCCGCCACCACGAGGCGATCTTCCTGGGCGCGGTCGGCTTTCCCGGCGTGCCCGACCACATCTCGCTGTGGGGGCTGCTGATCCCGATCCGCCGCCGCTTCCAGCAATACGTGAACCTGCGGCCGGTCCAGCTGTTCCCGGGCATCCCCTCGCCGCTGGCCGGGCGGAAGCCCGGGGACATCGACTTCATGGTCGTGCGCGAGAACAACGAGGGCGAATATTCGTCCATCGGCGGGCGGCTGTACGACGACACCGACCAGGAGATGGTGGTCCAGCAAACGGTGTTCACGCGAAAAGGAGTGGACCGCATCCTGCGCTACGCGTTCGAGCTGGCGCGCCAGCGGCCCAAGAAACACCTCACCTCCGCCACCAAGTCCAACGGCATCGCCATCACCATGCCCTACTGGGACGAACGGGTGCGCGCGGTGGGCAAGGACTATCCCGACGTGCGGGTCGACCAGTACCACGTCGACATCCTGACCGCGCATTTCGTCCAGCACCCCGACTGGTTCGACGTGGTGGTGGGCTCGAACCTGTTCGGCGACATCCTGTCGGACCTGGGGCCAGCGGTGGCCGGCACCATCGGCATCGCGCCCTCGGCCAACCTGAACCCCGAGCGCGAGTATCCCTCGATGTTCGAGCCGGTCCACGGCTCCGCGCCGGACATCGCCGGCCGCGGCATCGCCAACCCGATCGGCCAGATCTGGTCGGGCGCGCTGATGCTCGAGCACCTGGGCCACCCCGAGGCGGCGGCCGCGGTCATGACCGCCATCGCCCAGGTTGTCGAAAAGGGCCCGCGCACGCGCGACATGGGCGGCAAGGCGTCCACCCGCGAGCTGGGCGAGGCCATCGCCAGCGCCATCTGATCGATGAGCGCCCCGGGCATCCAGACCGTGGGCGGGCAGGAAGGCGCGGCGGCACCGTCGCGCCGGCTGCTGGCGGCCGGGGTGCCGCTGGCGGCGGGGTTGCTGCTGGCGGCGCTGCCCGCGCCGGTGGGTTTGACCCTGGGAGCCTGGCGGTACTTCGCGCTGTTCGTGGCGGTGGTGCTGGCCATGATCACCGAACCGCTGCCGGCGGGCGCCGTCGGGCTGCTGGGCGTGACCGTGGCATCGCTGCTGGGGCTGGTGGCGAACGACGCCAGCGACGGCGTGAAGTGGGCGCTGAGCGGCTTTTCCGATTCCACCGTCTGGCTGATCTTCGGCGCCTTCGTGTTCGCGGCCGGCTACGAGAAGACCGGGCTGGGCCGGCGGATCGCGCTGCTGCTGGTGCGGCGGCTGGGCGGGCGCACCCTGGGGCTCGGCTACGCCGTGGCGCTGACCGATCTGGTGCTGGCGCCGTTCACACCCTCGAACACCGGACGCAGCGGAGGGATCGTGTACCCGATCGTGCGCAGCTTGCCGGCGCTGTACGGGTCGGCGCCCGGCCCCACCGCCCGGCGCATCGGCGCGTACCTGATGTGGACCGGGTTCTCCGCCACCGCCATCACCAGCTCGCTGTTCCTCACCGCGCTGGCTCCCAACCCGCTGGCGCTGTCGTTCGCGAAGAAGATCGTCGGGGTGGCGCCCACCTGGACGCAATGGACCCTGGGCTTTCTGCCGGTGGGTCTGGTGCTGCTGGCGCTGGCCCCGCTTGCCACCTATCTGGTCTACCCGCCCGAGATCCGCGTGAGCGCCGAGGTACCGACCTGGGCCGACCAGGAGCTGCGGCGGATGGGCCCACCTTCGCGGCGCGAGATCACCATGGCCGCCCTGGTGCTGACGGCGCTGGCGCTGTGGATCTTCGGCGGCACGCGCATCCACGCCACCCAGACGGTGCTGCTGGTGGTGGGGTTGCTGGTGGTCACCGGCGTGGTGGCGTGGGACGACCTGCTGGCCCAGCGCCAGGGGTGGAACGTGCTGATCTGGTTCGCGACCCTGCTGACCCTGGCCGAGGGGCTGGTGCGGGTGGGCTTCGTGTCCTGGGTCGCGGGGCGGGCCTCGGGGTCGCTGCGCCCGCTGCCGCCCGAGGTGGTGGTGGCGGCGGTGGTGCTGTTCTTCTTCTTCGCCCACTACCTGTTCGCCAGCCTGGTGGCCCACACCACCGCCCTGCTGCCGGTGGTGCTGGCCGCCGCCGCCGCCCTGCCCGGCGTCCCGGTCCCGCGCTTGACGATGTTGCTCTGCTACTCCATCGGCCTGATGGGCGTGCTTCACCCCTACGCCACCGGCCCGGCCGTCATCTATTACGGCAGCGGCTTCATCCCTCGCCGCACCTTCTGGCTACTGGGCCTCGCCTTCGGCACCTTCTACATCACGGTGCTGTTGCTGCTGGGCAACCTGACCCTGGCCGCGATCCAGCGCTAGCGAATCTGGTAAAAAGAGTGAGGTTGCCGTGAAACTTTACAACAACGACCAGTCCCCCAACTGTCTTCGGGTACGCGCCGTCGCGTTCGAGCTGGGCGTGGAGCTCGACAAGGTGGACGTCGACTTGCGAACGGCGTCCAGCAATCGCGAGCTGCTGGCCGTCAATCCCAACGGCAAGGTCCCGGTCCTGGTGGATGAGGACTTCGTGCTCTGGGAGTCGCGTGCCATCAACGCTTACCTGGCCAGCAAGCATCCCGAGCGGAATCTGTACCCCGAGGATCCGCGACGGAGAGCGCTGGTCGATCAGTGGTCGATGTGGCAAGCGATTCATCTGGGGCCTGCCATGCAGAAGGTGGCCTTCGAACGCTTCGTCAAGTCGCGCTACGGCCTCGGGCAACCGGATGAAGCTGCGGCCGCAGCAAGCCACAAGGAGGCGCTCCGTTACCTGGCCGTGCTGGAGACTCGGTTGGCGGATCGGCGGTGGGTGGTCGACGAGCTTTCGCTTGCCGACTTCGCTCTGGCGAGCACATTCATGCTGCGGAAGCCGGCCCGGATCTCGCTGGACGACTTTCCGGCAGTGGCGGCCTGGATTGAAAGGGTGGAAGCGCTCGACTCCTGGCAGCGAGCAGTCGCCCCCCTCCCGAAGGTCTGACCCGACGAGCTGGCCGCGGGCAACGACCTCGCTCTTTTCCCGCTGACCCCGGTTCGAGGCCGCCGGTGTGATGGGTCCAGCAGCCGCGGGGTCAGCCGTTCATCAGGGCGATGATGTTGCCGTCGGGGTCCTTGAACCAGGCGGCCTTGAAGTCGCCCATCGCGTGGATGTGGCCGGTGCGGGTCATCTGGGGCATGTCGTAGTGCTCGAAGGGCACGCCCCGCTCGGCCAGCCCGTGCACGATCTTCTCCATGTCCTTGCCCACCAGGAAGTTGGCCGCGGTGGCCTTGTTCGTGCTGGCGTATTGCGACCGGTACACGATCAGCTTCGAGCTCCCGCACTGGTAGTTGACCGCCTCGGCGCCCTGGGTGCTCAGCACCTTCAGCCCCAGGGTCCCTTCGTAGAACTTCCGCGCCGCTGCCAGATCCTTCACCGCGATGGTGGCGACCGCTTCCTTGTCTCCCAGCATGGCACACCTCCAGGTTTGCGCGCGCAACCATGGGGCCCGGCCGGGCCCCGGTCAAGCGCGGTGGATCCCGGAGATCGTCACGGCTGGGGGCGCACCACCACGGTGCCGGGCGCGTCGATGTTGGGGCTCTCCAGGCCAGGCATGCGGGCGATGAAGC
>JBKPRZ010000331.1:0-7838 GCA_046734815.1 Myxococcota bacterium | reverse complement strand
GTCCACGCCGCCACCGGCGGCGACAGCGCGAAGGCCGCCGTCCCGCCCGCCAGCGCCAGCAGGTGCGCGCCTTGCGCGCGGCGGTAGGCGTAGCCGAAGGCGAGCAGGGCAGCCACCGCCGCGGCCTGGCCCAGCGCGCGGCTGGCGTTGATGAGCCCCAGCCCCGACAGCCGCGCGATCCCCGCGGTGCCCAGCACCCACAGCAGGTTCGAATAGCCCTCCACCCGCTCGCCGTCGTTCCAGCTCAGGCCGTGGCCGGTCAGGAATCGCTCCGCGTAGCGCAGCGAGATGAACGCATCGTCGGCCATGAACGGCAAGAAGCTGCGCGCATGAAGGACGAGGGCGAGGCACGCCGCGAAGACGATCGACGCGGCGATGAAGGGTTGCAGACGACGCACGGACGGCGCTGCACGGTAGCAACCGCCATGCCGCCTTGGAATCAGCCGGGGCCGGTTCCAGGGCCAGCACCGAGACGACGCGATCGGGGCACCGCTGTCGCGATCGGGGGCGCTGTCAGCGCCTGCGCACCTACTCGTACCGGAGCGCGAAGATCGGATCCACCTGCGACGCGCGCGCGGCCGGATAGAGCCCCGACACGATCCCGACCGCCATCGACACGCCGATGGCCAGCACCAGCGACGACGCCGTCACCACGGTGGGCCACTTGGCGTAATAGGCCACCGCCTGGGCGATGCCGATGCCTATGCCGACCCCGGTCAGACCGCCGAGCGCGCTGATGGAGAACGACTCGACCAGGAACTGGGTCACGATGTCCGACCGCCGCGCCCCGATCGCCCGGCGCACCCCGATCTCGCGCGTCCGCTCGAGCACCGACGCCAGCATGATGTTCATGATGCCGATGCCGCCCACCAGCAGCGAGATGCCGGCGATGGCGCCCATGACGATGTTGAACAGCCGCTGGGTCTGCCGGCTCTGGGCCAGCAGCGCCTCGGGCACCACGATCTCGTAGTCGTCGACCCCGCCGTGGATCCCGTCGAGCAGGGTCTTGATCACCGCCGCCGACTCGCGCGCCGACACGCCCGGCTGCAGCCGCACCAGGATCTCGTCCAGCGGCGACGCCAGCAGCTCGTGCTCCAGCTTGCGCTGCAGGGTGGTGACCGGCACGTAGATCTCGCGCGCGGTGCTGCCGGTGACCACCGCGCCGGCGGCGCCGCCCGCCCCCGACGGCGACGACGGCCCGCTGGCCACCGAGGCCCGCTGGGCCACCACGCCGATCACCTCGCACCACAGGTCGTTGAGCTTCAGGTGTTGCCCCAGCGCCGGTCCGAAGGCGAACAGATCGCGCCTCACCGCCGCGGCGATCACGCAGACCTGGGCGTGGTCCTTCTCGTCCAGCCGGTCGAGGAAGCGCCCTTCCACCAGCGGCAGCGCCACGATGTCCCGGTGCCGGTGCGAGACCCCGTACACGGTGGCCTCGGTCTTCGACCCGCCGGCCTGGATGCGCCAGGGCTCGATCTTCAGCTTGGGCCCCACCAGCTCGACCCCCGGCACCGCCTCCTTGATGGCGTCCGAGTCGCGCAGCGAGACGCCCAGCGACTTCTTGCGCGCCTCCCGCTGCTCGTCCTGGCGCAGGTTCCGCGCCCGCACCAGCACGTTGCGCATGCCCAGCTGGTCGATCATCGCCTGCGCCTGGCGGGCGGCCCCCGCGCCGATCGACAGCATCGAGATCACCGCCCCCACGCCGAACATGATCCCCAGCATGGTCAGGCCCGAGCGAAGCTTGTGCGTGGACACGCCGTCCAGCGCCGACTTGAACGCCTCCCAGAGGTTCACAGCCCCGGCCCCCGTCGGTTGCGTTCGGGCGGCGGCGCGCCGCCGGTGCCGGTGGGCCGCGCCGTCGCCGGCGCCGACAGGTCGTCGGCCGACCGGCTGGGGTCGCGCAGGGCGATGCGGTCGCCGGCGGACAGCCCGGCGGTGACCACCACCCGCCCCACCGTCCCGGGCCCCAGGGTGACCAGCACCTTCTCGAAGTCGCCGCCCCAGCGCGCCTTGCGGTAAACGAAGGTGCCCGCTTCATCGCGGAATACCGCCTGGCGCGGGATGGCCAGCGCGCTCTTCACCTCGTCGAGCACGATGGTGGCCTTGAGCCGCTGGCCCGGCTTGACCCCGGCGGTGTTGCCCTCGATCGACAGCAGCGCGCCGAAATACTGGGTGGGCACCTCGGGGTGCTTGGCCTTGGGGAACGGATCCACCTTCTTGACCTTCGCTTTCCAGACCAGGTCGGGCCGCGCGTCCAGCACCACCTGCGCGCGCTTGCCCGCCACCAGCCCGCCGGCGTCCGCCTCCAGCACCGCCACCTCGGCGTCCATGTGATCGCTGGTGGCCACCTCGGCCACCCGCATGCTGGAAAAGGCCCGGTCCCCGGCCTGCAGCAGCCGCTGGCCCCAGCCCCAGCGCTGGATGACGAAGGTCCCGGCGTGCGGCGCCCGCACCTCCAGCGACTCCAGCGTGTCCTCGGCCCGCTGGGCCTCGCGCTCGGCCTTGTCTCGGTCGACCGCCAGCAGCGCCACCCGGCTGCTGCCCAGCTGCTTTTCCACCTTGCTGGCCAGCTTGGTCTGATCGAGGCGCGCGTTCAGCAACGACTCGTCGATCTCCGACTCGATCACCTCGTTGCGCGGAAAGAAGCGGGGGTCCTTCTTGCCCAGCTCGCGCGCCTGCCGCATCTCCTCCTGGGTCAGCGAGGCCGCGCGCGCCCGCTCGCCCAGCGCGCTCTCGATCTGCAGCTTCTCCTTGTTGATGCGGGTGAGGGCGGCCTCGCGGTCGTCGCGCCCGTCGGCCAGCGCCCGGGTGGCCTCCTGGCTGTCGAACCGGATCACCACCTCGCCCTTTTTCACCAGGGCGCCGTCCTCGGCCAGCCAGGCGATCAGCAGCGCCCGCCCGCGGTTGGGCGCGGTCAGCGGCGTGGCCTTGACCGGCCGCAGGTACCCCTCGGCGGTCACCGTGCGGGTGAACGGCGCGGCCTTGACCCCGACCACCGGCACGCTGGCCGCCCCGGTCCGGCGCAGCAGCGAGCGGGCGGCCAGCCCTCCGCCGGCCAGCGCCACCAGCACCGCGCCCGCGATCCAGATCTTCTTCACGGCGCCGCCTCCTCAAGGTCGCGGCGGGCGATCCGGTCGCCGGGCTGCAGCCCGCTCTGCACCTGCACCTGCGTGCGCGAGCGGCGCCCCACCGTCAGCCGCACCGGCTCCCAGCCCCCCGCGGTGATGCGCCGGAAGGCCACCGGTCCGTCGGGGCGCGCGAACACGGCGTCCACCGGGGCCAGCACCACCTGGCGCAGCCGCTCGGTCTCCAGGTGCCCGCGGAACTGCATGCCCGGCCGCATGCGCGAGCGGTCGGTCTGGTCGAGCTTGATCGACAGCCCCACCACCTTCAACGGGTTGCGCGGCGACTGGCGGTAGACGTTGGGGCGCAGCGACTCGACCTTGCCCACCCACTCCTGCTCGGGCAGCGCCTCCAGCCGCAGCCGCACCGTCTGCCCCACCGCCACCCGCGCCGATTCCATCTCGTCCACCTCGCCCACCGCCTGCATCTCGCGCGTGTCGGTGATCTCCATGCACGGCTCGCCCACCTCGCAGTCGTCCCCCACCTTCTTCTTCTCCCCGCGCCAGTTGCTGCGGTAGACGACCACCCCGTCGATGGGCGCCGCCACCGACAGCTTCTCGATCAGCTCCTGCAGCCGGGCCGCCCGGCCGGCAAAGCGGGCGTGGCGGTCGCGCAGGTAGGCCAGCTCGGCCTGCCCCAGGTGCAGGCTGTGCTCGAGCCGCTGGCGGGCCATCTTCAGCTCTGCCCGCGCCGCCTCGAGGTCGATCTGCGCCAGCTTCACCTCGATGGCGGCGGTGTACTTGGCGGGCAGATCCGCCTTCAGCTCGGCCTTGCGCACCAGCGCCTCGGCCTCGGTCACCCGCAGCTCGCCTTCGCGTTTCGAAAGCTCCAGCTCGTGCAGCTTGCGGTCGATCTCCTTGGCGGCGCTGTCCCGCTCGGCCGCCCGGCCCAGAAGCTCGGTCTCCAGCTCGCCGGCGTCGAAGAACAGCACCTTGGTGCCGGCCTGCACGTACGAGCCCTCGTTGGCCATGCGGGCGATCTTGAAGTCGTTCTGGTCCAGCCCCGAGGGCGGCCCCACCGGCGCCGACCGGGTCGCCACCAGCGACCCCAGCACGTCGACGTCCAGGGCCAGGTCCCCGCGCGCCACCGGCACCCACAGGTCGTCGCCCAGCGCGCCCTCGGCGCCGCCGCAGCCGCACAGCAAGAGGGCAGCTGGCATCCACCTGCACCTCACGGGTTCGCCCTCCGGAGCGCCGCGCCTTCGGTCACGCCGCCCGTCACCACGCAGCTCTGGCCGTTGCAGCCCGACAGCGACACCACCTGCGATTCGCCGGTGGCCAGCATCAGCCGCGGCTGATCGCCGTCCAGGTCCAGCGCCACCCGCGGCACCAGCAACGCGCCCGCCTTGCGGTCGACGATCACCTCCACCCGCGCCGACAGCCCCGGCCGCAGGATGTCCGCCGAGCCGTCGCGCAGGTCGACGCCCACCGTGAACACGCGCCGCTGTCCCTGCATGCGCCCCTGCCCCTGGGTCTGGGCCACCGGGGAGATTTCCTTGACCGTCCCGTCGAAGTGGCGCCCCGGGTAGGCGTCCAGGGTGATCACCGCCGGCATGCCCACCGCCACCTTGGCGTCGTCGACGTCGGCCAGCCAGGCGCGCACGCGCCGCGAATTGGAGCTGGCCACCCGCGCCACCACCATGCCCATGAAGATCTCGTCGCCCTCCTGGACCTTGCGCCGCTCCTCGGGGTGGTCGCCCAGCAGCACCGTGCCCGCCGCGGTGGTGGTCAAGGTCAGGGTGGCGATGGCCTCTTCCGCCGTCCGCACCGCGCGGCGCAGCTTCTCGAGCGCGATCTGCTTGAGCCGGATGTCGGTGCCGTCGGCGGTCTTCTGCGCGGCCAGCGCCGCATCCGCCCGCTCCACCTCCGCCTGGGCCCGGCGGACCGCCATCTGCTTTTCCAGGAAGTCGCGCTTGGGCAAGATCCCCTCGGGCACGTCGGCGTCCACCTCTGCACGCCGCAGGGCCGCCTTCTTGCGCTCGAGGTCCAGCTCCTTGTCCGCCTCCAGCACCCCGTTCTGCGAGCGCTGGCGTTCGAGATCGATCTCCGCCTGCGACAGCTGAAGGGTCAGGTCCTTGATCTGCTGCACGAAGGAACTGCTATCCAGGCGCGCCACCACCTCGCCGGCCTTGACCTCCGCGCCCTCGGCCAGCAGCTTCCGCAGCGCCACCTTGCCGCTGGGCACGCGCGGCACCTTCAGCTCGACCGCCGAGATCGCGTCGACCTCGCCGGTCAAGGACAGCGTCCGCACGAACTCACCCCGCCGCGCCTGCAGCACCTCCGGGGCCCGCGTCGTGTGCCCGTGGAACAGGGCACCGTCTCCGCGGCAGCCCCCCAGCGCGAGCGCAGCGAGGGCCAGGATGGAGTGCGGTGTTCTTGCGAATGTCGGGGGGCGGCGGGACGGCATGACGAATGGAGTGGGCACCGTCGCCATCGAACCGGTCTCCGACGGTGGCGCTTCCTCGCCCAACCATACCCACGACCGGCGAACAACGTTGACGTCGCCCGCCGGTACGATCCGTCAAAACCCTGTAAAATCCACCACTCCCACACCGCGAAGATCTAGCCAACCATCGCCCGCAACGACTGCAGCCCGCAATATCGTTTCCGCCACCCAGCGATCGTCACGGGGGTACCCGTCTCCACTCTTCGACCGCGGCCAGCAAGTTTGTTCCTGCCGACAACTGAACGTCACTTGCAGCGTTCGTAGGCGGGCTTGCCCGCCGCAGAGACCCCCAGTCTTCCACGCGAGATCCGCCTGGCCCGGATCTCACGAGACTTGCAGGTGCCAGTGTTCCTTACCTGGATCGGGGAGAGGGCACGGGGGAGGGGACGCGGGTCTGCCCGCGTCCTCTTCCCCGAGGCGCGAAGCGCCTAATACCGGTAGTTGAGGCCCAGGCGGATCCGGAAGGGGCCCTGGCGGCCGCGGACGACGCCGAAGTCCTGGCCGTCGTTCTGCCCGTAGGACGTCGTTGTGCGCAGCGCGAGCACATTCAGGATGTCGACGTAGAAGTCGAGCGCCTGGCCGATCAGCGGCATCATGTTCAGCCGCACCTGCGCGTTGACGTCCTGCAGGTCGGGCAGCCGCAGCTCGCGGTCGTCGGACGGATCGTTGATGTTGTTGCCCGGGTTGACGCCCACCCGCGCCCGGTGCAACTCGAAGGCGCCGGTGGTCTCGTTGCGGTACAGCCGGTCGTAGGGCGTGCCCGAGTAGTAGCGGTAGCGGAAGCCGGTCGACAGGAACGGGGTCACCTGGTAGGTCGCGCTCAGCTTGATCTCGTGGCGGTGGTCGTCGGCCAGCGGTCCCCACAGGAAGATGTCCTGCGGGGCGATGTCACCCCACTGGTTGTCGATGCCGTCGAACACGTTGCCTTCCAGCTTGGCCAGGGTGTACGAAGCCTTGGTCTTCAGCCGCCCCTCGCGCTTGTTGATCCCCAGGGTGACGCCCTTGTAGTTGCGGCCAGCGCCGTCGGGCGTGCCCAGGTCGCTGATGGTCTCGCGACGGCCGTTGCGGTAGCCGCCGGTGGACACCAGGCTGGATCCCGATTCGTTCCAGATGCGGTTGGTCTCGCGGATCTCGTACTGGTTCTTGAAATCCTTGTAGACGAAGTCCAGCGACATGGCCACGCCGGGGATCACCTCGCGCTCGCCGCCCGCGGTGTATTCGTAGATGCGCGGGATCTTCAGCTTCTCGCGGCAGGGGTTGCCGTTCTCGTCGATGCCCAGCGGGCCGCAGGGCAGCCCGAAGGTGTTGCGGGTGCCGCCCGAGAACTCACACTCCTTCGAGTAGTCCTGCTTGTCGGCGTCCCAGCGGCAGCGCTGCTGCACCTGCCCGCCCAGAGTGTGGCGGGACAGGTCGAAGATGTTGATGTCGACGTAGTTGTTGTAGCTGGCCCGCAGCGCCGTCCGGCCGTCGTGGGTGGCGTCCCAGGCCACCGACACCGCCGGGGCGAAGGCCTGCGCACCCACCACGTCGGCGCCCGCGCTGTTGCTGCCGGTGGCCCAGACGTGCGACAGGGCAGGGGTGATGGTCAGGTAGCGGGTGGGCCGCCAGGAATCGTTGAGGGTGGCGATGTGGCGGACCACGGTGCTGCTCTGGATGGTCCAGCCGTAGCGGGCCGCCTCGGTGCGCGGGTCATTGGAGTAATAGGTCGTCAGCGCGTCGGGGACGGTGCCGTTGTACTCGTAGTACAGGTCGCCCGGGCGCGAGAACTTGCGCGAGTCCTGCTCGGCGTAGAAGTTGTCCTTCAGCGACACCGAGTGGTCACCCAGCTTCTTGCTGCTGACGAACCAGTCCAGGCGGTTCTGGAACTGGGCGCTGATGGTGAAGTTGCGACGGTGCTCGCGGTCGTTGCCGTACTCCTGCACGCGCGGGAAGCTGTTGCGGTAGGCGGGGATGTGCTCGCACTCGATCGGCTGGCTGGCGCACAGCCGCGGGTAGATGTGCTCGGAGATCGGGATCATCAGGGCGGCCTGCGAGCGCAGCACCAGCGAGTCGGACAGCAGCGACTCCCAGATCAGCCCCTCCATGAAGCGGAAGCCGTGGCGGATGCGCTCGGCGTCGGGCGAGATGCCGACGGTGCCGCGCTGGTTGTATTCGTGCGGCGAATCGAAGTTGGTCAGCGACTGCAGCTTGTTGCGGCTGGTGACCTGCCAGGTCAGCTTCAGGGTCCCCTTCTGGATGAACTTCCGGTAGGTCTCGGGCGTGGGGAAATA
>JBKPRZ010000330.1:0-11796 GCA_046734815.1 Myxococcota bacterium | reverse complement strand
GCCGGGGCGGGCGTGCTGCGACCGCAGCTGCCCGGCCAGCTGCCGGCGGGCCCGCTCCACCGCCTCGAGCGCGCGCCGGTCGAGCCCCCGTGTGGCATCGCCCGCGAACCGGCGCGCCTGCGCCTGCCGGAAGCGATCCAGCCGGGCCAGCAGGTCCATGTCCTCGGGACCGTCGCCGCCCGCGCCTCCCGAGGGGCCGCGCAGCACCAGCCGCGAGCGCTCCTCGATGTCCCGTTCGTTGATCAGAGCGGCCAGCGCGGCGCCCTCCCCGGCCACGCCCCGCCGCTCGGCCTCGACCAGCAGGCGGGCCAGCCGCGGGTGCAGCGGGAAGCGGAGCATGGATCGCCCGGTCTCGGTCAGCCCGCCCTGCCCGTCGACCGCCTCCAGCCGGCGCAGCAGCTCGGCCGCCGCGGCCAGCGCCGCCGGCGGCGGTGGCTCGAACCAGCTGAAGCGCGCGGGGTCGCGCACGCCCAGGGCGTGCAGCACCAGCAAGGTCTCGGCCAGGTCCATCCGGGCGATCTCCGGCAGGTCGTAGGGCCGGCGCGACTCGTGATCGTGCCGCGTGAACAGACGCAGGACCCGTCCGGGGCGGGTGCGCCCGGCCCGACCGGCCCGCTGCTCGGCCGAGGCCTGGCTGATCTTGCCGGTGGTCAGGGTGGGCAGCCCGGTCCAGGACGAGTGTGCGGCCAGGCGGGCCAGCCCGGAGTCGACCACCCCGGTCACCCCGTCGATGGTCACCGAGGTCTCGGCCACGTTGGTCGAGAGGATCACCTTGCGCCGGCTGGCCGGCTGCACCGCCCGCGCCTGCTCGGCCGGCGCGAGCTCGCCATGAAGGGGAAGCACCAGCAGGTCGTGGCTGTCTGCCAGCGGCGCCAGCGCCTCGGCGCACCGGCGGATCTCGCCCGCGCCCGGAAGAAAGACCAGCACGTCCCCGGCCGGGCCCTCGCGCACCAGCCGCCGGACTGCCCCAGCCACCTGGTCTGCCAGGGGCCGGTCGTCGGGCGCGGGGAGGTGCTCGATGTCGATCGGGAAAAGGCGTCCCTCGGATCGCAGGCCGGGACAGCCACCCAGGAAGGCGCGCACCGGTTCGGCCTCCAGGGTCGCCGACATCACCAGCAGCCGCAGGTCCCGGCGGGTGCGCTGCAGGTCGGCCAGCAGCGCCAGCCCCAGGTCGGTGGCCAGGTGGCGTTCGTGGAACTCGTCCAGGACCACCGCCGAGACACCCGCCAGCGTGGGATCGGCCAGCAGCCGCCGGGTCAGCAGCCCCTCGGTGATGAACCGCAGGCGCGTGCGGGGCCCGGACACGTCCTCGAACCGGACCGTGTAGCCCACCCGCTGGCCCAGCGGCTCGCCCAGCCGGGTGGCGATGTGCTGGGCCACCAGGCGGGCGGGCAGCCGCCGCGGCTGCAGCACCAGCACCTCGCCCTCGCCGGTCAGCCCCGCCTCCAGCAGGGCCAGCGGCACCCGGGTGGTCTTGCCCGCGCCCGGCGGCGCTTCCACCACCAGCGAGGCGCTTTCCCGCAGGGCGCCCACGATGTCGGGCAGGAGCTCGTCGATGGGCAGCGCCGGGCCCTGGCTGCCGCTGGTCACCGCCGGGTCACGGGAAGGTCTGGGCGCCCTGGCCGCGCTCGAGCTCGAAGTCGAAGTTCCCGTCCAGCATGCCGGTCAGATCGGGAGGCTCGGGTGGGGGCTCTTGCCGGCGCTGGGCATCGATCACGCGGTCGTCGATCAGCTCGACATGGAACCGGTCGGCGGTGATCCGCTCGTTGAACTCGACCCGGAACGTCGGCGGCACGTTGCCGCTGGTGGCCGAGCCGAACTCGCGGAAATCGATCCACGATCGCCACTCGGCCACCGGCACCTGCACGATCTCGTCGACGCGGGAGGCGTCGGCATCCCGGGCGGTGCCCACCCGGGTGGCGAAGGGACAGGTGTCCCGCACCGCCAGTGAGACCCGGATCGGCATGTTCGGTCCGATGCGCATGCGCGGCCGGGTCTGGCCGGCGGGCTTCTGGCAGAAGGCCTGGAACAGCTCGCCCGGCAGTGCCTTGCCCGCCAGGCAGGTGGCCACCAGGTAACTGTTGACCACATCGAACTGCAGCAGGTCGTCGTTCTCGATGCTCTTGCCCGAGTCCTGCAGGCGGATGACGATGCGATTGATGCTGCCGTTCTTCTTGATGTCCTCGATCGGTTCGCCGGCGAAGAAATCGGGCTTGAGGTTGTAGACCGCCGGCGCCTCGAGCTTGCCGTAGTCGACGTTGTTCTGCTTGCAACCCTTGACGTACAGGTTTCCCGCCGCCGATCCGGTGCCGTCGCCGACCGTGCAGCCGGCCTGCAGACCCAGGATGATGAGGACAGCGACCCGCGCCGGAAGATGCCTCACGACGACCGCCTTTCCAGCCGCAACGGGGCCCCGCGTTCGAGGCCGGTGACCTCCGCCGCCGAGCCCTCGCGCACGGCGATCTCGACCAGGCCGGCGCTGCCCACGTAGGCCACCAGCTCCCCCGCCTTGACGTCGGCGTAGGTGCGGGCGGCGCGCAGGCTCAGCGCGCGCCCTTGGCCAGCGACCAGGGTGAGCCAGCCGCCCGGGTCCAGGTTCTCGCCCGGCAGCGAGGTGATCAGGTTGCCGAACGAATCGATGTGCACCACCACCGCCGCCGCGGCGTCCGCGCCCGCGGGAGGCACCAGCTCCTCGATGGCCGGCAGCAGCGCGCCGGCGTCACGGGCGTGGGTCCCGCGGGCCAGCAGGCCGGCGGTCTGGGCGAACACGTCACGGCCGTGGAAGGTCGGGCTGACCGGCTGGCGCCGGAACTCGGCCCGCTCGATCCGGTGCACCACCCGCGGACCGCGTGCGGCCAGCGCCAGCAGGCCGTTGTCCGGTCCCACGAAGAAGGAACCGCCCGCCTCGACCACGATCTCCGCGCGGGCGCTGCCCACTCCGGGGTCCACCACCGCCACGTGCACGGTGCCCGGTGGGAACAGGGGCGCCGCCTGAGCCAGTGCGAACGCGCCGGCCGCGATGTCGTGCCGGGGGATGTCGTGGGTGATGTCCACGGGGGTCGCGTCCTGGGCCAGCGACAGCACCACGCCCTTCATCGCACCGACATACCCGTCGACGGTGCCGAAGTCGGTGGTGAAGGTCACGATGCTCATGTTTTGCCGGGATACGGGTTAGGTTCCATCATAGTAGCGTGGACGGCGGCGATCCAAAGTCCGGCGACGATGCGCGTGCCCGCTGGTACCGGGAGACCCTGGCTCGCGCGCGGGAGGCCGGTCCCATCCGTCCGGCAGCGGCCGAGACGCCGTCGGGTATCCCCATAGCCGACCTGTACGATCCGCAGTCGCTCGCCGAGCTGCAGCCGCCGTTTGACGCGCAGCGAGATCTGGGCTGGCCGGGCCTGCCGCCGTTCACGCGCGGCATCCACCCGACCATGCACCGGGGCCGGCTGTGGACCATGCGGCAGTACGCCGGCTTCGGATCCGCCGAGGCCACCAACCAGCGGTTCAAGCGGCTGCTGGCCTCGGGCCAGACCGGCCTGTCGGTCGCATTCGACCTGCCCACCCAGATGGGGCGCGATTCGGATCACCCGCTCGCACGCGGCGAGGTCGGTCGAACCGGCGTCGCGATCGGCAGCCTGGCCGACATGCGGCTGCTGCTCGAGGGGCTGCCCCTCGAGCGCGTCTCCACCTCGATGACCATCAACGCCACCGCCGCCATCCTGCTGGCGTTCTACGTGGCGGTGGCCGATGAACGCGGCATCCCCCGGGCCAGCCTGTCGGGCACGGTCCAGAACGACGTGCTCAAGGAGTACATCGCCCGCGGGACGTACATCTTTCCGCCGGCGCCGTCGATGCGCGTGTGCACCGACATCCTGGCCTTCTGCCGGGACGAACTGCCGCGCTGGAACGGGATCAGCGTCAGCGGCTACCACATCCGCGAGGCCGGCTCGGACGCGGTCCAGGAGGTGGCCTTCACCCTGGCCGACGGGCTCGCGTACCTGCAGGCCTGCCAGGCCGCCGGGCTGGCCGTCGACGACGTGGCCCCGCGGGTCTCGTTCTTCTTCAACGCGCATGCTCACTTCCTCGAGGAGGTGGCGAAGTTCCGCGCCGCCCGGCGGCTGTGGGCCCGCCTGGTGCGCGAGCGGCTGGGCGCGCGCGATCCGCGTTCGGCGATGTTGCGTTTCCACGCGCAGACCGCCGGGTCGACTCTGTCGGCGCAGCAGCCGTTGAACAACGTCGTTCGCACCACCGTCGAGGCGCTGGCCGCCGTGCTGGGCGGCGCCCAGTCGCTGCACACCAACGGCTACGACGAGGCACTGGCCCTGCCGACCGAAGCGTCGGCCCGGCTGGCCCTGCGCACGCAGCAGATCCTGGCCAACGAGTCCGGGGCCGGCGATGTGGTCGATCCGCTGGGCGGCTCCTACGCCGTCGAGGCGCTCACCTCGGAGATCGAGGGGCGGGCGGCTGCGCTGATCGCCGAGATCGACCGCCAAGGTGGCATGGTGGCGGCCATCCAGACCGGTTTTCCCCAGCGCGAGATCGAGCGGCGCGCATTCGAGCACCAGCGGGCCGTCGAGGAGAAGCGTCGAGTCATCGTCGGTGAGAACGCATTCGTCGACGGGGCCTCGGCGGACGAAGCGGCGCTGGCGCTGCACCGGCTGGACCCCGCCGACGAGCGCCGTCAGCTCGAACGGCTCGAGCGCGTGCGCGCCGAGCGGGACGGGCGGGCGGTCCGTCAGAGTCTTGACTCCCTGACCAGCCGCGCCCGCGGCACCGAGAACCTGCTGCCGGCCATCGTGGCGGCGGTCAAGTGCGAGGCCACCCTGGGCGAGATCTCGGACGCCCTGCGGACCGTGTTCGGCGAGCATCAGCCCCGCTGAAGCAGGTCCAGCGCCCCGCGCGCAAGGAGGCGCAGCGGGCAGCACAGCGGCCTACTGCGGCCCCCGCGCGGCCCGTCGGTCAAATCGGACGCGATTGCCGAGGGAGGGTTGATCGTTGCTGAAAAAAAGGCGTAAGCTTTTAGCAGGACTGCCCATTAGAGAATCTTCCTTGGGGTTGAGGACGGGGACCATGACGAAGTCGGACCTTATCGAGCGGCTATGTCAGGAGCAGAAGCTCCCCAAGGGAAAGGCCGAGCTGCTGGTCAACACGATCTTCGACTGTCTGGAGCAGGCGCTGCGGCGGGGCGAGCGGATCGAGATCCGTGGGTTCGGAAGCTTCGAGATCCGCGAATACAAGGCCTACAAGGGACGCAACCCCAAGACCGGCGTGCCCGTCTCGGTGCGCGAGAAGCGGCTGCCGTTCTTCAAGGTGGGCAAGGAGCTCAAGGAGCGGGTCAACGGGCGGGTATCCGACGCCACCCCGGGGTCGAGCAACGGCCACGACCAGGGGCGGCCGCCGCCGACCGCTTCGGGCGCCTCGGGCACCTCTGACAGCTCGAGCACCAGCGAGGCGGACGCCCCCTTCGCCGACGCGCGCCCCGCCACCGCGGGCGACTAAGGCGGGGAAGAGGGCGCGGCAGACCGCGCCCCCTCCCCCGAGCCCTCTCCCCGGATCCAGACCAGGTGAACTGGTCTCGGAAATCGACGAGCCTCTACGCCAGGCGGAGCCTGGCTCCGAACGCAGAAAGTTGAAACCCTCGACTCACGCGTTCGAATTTGGCGCTGATCAGATCCGACGGGCGCTCAGAACTTGACCGTCACCTTGCCGTTGACGACGACGTCGACCTTGCCGTTCGGGATCGGGGTGCCGGAGTAGACCAGCACGTCGGTGCCGGCGATCAGGTTGAAGGGCTTCTCGAGGTCGAGCGCCATCTTGGAGAAGGCCTGCTGCGCATCGGAGGTGAGGCTCAGCGTCTGCTCGGCCTTCTGGCCGGCTACCGTCTTGGGCAGGCTGACCAGCAAGGTGGCGTCGTTGGTGTTCTTGGAGCTCATCACGTTCTCGGGCGCCACGTACACGTTGACCGGCGGCAGGTCGGTGCCGATCTGGTTGTCGGCGACGTAGTGCAGCTCTTTCAGCAGCACCTCCTTGACCACCCGGCCACCCACCTCGGCGAACTCCGGCGCGTCCTTCTTCAGGTTGATCGTCTGCGGCACTTCGAGGTTGATCCGCATCGCGCAGGTGTTGCTGTCGCAGACCAGCGGGAACTGGCTGCAGTCGACCGAAACGCCTCCGGGGAAATTCTTGCAGCAGTCTTCCACCACCTGGCACGAGATCTTCTGGGTGAAGTTGGGAGGCGGCGACTTCCAGCGCGGGTCTTGGGTCGAGAAGCTGTAGGAGCGCGTGGGCAAGGTCAGCGTCACCGAAGGATTTTGCGCGAACTCCAGCAGGTCGCAGCCGGACATCAGACCCGCGCCCAGGATCGCGCAAGCCAGCCATGACAAAGACGTCTTTTTACCCATACAGCCTCCGGAAGAGGGCATCGGCGGAAGGACAGCCGGAGATTAGCTCAGGGCCCACCCCCGGCAGCTCGGGCTGTCGTCTGGTCGGATTCCAGCACGCGGTTGACTGCGGTGTAGGGATCCAGCCGTCGGGCCGCCACCTCCTCGGCCAGCAAGGTGAGGCCCCCTTCGACGCGCGCAAGGGCCGTCTCGGCTCGCCGGCGCAACCGGTCGACCAGCAGCGCACGCAGCCGCGCCTCGGCCTGGCGCGCACGCCGTCGGGTCTGCTCGCCGGAGGTGCGCTGCTCGTCGCGGTGCCGGGCGATGGCGGCATCCAGCTCGCGCACACCCTGCCCGGTGGCGGCCACCGCCTTCAAGATCTCGCGCCGCTCGACGGTGCCCTCGCGCAGCGCCAGCATGGCGTGGAGATCGCGCGCGGCCCGGTCGGCACCCTCGCGATCCGCCTTGTTGACCAGGAACAGGTCGGCCACCTCGATCAGCCCCGCCTTCAGCGCCTGCACCTCGTCGCCCAGCCCCGGCACCAGCACCACCAGCACGCAGTCGGCCAGACGGGCGATGTCCACCTCGTCCTGCCCCACCCCCACCGTCTCGACGAAGATCGTCGCGCAGCCGAGGGCGTCCATCACCGTCACCACGTCGGCCGCCGAGCGCGACAGGCCGCCCAGTTGCCCGCGGGTGGCCAGCGACCGGATGAACACGCCGTCGTCCAGCGCGTGCCGCTGCATGCGGATCCGGTCGCCCAGGATGGCCCCGCCGGTCAGCGCGCTGGAGGGGTCGATGGCCACCACCCCCACGCGCTCGCCCGCGTCCCGGTGCAGCCGGATGAGGGCGTCGACCAGGGTCGACTTGCCCGCGCCCGGCGGCCCGGTCACCCCCAGCACGAAGGCGCCGCCGGTGTGGGGATACAGCGCGCGCAGCCAGGCCTCCGCCTCGGGGCGGCCGTCGTCCAGGTCGCGCATCAGCCGCGCCGCCGCCCGCACGTCCCCGGCGCGGATGCGTTCATCCAGCCCGGGGGGCGGCGGCGGCTCGCTCACACGAAGTCCTTGAGCAGCTCCCGGGCGATCACCATCTTCTGCACCTCGTTGGTGCCCTCGCCGATCTCGGCCAGCTTGATGTCGCGCAGGTAGCGCTCGACCGGGAACTCGCGGGTGTAACCGTAGCCGCCGTGGATCTGCACGGAGGCGTTGCAGGCCCGCACCGCTGCCCGGGCGGCGTAATATTTGGCCACCGACGATTCGCGGGTGGTGCGCGCCTTCTGGTCCTGCAGCCAGGCCGCGCGCCAGACCAGCAGCCGGGCCGCATCCAGCTCGGTGGCCATGTCCGCCAGCATGTGCTGGACGGCCTGGAACTGGGCGATCGGCTTGCCGAACTGGACCCGCGCCTGGGCGTAATTGCGCGCCTCTTCCAACGCGCCCCGTCCGATGCCCACCGCCCAGGCGCCGATGCCGATGCGCCCCCGGTCCAGCACGGTGAGCGTGTCGAAGAAGCCGTGATCGATCTCGCCGATCCGCTGCTCGTCGGGCACCACCACCTCTTCCAGGATCAGCTCGGTGGTGTCCGACGCGCGCAGGCCCATCTTCTCGAGGTGGCGGCCGGCGCGGAATCCCGGCGCGCCCCGCTCGACGACGAAGGCGGTGAGCCCCTTCTGACGTTTGTCCGGGCTGGTGGAGGCCAGCACCACGTATATGCCGGCCACCGAGCCCTGGGTGATGAAGGTCTTGGTGCCGGTCAGCACCCATTCGGTGCGGGTGTGTCCATCGGGCCCGCGTCCCTCGCGCCGGACTGCTCGCGTCTCGGCCGCGCCGGCGTCCGAGCCCGAGCCCGGCTCGGTCAGCCCCCAGGCGCCCAGCACCTTGGCGGAGGCCAGCTGGGGCAGGTACTTCTGCTTCTGGGCGTCGTTGGCCGCCAGCAGGATGTGGCCGGTGCACAGCGAGTTGTGCGAGGCCATGGTCAGTCCCAGCGAGCCGTCGGCGCGCGCCACCTCTTCCAGGGCCACGACGTAATCGTGGAACTTCATCCCGGGCCCACCGTACCGTTCCGGCACCTGCATGCCGAACAGACCCAGCTCGCCCATGGCGGGAATGACCTCTGACGGGAACCGTTCCTCCTCGTCCCACCGCCGCGCGTTCGGAATCACCTCCCGCGCGCAGAAGTCGCGCACGGTCTTCTGAAGAACCTTCTGTTCATCCGTCAGATCGAAGTTCACCGACCCTCCTCGCCTGTCGTTTGGCCTGTTGTTTGGCCTGTTGTCTGGCCTATTGCTTGGCCGCCGTCTGGGTCACCGTCTGTCGCTCCGTCTGCACGGCGCCCAGCTTCGCCGCCGCTGGCGGGAGTGCGCCGCGGAAGCGCTGCTCTGGCCCTGCCGGCGCGTAGATCTGTATCGCCATGATCGGCCCGCCGCTGTTCATCTTCGCCGCGTGCGGCTGGTCGGCCGGGAAATACACCGCGCTGTTCGGGCCGAAGGCCACGGTCTCGCCGCCCACCATCACCTTGCCCGAGCCGGACAGGACGTACAGCAGCTCGCTGGCCCCGGTGTGGGCGTGGCGAGGGATCTCGGCGCCGGGATCCAGCTCCAGCACCGACAGCGCCATGGCCTGGCTGCCGGTGGTCTTCTCCTCGAGCAAGATGCGGGCGACGCCCTTGCCGCCAGGCAGCTTCAGGGCGGAGGCGTGGTCCAGGGTCGCCAGCACCGGCTTGGGGCCGGGGGGAGGGCGCAGCTTGCCGGTGGCGCGGATGACCTCGAAGTCCAGGCGGGCGGCCTTGTTGCGCGGATCGCGGTACACCCGTTCGGGACCGGGCGGCGAGAAGACCTGCAGGAAGGCGGCCTCCGCCTGCCGGCCCATGTTCTCGATCACGTGCGGATAGCCCACCGGCAGGAAGACCGCCGTGCCCGGCATCAGCTTCAGCGGCTTGTCACCGGGCGGGCCCAGCACGCGGGCGCGGCCCTTCATCAGGTAGAGGATCTTGGCGCTGCGGGGGTGCCGGTGCATGGCCACCCGGCTGGCCGGGCCCACGATCAGGCGGGTCAGCGAGGCTTGCGGCGACTGCGTGTTCACCGGGTCGGCCATGACCTTGACCACGAAGGCGGCCGGCCGGCGGCGGCGTCCGGGACGCACATGCGGCGGCGCCGGACCGCGGTCGGGCACGTCCTCGGCCCGGATGACGATGTTGTTGCTCTTCTCCTTCTCGGCCGCCACCGCCGGCAGACCGGCGGCGACCGAGAGCACCACCCCCACCAACCCCAGGGCCCGGAAGCGTAGAAAACGCTGGTTCATGGGTGTGTTCCTTCCACGCGCGGCCGAAGCTCGCGCTCGATCCAGTCGACGATATCTCTAGTGGACGTTCCAGGTGTAAAGACTGCAGCCACCCCCAGCGCCTTCAACGCATCTACATCCTCGCGCGGCACGATGCCGCCCCCGAACAACATCACCTCGTCGGCTCCCCGCGCCTTCAGGGCCTCCAGCACCGCGGGAAAGAGCGTCATGTGGGCTCCCGACATGATGGACAGCCCCACCGCATCGACCGATTCCTGCACCGCCGCCGCGGCAATCATCTCGGGGGTCTGGTGAAGGCCGGTGTAGATGACCTCGTACCCGGCGTCCGCCAGTGCGCGGGCGACCACCTTGGCGCCCCGGTCGTGCCCGTCGAGCCCCGCCTTGCCGATCAGGATCCTGAGCTTGCGCTTTTCGCGCGGCTTGGGTTCTTCGGCCGTCTGCACCTCCCTATTCTAAGGGTTGCGGCGGCCATCGTGGCAACCCGAGAGATGGCCGCGACGCAACCGCTGCATCGAGCCGGCCCCGGGCGACGATGAAAGGCACCCGGGGGGACCCGGTAGGTGGTACAACCAGGACCGTGGCGTCGGCTGCGCCCTCCCTGTCGGGCACGTTGAGGGTCGAGAATCCGGCCAGCGGGGCGCTGGTGGCGGAGATCCCGGCCGCGGTGCCGGCCGACGTGGGCCCGGCGATGGCCCGCGCCCGGCAGGCCCAGAAGGCCTGGGCGGCCCTGCCCGTCTCCACCCGCGCCCGGGCCCTGCGCGACGTGGCCGGTCGGATCCTGCGTGACCCGCAGGTGGCCGACACCATCATCGCGGAGAACGGAAAGCCCCGCTACGAGGTGGAGGCGATCGAGGTCTTCTACACCTGCGAGCTGACCCGGTTCCTCACCGGCCGCACGGGGCGGCGCGCGCTGGCCGACGAGATCCGCCGGCCGTTCATCTTCGCCCACAAGCGGGCGCGCGTGGTCCAGCATCCCCACGGCGTGGTCGCGGTGATTGGCCCCTGGAACTGGCCGCTGCTCAACAACTACGCCGACTGCGTGGCCCCCCTGCTGGCGGGCAACGCCGTCCTGCTCAAGCCGTCTCAGGTCACCCCGCTCACCTCGCTGCGGGTGGCGGCGCTGTGGCGCGAGGCCGGGCTTCCCGAAGACGTGTTCCAGGTGCTGCCCGGGGGCGCGGACGTGGGCGAGGCCCTCGTCGAGACGGCGGACATGATCTTCTTCACCGGCAGCCAGGCCGCCGGACGCAAGGTGGCGCGCCGGTGCGGCGAGAGGCTGATCCCCTGCGTGCTGGAGCTGGGGGGCAAGTCGCCGTTCATCGTGCTGCGGGACGCGGACCTGGCCGCTGCGGCGCGGGCGCTGGTCTGGGGCGCGTTCGCCAACAGCGGGCAGGTCTGCATCCGACCCGAGCGCGTGCTGGTGGAAGAACCGGTGGCCGAGGCCTTCACCGAGCTGTGCCGCAAGGAGGTCGCGAACCTGCGCCAGAACCCGGAGCTGACCGCCGACGGCGCAGGGGTGGACGTGGGGGCCATGACCCTGAGCGCGCAGGTCGATCGCATCCAGGAGCAGATGAAGAGCGCGGTGGCCGCGGGCGCCCGGGTCGTCGCGGGCGGGCAGCGGCGGGCCGACCTGCCCGGGCGCTTCTTCGAGCCCACCCTGCTGGCGGACGTGACGCCGGAGATGGCGGTCGCGCGCGAGGAGACCTTCGGGCCGGTGCTGCCGATCGTGCGGGTGCCCGACGCCGAGACGGCGGTGGGGCTGGTCAACCAGCTGGGTCTGGGGTTGTCGGGCAGCGTCTGGTCGGCCGACACCGGTCGTGCGCGCGCGCTGGCCCGGCGTCTGGGCACCGGCAGCGTCTGCATCAACGACGTGCTGGTGAATTACTTCATTGTAGAGGCGTCGCTGGGCGGGGTGAAGGGCAGCGGGCTGGGCTACCGCCACGGCGTCGAGGGCCTGCGGCAGTTCTGCTGGATGCAGACCATCGTCGAGGACGCGCCGGTGCTCGGGCTCCTGTCGGGATGGATCCAGCGTCAGCTGGTCTTTCCCTACAAGGCCTCGGTCCTGCGTGTCCTGCGCTGGGCGATGCGACGGCTTTACTAGCGGGCTGTAACCGGACCGTCAC
>JBKPRZ010000329.1:0-2969 GCA_046734815.1 Myxococcota bacterium | reverse complement strand
GATGACGATGGGGTGGTCGGCGCTGGCGCGCGCGGTGATCTCGGGGAAGCTGTATTCGCCGTCGGCCAGCTGCAGGCAGTCTCCCGGCTGGGCGGCGGCGAGGGCGGGGGCCAGGGCGGCGCTGCTGGCGACGGGGACGGTGCGCTGGCAGGGCGGCGGCGCCGGGTTGTCCATGGCGTCGGGGAAGCTCACCGCCGGTGCGGGGGCGGGGGCCGGCGCGGGCGGGCCGCTTCCGGCGTGGCCGTTGCCATGTCCGCAGCCGTCGGCAAGAACGGCCAGAGCGAGAACTACGGGAACGCTCGAGAACAGCCGGTTCACGGGGGCAGACATTACCCCAGCCGCCGGCAATCGCGCGCCGTCATCGACAGGGACGCAGGTCGGCAAGCGGTGGCGATCGGCGCTGGACGGACGCGGCGCGATCTCGCACGATGCGGCCGCGGCTCATGGTCCAATCGACCCGGCTCCTGGTGGTGGCTCTCGGGCTGTGGGTGCCCCTCGGGCTGACCGCCTGCGCGTCATCCAGCGTCGTCGTCCGGCGCGACGACGGGGAATTCGCGCGCGCCCTGTCGCGCTGGCGCGCCACCGACGTGCGCGTGCAGGCCTCGGGCGCCGGCCAGGACGAGGGCTCGCTGTTCATGATGGGCGAGGGTCTTTACCGGTACCGGCTGCGCTTTCCCGCGCGGACCCTGCGGGTGTACGCGGCGCAGGCGGCGGCGGTGGCGATCGAGCTGCCGGCCCTGCAGGCGGTGGCCGGGTCGATGGACCTGTTCCAGCTGCGCCTCAAGACCGCCGACGGCGCGGTCCAGATCTGGGAGACGCTGCTCGACTGGTACCCGCAGAGCAAGCTGCGCCCGCTGGCCCTTTACCGGCTGGGCTGGGCCTACCGCAACACCTCGGCGGGCGGCTTTCCGCGCGAGTCCGGCGACGAGGCCCTGGACCTGCTGATGCGCGAGAACCCCGCCACGCCGCTGGCGCAGCTGGCCGCCGAGGTCCAGCGCACGCCCTGGAAATCGACCGAGGCCGCCACCGCCTGGTCGATCGTGCCCGGGCTGGGCCAGATGTACGTCGGCGAGCACCGGAGCGGTCTGGTGCGGCTGGGGGTGGCGATGGGCGCGGTGGCGATGCTGGCCGCCCCGGCCTGGATCGCCTACCAGCGCCGCGAGGAGCTGAGCTGGGGCCACGACTGGCCGCTGCTGGCCAGCGCGCTGGGTGGGCTGATCCTTCTCAGCATCAATTACACGCTGGCCTACGAAGATGCGATCCGCGGGGTCATCGAATTCAACGAACGCCAGGAGATAGCCTTCGACCGCCGGCACCCCGAGGCGCCGTGAAGGTCCTCACGCGCGCGGGTACAGCAGCAGCTGCGTGCAGCGAAACAGGGCGATGGGCGCGGCCCGCTCGCTGGCGAAGACCTCGGCGTCCCACATCTGGGTCGTGCGGCCCCGGTGCACGGCGCGGGCCTCGCACCGAAGCTGCCCCTGGCGGGCGGTCCCGAGGAAGTTCGCCTTCAGCTCGATGGTGGTGAAGCCCGTCGCGCCTTCCGGCAGGCTGGCCACGCAGCCGTAGCCGCACGCCGTATCGGCCAGCGACACCACGGTGCCGGCGTGCAGGTACCCGTTGGGCGCCATCAGCTCGGGCTTGACCGCCAGCTGCGCCTCCAGGGATCCGTCGCCCAGGCGGGTGATCGACACGCCCAGGTGCCCCGGCAGGTGCCCGGTACCCAGGCGGTTGAAGAACTCGGGAGACAGGTCCGCTCGCATCGCATCGCTCCTTTCGATGGCGTGAGTGCTCGACCCCGGTCGGTGGCACAAGTGCTTGACCGCACGGGTGATTCCGTATTATGTAGACCAGTCTATATAACCAGGAGGCGACCGTGAAGGAAAACGGCTCCCCCCGCGAAAAACTGGTGCAGGCGACCCTGGTGCTGCTGCGGACCGCAGGGCTGACCGGCGCCTCGCTCAACCGGGCGCTCGACGCCAGCGGGACGCCCAAGGGGTCGCTGTACCACTACTTTCCGGGCGGCAAGCAAGAGCTGGTGATCACCGCCCTGCAGCGGTTCGCCGACCAGTTCGGCGCCTTGCTCGAGTCGCAGTGGCTGGACGGCGGCCCGTTCGAGGCGCGGCTGCACGCGCTGTTCTCGGTGCTGTCATGGGCGCTGGTCCGCAACGACTACGTGCTGGGCTGCCCGATCGCGGCCACCGCGCTCGGTCTCGAAAAGGGCGACGAAGCGATCCGCGCCGCCGTGGATCGGATCCTCGCCGGCTGGACCGATCTGATGGTGCGCGGGCTGCCGGAGCTGCCCGAGGCGGACCGCCGGGACTTCGCCGCCTCGCTGCTGGCCATCGTCGAGGGCGCGCTGCTGCTGGCGCGTGCGCAGCGGGGCACGGCGCCGCTGGAGGCGGCCGAACGGTTCGCGCTGGCTGCCTACCAGGCGCGCGCCCGGCGCTGAACGCGGGTCAGCGGCTGGCGCGACCGAGGAGGGTGGCGCGGCCGATGGTCTGGGCGTTGATCGCGCTGATGACGGTGCGAACGGGCGAGTCGGGGGTCACGCCGGGCAGGGTGGCGACCTTCAGCGCGTAGACGACGAACTGGTATTCCTGGTTGGGTCCGCCCGGGCAGGGGCCGGAATAGCCGTACCAGGTGGAGCCGTCGACGTTGGGCTTCGCCTGCTTGCTGCCGGCCGGATCCGGGGGCATGGGCTCGCGGGCGATCCCCATGGGCAAGCTGGTGGTGGTCGCGGGGATGTCCCACAGCGCCCAGTGCGGGGTGGTGTTGTGGGCCAGGGTGACGGCATAGCCGAGCGTGCCGGTCGGGCCGGGCGTCCAGGACAGAGGAGGCGAGACGTTCTCGGTGCGGCAGCGATACATCAGCGCCACGTCGCCGCCTTCCTTGAAGGCCGTGCTGGTCAGCGCGAAGGGCCCGGCGCTGTTCGCACCATCGGATCCGCCGCCGTCGTCGCGCGCCCCCCC
>JBKPRZ010000328.1:0-7317 GCA_046734815.1 Myxococcota bacterium | reverse complement strand
CTGACCCACCGGTTCCCCACCGCGGCCGAGCTGGCGCGGGCGCCGCTGGACGCGATCGCCGGGATCGGATTGCCGCGGGCGCGGGCGCAGTCCGTGCAGGCGGTGGCGGCCGCGTTCGCGGGCGGCGGGCTGGACCTGGGTGATCCGGACGCGCTGACGCGGCAGCTGCTCGCGCTGGACGGGATCGGTCCCTGGACCGCTTCGTACGTCGCCATGCGCGCCGCCCGACAGCCCGATGCGTTCCCGGCCGCCGACCTCGGCATCCGCCGTGCGCTGGGCGGCGCCACCGCGCGCGAGGCCGAGGCGCGCTCGCAGCGCTGGCGCCCGTTCCGTTCCTACGCGGTCATGCACCTGTGGAGCTCGCTGTCAGAAGAAGGAGGATCCCGATGATGTCCCCGTCACAAGTCGATGAGACCGTCGTCAGCCTGGTCGACTCGCCGCTCGGGCCGATCGAGCTGCGCGCCGCCGGTCAGGCACTGTGCGGCCTGTACCTGCCTGACACCCGCCATCCGCCCGCGCCGGTCGGTGCCCGGGATGACGCGCACCCCGTCCTGCGGGCGGCCGCGCGCCAGCTGGCCGAATATTTCGAGGGCCGCCGCCGCGGCTTCGACCTGCCGCTGCAGCCCGCGGGGACGGCATTCCAGCAGCGGGTGTGGCGGCAGCTGCTGGAGATCCCGTTCGGCGGCACCTGCAGCTACGGCGCCCTGGCCCGCGCCATCGATCGGCCCAGCGCCTCGCGCGCTGTCGGCGCCGCGAACGGCCGCAACCCGATCTCGATCCTCATCCCGTGCCACCGCGTGATCGGCAGCGACGGCAGCCTGACCGGTTACGGCGGCGGCGAACCGGCCAAGCGCTGGCTGCTGCAGCACGAGGCGCGCTTCGCGGCGGCGCTGTCGTCGCCCGCCACCGTCAGGCAACTGGCGCTGGCGATCGCGCGGTGATCGATCACGCCAGCAGGGTGCGGTCGATCGACGCCAGGGTGGGGCGGCCGGTGAGGGCCATGGCGGTCTCGAGCTCGATGCGCAGCAGGTCGACCACGCGCTTGACGCCGGCGGCGCCGCCGGTGGCCAGGCCGTAGACGTAGGGGCGGCCGATCAGGATCGCCCGCGCGCCGCGGGCCAGCGCCTTCAGCGCGTCGGTGCCGCGGCGGATGCCGCCGTCCATCAGCACGGGGATGCGGCCGGCGATCCGGTCGGCGACGGCGGGCAGGGCGTCGACGGTGGCGGGGCCCGAGTCCAGGTAGCGGCCGCCGTGGTTCGAGACGATCACGCCGGCGGCGCCGTTCGCGACCGCCAGGGCGGCGTCGTCCGGGTGGAGGATGCCCTTGAGCAGCAGCGGCACCTTCGCGAACGAGCGCAGCCACTCGACGTCCTTCCAGGTCACGGGGAAGCGGCGGTAGCGACGCAGCTGGTCCGCCTCCTGTCCCGCCCGCCGCGCCTGGTTGGACAGCGGATTCATCGCCGCCTCGATGCCCGGCGGGAGCAGGAACGGGTCGTGGCGCTCGCGGCCGCGCGGCGCCGCCACCGGCGCGTCGACGGTCAGGCACAGCGCCTGGCAGCCGGCCGCCTCCGCCCGCTGCACCAGGGCGCGGGTGAAGCCGCGGTCCTCCTGCACGTAAAGCTGGAACCACAGCGGTCCGCGCGCCGCGCGGGCGATGTCCTCGACCGGCGTGGTGGCGCTGGAGCTGACCACCAGCAGCGCCTCCGCCTCGCCGGCGCCGCGCGCGGTGGCGCGCTCGCCCTCCGGGTGAAACAGACGGTGGTACCCGGTCGGCGCCAGCAGGATCGGATGGGGCAGGGTCTGGCCCAGCAAGGTCACGCGCGTGTCCAGGGTCGACACGTCGATCAGGTTGCGCGGCCGCAGCACCAGCCGTTCGAAGGCCTCGCGGTTCCAGCGCACCGTGACCTCGTCGCCCGAGCCGCCCGAGACGTAGGCCCAGGCCATGGACGACAGGCGCGGGCGCGCGGCGGCCTCGATGTCCGACAGCGCCAGCAGCCGTTCCAGATCGACCGCGCCGCCGCGCCGCCCGCCCGGCGCGCATCCGGCCAGGGCCAGCCCGCCCAGCGCCGGCAAGCTCGCTCTGCGCGTGATCGCCATGGCCGCGCGCCAGGCTAAGGGATCAGCGGCGCGCGATCACCTGGGATTTGCGCGGCCCGCTGGCGGCCGGCATCTCAGGAGACGTAGGGGGCCGAGTCGGCGCGGCCGGGTCGTTTTGCCCGCTGCAGGGTGCGATCGACCAGCCGGCGGATGCGCAGGAGCAGGCGTTCGGCCCAGACGAACTCGGTGGCCAGCACCGCCACGCCAAACGGCACCACGATCACCGCCGGACCCGGCAGGACGATCAACGCCAGCCCGGCGGCAACGATCAGCCCGCCCACCAGCGCCACACAGACCTTGCGCACCACGCGCAACCAGCCTGTCGACATCCCCCGCTTCCCCCGTTGCTTGTCGACCTCGTTGGTCGGCTCCCCAGACTCGCGCAGCATCCTCGTTACCCTCTCACCAAGATAAATAGTGCGAACAGATCAGGGTAGCATCCGCACTTCGATCGGTCGCGATCTGTTTTCATCTGCTCACCCGATCGGATCGAGATGCGCGCGCGGCTGAGAACCGGCCTGCATTGACAGCCGACCGAGGCTGCTTAGCGGCTGTTGCGGCGGCCGCAACACACCCGGCGCCACCGAGGGCGGGGCCCGCAGCCGGGAGCCGGCGCGGGCAGTCCGCGGTCCCTTTTCTTTCCGGTGTGTAACGGCGGTGTTTCACGGGATCGGGTTGCCGCCGCAGCTACGGGTGGCTGCCGGTACGGTGCGCATCGGCGGGCGGCCGGGCAAGGCGTCCCATCGCCGCGGTCGGGCGATCGCGCGCCTGATCGCCAGGCTGCCACTCGGGGTGTCCCCGGGGTCAGCTGGGCGTGTCGGTGTCGGCCGGCGGGCCGGGCGGGCGCCAGGTGGCGGTGTCCGAGTTGCCGTGAAGCGCGCGGGGCAACGTGATGCCGTACGCGCGGCACGAGCCCTCCTGCACCGCCAGCCAGCTGATCAAGGTGCCCGGGAACCCGAAAAGAAAAGCGAGGATCCGCCAGCCCACGGAAGGGTGGCCCTGCGCGCGCATGCCGGCGTAGCTGATGTTCGCCAGGACCCACAGCCCGGTGGCACCGCTGCGGCCGATGCTCTCCCGCGGCTCACCGGGCGGATCGTCGCTTCCGGAACAGGCCGGGAGCAGCGCCAGCAGACCGAGGAACGAGAGGGCCGACCACCATAGCCGCTTCATGGGGTGCGACGTTAACACGCGTGTCCGGCCGTGTGCGCGCGGCGCTCGGGCCGGTGTGATCACGCAGACCCGGGGGCCGGCCGCGGTGGACGAATCCGTGTTCCGGTGTGACCGCGCGCTCTAATCGCGTAGGAACGCAGGCGGCTTTGCCGCCGGAGTTCCATCGCGGGAGGTCTGGAACCCTTCGAGGGTTCCAGGTCAAGCTGGGCCGATGGATCGCGAGGATCTCGCGTGGTTGCGGCTGCGGCGGCAGCGGCTGATCGGACCGCCGCTGGCCACGCCCGAGGCGGTGGTGGGCTGGCTGGGCGCGGTCCAGGCGCAGGAGCTGGCGGTGGCCCGCTGGTCGGTGGCCCGCCGGGCGCGCGGCCGGATCACCGCCGCGCACATGGATCGCGCGCTGGCCGAGGGGCGGATCCTGCGCACCCACCTGCTGCGGCCGACCTGGCACTTCGTGTTGCCGACGGACATCCGCTGGATGCTGGCGCTCACCGCTCCGCGCGTGCATGGCCTGAGCGCGTACTACAGCCGGCAGCTGGGTATCACCGCCTCCCACGTCGCCCGCAGCCAGCGCCTGCTGGGCAAGGTGCTGGCCGGCGGGCAGTCGTGGACCCGCGACCAGATCTTCGCGCTGTTCGCGCGCGAGGGCGTGGGGGACCATCGCCTGGCGCTGGGGATGCTGCTGATGCAGGCCGAGCTGGACCAGGTGATCTGCAGCGGCGTGCCCCGGCTGCGGACCAGCGCGGGTGCCCGCACGGTGGGCGCGACGGCGCAGACGTACGCCCTGCTGGACGAGCGGGCGCCCTCCGCGCCGGCGCGCACGCGCGATCAGGCGCTGGCCGAGCTGGCGGTCCGCTACTTTCGCAGCCACGGCCCCGCCACCCTGAAGGACTTCCTGTGGTGGTCCAGCCTGCCCGCCGCCGACGCGCGCCGGGGGCTGGAGCTCGCCGGATCGCAGCTGCGCGAGCTGCGCGTGGACGGGCGGATCTATTACAGCGACGCCGCGCCGGTGCGGGGTGGGCCCGCGGCCGCCGGCCCGACGGTGCAGCTGCTGCAGGCCTACGACGAGTACCTGGTGGCGTACACCGAGAGCAAGTCCGTGTTCGGGGGCGGCGGGCCGCCGGTGCGCAGCCTGCTTCTGCATGCGGTGGTGCGCGACGGAACGGTGATCGGGCGCTGGCGGCGCCAGCCCGGCGCCACCGAGCGGATCGAGGTGCGGGTGGATCGGCGGCTGGACCGGGCCGGGCGGGCGGCGCTGGAGGCGGAGGTCCAGGCCTACGCTCGCTTCATCGAGCGCCCCGTCACCCTGGCGGTCGATCGACCGGCGGTCGCACGATCGACTTGACAGTGCCTACGGTCGTAGGCATCCTTGCCGACAGGTGTAGGCAATGCCAGCTGTCGACAAGAGCGCGCCGGAAGGGTTGACCCCGTCACAGATCGAGATCCTGAGCGTGGTGTGGGAAAAGGGGGAGGCGGGGGTGGCGGATGTGTGGGCGGTGCTGTCGCAGCGGCGGGCGGTGGCCCGCAACACGGTGCAGACCATGTTGACCCGCCTGCACGAGCGCGGCTGGCTGCGCGCGCGCGAGCAGGGCAACGCCTTCGTCTACAGCCCGGCCAAGAAGCGCGAGTCGGTGCTGGCGCGGCTGGTGGGCGGCCTGGTGGACAGCGCGTTCGGCGGCTCGGCCAGCGGCCTGGTGGCGGCCCTGCTGCAGTCGCGCAAGCTCAGCGCCGACGAGGTCGCTCGCATCCGCAAGCTGATCGCCGCCGCCGAGAGGAAGCAGCCGTGACCGGGCGCAGCTCCGGGCGGTGCGGGCGGTGCGGGAGACAGCCATGAGCACCCTGGTCGGCACCGCGGCGGTGACGTCGCTGGTGGTGGGGTCAGCGTTCCTGGCGCTCGGGCTGGCCGTCGCGGTGACGGTCCTGCGCGGGCGACCGGCGGCGCGACACCTGCTGCTGCATGCGGGGTTGCTGGTGTACGCCCTCGGTCCGCTCTGGGTGCTGGCGGCGCGCGCCCTGCCGGCGTCCATCCGTCCCACCATGCCCACCGCCGTGCGCGCTCTGGGCCTGCTCGACGCGATGGAGGCGACCGACCGCCGGTCGCGGCCGGGACCGGTGCTCCCCGCGCACGCGTCCGCGTCCAGGTCGGTGCCGTGGGTGCCAGCGATCTGGCTGGCTGGCGCGGCGTTGCTGCTGGGCCGGATGGCGCGCGGCTTGCGGCAGGTCCGGCGGTTGCGCCGCCGCAGTCGCCCGCTCGGCGCTACGCCGCTGGGGTGGGCGGGGGCGGTGCTGCGCGCGCGTTTCCCGGGTCGGCGGATGCCGGGCATCCGCGTGGTCGATGACCTGCCGGCGCCGCTGGCGGTGGGGTGGCTGCGGCCGCTGATCTTGTTGCCGGCGGCGGCGCTGGAATTGCCGCGCGCGCAGCTCGCGCACGTGCTGGTCCACGAGATGGGGCACATCGCGCGCGGCGACCTGTGGGTGGGGCTGCTGGAACGGGTGGTGGCGGCCCTGCACTGGCCCAACCCGCTGGTGCATCTGTGCCGGCGGGCGCTGGAGCGCGCCCGCGAGGACCACTGCGATGACCTGGTGCTGGCGGCCGCGGGCGGGCCCGACTACGCGCGCACGTTGCTGGCCGTGGCCACCGCTGCACCCGGGCCCTCGCCCGCGGGGGGCCTGGGCCTGGGGCCGCTGGCCCTCGAACGCCGCATCCGCCGCATCCTCGATCGCCCCGCGCCGCTGTCGACCGGATCCACGCCCGCTTTGACAAGGAGGAAAACGATGCTCACCGCCGCCCTGACCGCTCTTTTCACCCTGACGGGAGGCGCCGGCGCTTCCGCGATCGCCGCCGCCAGCCTGCGCCTGCCGGCCACGGAGAACACCGGGACGTCCTCGGGCGGCGTCGGCGACGAGGTGGCGCGGGCGCTGTTCCGGCAGGCCGGTCCGGACGTCGAAGGCGCGTTCGTGCTGATCGACGTGAAGACCGGCGCCATCACCACCATCAACCCGAAGGTGGCGGCGCTGCGGTTCACCGCCGCCTCGACCTACAAGGTGATCATCGCCGCCGCCGCGCTGGAGGCGGGGCTCGCCGACGAGGGAACCGTCTTCCGCTGGGACGGCCAGAAGACCGAGAACGAGGCCGCGAACCGGGACCTCGACCTGCACGAGGCCATGAAGGCTTCTTCGAACTGGTACTTCGCCGAGCTCCACCGGCGGGTCGGAGAGGCGCGGATGCGGTCGGCCGCCGAGCAGCTGCAGTTCGGGGCGGTGGGGCAGGGGGAGGGATTCGGCAGCTGGATCGACGGGGGCATCACGATCTCGCCGCGGCAGGAGGCGGAGTTCTTCGCGCGCTTCGCCGGCGGCCAGCTGCCGGTGCAGCCGCACACGCAGGAGGTGCTCCGGCGCATCCTCACCCTCGACCAGCGCGCCGGCGTCACCCTGCGCGGCAAGACCGGGACCGCCGTATTCGACGATGGTCGCATGCTGGCCTGGCTGGTGGGCACGGTCGAGCGGGCCGACCGCAGCTTCGCGTTCGCCACGCTGTTTCGCGGGAGCGCCCGCGACCAGAAGTCCATCGCCCAGCGTCGCCACGCCATCACGCGCCGCCTGCTGGCCCACTTCGGCGCGCTGCCAGCAGAGATGGCGCCCGCCAACTGACCCCGACGCGCGCGGCGGCGCGAGTCTTGCCGGTGATCGGGGGATCTCGGTGTCTGGCGGGTTCCTGTCGGATTGTCACCGAATCGGCGCACGGGGGGCCCGGCCGTCCCTGCTAGCCTTCGATGTTCAGGCCATGAGCGACGCCGCGTCCGCCACGCAGAGCCGGCCCGCAAAACCCGCGGGGGCTGCCCGCGCAGCCGACGACTCCGCTCGCCCTGCCGATTCTGCTCGCGCCCCCGCCGAGCCCACCACCGCCGCCGCCGAACCCGCGCCGCGGACGGTGGACCTCGATCCCACCCTCTACCTCAACCGGCAGATCTCCTGGCTGGCCTTCAACGAGCGGGTGCTCAGCGAGGCGCTCAATCCGGCGTGGCCGTTGCTCGAGCGGGTCAAGTTCCTGGC
>JBKPRZ010000327.1:0-3656 GCA_046734815.1 Myxococcota bacterium | reverse complement strand
CCGCAGGGCCGCCCCGCGCCGGCGCAGGAGCTGGGCTGGTACAGCCTGGGCGCCGCGCTGGTGGCCTCGACGTGGGCCTTCTACTTTCATTTCCTCACCATCGGCGTGGGCGCCGACTCGGTCGCCCGGCGGCTGATCCTCACGGTGGTCTGGCTGGCCCTGGGGCTGGCGCTCTACATCGCCGGGCAGGGGCGCCTCCGCGCGCCGTCGCGGGTGGGGCTGGCTCTCGTCGCGCTCGCGCTGGGCAAGGCGATCGCCTACGACACCACCCACCTGGCCGGAGGCTTGCGGGTCCTGGTGCTGGCGGCGGTGGGCGCGCTGCTGCTGTTCGCGGCCACGCTGATCCGGCGTCCGCGACAGACCGGCGTCGCTCCGGTGCGGACGGAGCCCGTCCGGGAGGTGGCCTGATCATGCGCCTGCTGTTGCTGGTCACCGCGCTGCTGTCTTCCACCGCGGGATGTGTCGGTCGAGATGGTGATGGCGGCCGCGGCCGCTGGATGTTCGGGCCCTTCGCCCGCCCGCCCGAGCCCACCCGGTCCCTCACCTACACCCGCGTCGCGCCCGCCGAGCTGGAGATCACCGAGGACCATCACGGCGGCACCGTGCACTACCGGGTGCGACCGCCGGTGGTCCCCGGGGGGGTCGATCTGCGGCTGGTCGAGCTGCGCTTCCGCGACCCACTGGACGGCGCCCGGGTCGATGCACGCGGCGCCGGGGCCCGGCAGACCCTCACCCTGCTGCACGGCAGGCGCATCGGGGGCGACCGGCTGACCATCCCGGTGGGCGCGTTGCCGCTCGAGTCGATCGACGTCGTGGTCCACCACCACCTGCGGCCGACGCCGCTGGTCGAGCAGGTGACCCTGGGCTGGGAGAAGCAGTCATGAAGGCCTCGTTGCGTCCCCTCGCCTTCCTGGTGCTCGTCACCTTCGGCGGCGCCACCACCAGCGGGTGCGCCAGCGGTTACACGGTGGTCGATCGCAGCAACCTGGTCATCTCGGACAACGCGCGCATCTCGGCGGCCAGCGTCTTGCCTGGCGGCGCGATCAACCAGCGCGCGAGCAACCACCTGGCCCTGGCGCAGGAGGTGTACCAGAAGCAGCTGGACCTGCTGAAGGAGCGGCGGAACAAGGTGCGGGCGCGCCGCCGCATGCTGAACCTGCTGTCTTACGGCGTGCTGGCGGCTTCCAGCATCGCCGTCGGATCGGTGGCGCTGTCTTCGGACGCGCGCCGCACGCAGCAGCGGGCCGGCGGAGCGGCCATGGGCGGCGTAGCCCTGGGCACCGGTCTGCAGATCGGCGGGCTGATGCAAGAGGACGTCGCCGTGGTGGACGACAAGATCCGGCACCTGCAGGGCACCTACGAGACGATGCTCGAGCGCGTGCGGACGCTGGCTGCGCTACCGCCCTCGGACCAGAACCAGGCGGCGATCGGCGTGGCCATCGAGTCGTTCATCGACGAGGCGCTGCGGATCAACGTGAAGGGTTGAGGAGCGGTCCATGCGCTACGGACGTCATCTCCTGGCCGTTTCCCTCATCGCGCTGGCGGCGGTGATCAGCCACCCCGCCGGGGCCCAGCCGGCGCCCGCGCGGGTCGACGCCAGCCTGGCCGTCGACGGCGCGGTCATCGCCGGCGGGCTGGTCCTGGCGGGGCTGGCCAGCCGGCTGCCGGTCGATGATCGAGCCCGCTGGTCCCACGAGTTGCTGCCGCTGGACGAGCGGGTCAAGACGCGCTTCTCCGCCTCGGCCGCGCGCACCAGCGACCTGCTGCTGACCCTGTCTGTCCTGACGCCGCTGGCGGTGCAGGTGGGTCAGGGCTTCGGGCCCGACAGCGGCCGGCGTGCCGTGGTGTACAGCGAGACGCTGGCGCTGTCACTGGCCCTCAACAACGTGGTCAAGCACCTGGTGGGCCGGCCGCGGCCTTATGTGTACAACCCCGACCCTCGCGTGCAGGCCTACGGCGAACGCGAGGCCAGGGACGCGCGCCTGTCCTTCTACTCGGGCCACGCCGCCACCGCCTTCGCCGCCGCGGTCAGCGGGGCGTATCTGTTCGCGCAGAGCAGCGCCGACACCACCGCGCGCACGGCGGTCTGGGCCAGCAGCCTGATGGTCGCCGGCGCCACGGCGAACCTGCGCGTCCGCGCCGGCAAACACTTCTACAGCGACGTCGCGGTCGGTGCGGCCGTGGGAGCCGCCACCGGGCTGGTGGTGCCGCTGCTGCATCAGACAGGGCGGGCGAAGAACGAGCTGGCCCCGGCCGAGTGGGTGGCCATCGCCAGCGCGCCCGTCGCCGGCGCGGTGCTGAGCCAGCTGCTCCCTCTGCCCGCCGACATTGTCGAGCCGCTGGCGGTGCCCTGGGTCTCGCCCACCGGCGCGGGGGTCAGTCTGCGGGGGGCGTTCTGACGGTCAGGCGAAGGGGCGTTCGGTGAGGTCGAGGTCGCAGTCGACCTCGATGGCGAAGCGGCCGCGGCCGCGCGAAGGGAGGCGGATGTCGGGGCACTTCTGTTCCAGGCGCTTGCGCAGCAGGATCAGGCGGCTCTCCAGGTTGTCCTTGATCGCGGGCAGGCCCAGGCCGGGGTCCAGGCGGAGCTCGCGGTTGGAAAATTCGCTGCGCGCGCCCTCGTGGTGGGCCTTCAGCAGCTTCCACAAGATGCGGCCGGGGACGTTGCGGATCAGGTATTCGCCGTCGATGAAGATGCAGTCGTCGTTCTGGTAAAAGACCAGCGAGCGACGACGGCGGGCGGCCGGCGCGGGCGCGCGCGAGCGCCGGGCTGCCGACGCGGCCGGCTCCTCGGGGAGATCGGCGAAGGCCAGGCGCTCGATGCCGGCGGCGACCTGCGCGGCCACCACGCCGATGAAGGCCTCGTGCCAGCTCTCGAAGCAGAGGCGGTCGCGGCTCTCCAGCGCCAGCACGCCCACCAGCCGGTCCTGCACGGTCAGCGGCACCGCCATGTGGCTCTGGGCATCGGGCAGACCGGGCAACGGCACCTCCGCTTGCGGCGGACCACCCGCGCCACCGGCGTCCAGCGAGGCGCGCGCCGCGCGGCTGTAGCGCAGGTCGCTCTCCAGGTGGCCCACCCGCAGCAGCCGCCGATCGCGCGCCACCGTGCCGATCAGCCCCTCGCCGAACACCACCTCCGACCCGACGCCGCTCTGGGGGTAGCCGCGGCTGGCGACGGTGAACAGGCGGCGGCCGGTCTCGTCGAGCAGCAGCACCTGGGCGTGGGCGAAGCCGAAGTCCTCGTGCAGGCTCTCGAGCACGCCCGACAGCAGGGCCTCCAGATCGCAGGCCCGGTTCATGCGCATCGAGATGCGCTGCAAGGCCCACAGCTCCTCGCGCTCGTGGGGCGGGGCCCGGCCGGGCTCGGGGGGTAGATCCGGCAGGTGGGCCCGGGCCGGGTCGGGGGGCTGCGGCGGCAGCAGGTGGTCGGTGACCAGCTCGACCGAATCCACCACGTAGATGTCAGCGGCCTGCAGCTTGAAGATGCCAGTCAGGCCGGTGTGCGCGGCGATGGCGTCGATGCGCATCGACATCCGGTCGAACAGCGGGCCGGCCGTCTCCGAGCGCAGGTAGCGCGCGCGCATCCGGTAGACATCGAAGCTGACCGGATCCCAGAAGCGGATCAGCGCCGGCGGGTTCTCCAGCACGTTGCGGGTGGT
>JBKPRZ010000326.1:0-13984 GCA_046734815.1 Myxococcota bacterium | reverse complement strand
GGACCGGGGGCGCGCGGCCCCTGCCTCCCGACGCGGGCATGCGGCCCGACATGGCGGCGCCGGCCGCCCCGGGCGGCGGGCCGTTCCAGATGCTGGTGCTCAGCAAGACGCTCGAGTACCACCACGACTCGATCCCGGCCTGTCAGCAGATGCTGCGCGACCTGGGCAACACGCCGGACGCCAGCCTGCCGCCCGGGACCATGCCGGGCAGCCGCTGGACGGTGACCATCGCCAAGGAGGACCTGTCCGAGTTCACCGACGAGGGGCTGCGCCCCTACGCCATCATCTTCTGGTGCAACCCCACCGGCACGGTGTTCACGGCCGGCGGGGCCAACGGGGCCATCGGCAAGGCGGCGGTCCAGAAGTACCTCACCAGCGGCGGCGCCTGGGGGGGCGTGCACTCGGCGACCGATTTCGAGAACACGCAGGCCTGGCCCTGGTTCCAGGACCAGGTCAACGGCGGCAACTTCAGCCAGCACGACGGCGACGGCACGCCCAACAGCATCGTGTGGCAGCCCGCCGCGATGGCGCAGGACCACCCCATCATCCGCGGCATCCGCAGCCCCTGGAGCTGCGCCGACGAGTGGTATTACCTGAACCGCAACCCGGAGACGCTGCCCGGCTTCTCGGTGCTGGGCAAGCTGGGGACCGATCAACGCCCGGCGGTGTACGTGCGGGAGATCCCGGGCGGGGGGCGGAGCTTTTACACGATCCGCGGGCACAATACCTCGGTGTACGGCGAGCCGAACTTCCGCCGGCTGATCCACCAGGGCGTGTTGTGGGCGGTCCGCCGGATCAAATAGGGGGTCGCACATGCGCCGAACATCGCTGGAGCTGTTTCACGTGCACGCAGGACGGGTGGTCGTCGGCCTGATCGCCGGCGCGCTGGTGCTGGGCGGAGGCCGGGCGAGTGCGGAGATCCCGCTGACCCGCGCGGCGGGCTGGCAGCTGACCATGGACGGACGGCTGAACACCTTCGGCAGCTTCTCGCGCGGGGACGCGCAGCCGACCGGGGTGGCCAACTGGACCGGGGTCGAGGACAAGGCCGCCACCACCGCGCACATCATGATGACCCGCATGCGCGGCGGGTTCCTCAACAACATCCTCGCCTTCAACCTGGTCAAGGAGCTGTCGCCCACCTTGAAGGTGACCGGGCGGTTCGGCACCTGGGTGGGCGTGTCGCAGGAGCGATCCAAGACCGACACCCCGGGGCTGGACGCGCGCGAGGTGTACGTGAAGCTGGAGGGCCCCTGGGGCGGGCTGCTGGCGGGGCGCAACCTGGCGCTGTTCGAGCGCGGCGCCATCCAGCTGGACTACGACATCCAGCACGGCTACGGGCTGGGGCACCCCTGCGCGGTGCGGACGGCGCGCGGCGGAGCCTGCGGCTACGCCGGCCACGGCCTCCTGTTCCCCGGCTACAACGCCGGCATCGTGTACAACACTCCGGTGCTGGCCGGCTTCCAGCTGTCGGGGGGGATGTACGACCCGGCGGTGATCCCGGACCGGCAATACGAACGCACCCCCTACCCGCGCCTGGAGGGCGAGCTGACCTTCACCCTGCCCGACGCCATCACCTTGTTCGTCGATGGCATCTGGCAGCGGATCGGCAACAACGCCGATCCGTTGCTGAACACCGACGCGTCGGGGGTGGCCGCGGGCGGTCGGGTGACGGTCAAGGCGTTGAGCCTGGGCGGCGCCTACTACCGCGGGCAGGGGCTGGGCCTGTACGTGCCGATGGAGAACAGCCCGCTGTTCGCCGACGAGCAGGGGATCCTCCGGCAGACGCGCGGCTACGTCGGCATGGCGTCGATCAGCGTCGGGCAGACCAAGATTGCCGGCGGCGCGGGCATGTCGCGCTTGCTGACCACCATCACCGAGTCCGAGCCGTTCGCCACCTTGACCATCCCCAAGGAGCAGTCCGGCATCTCGGCCGGTGTGTACCACGGCTTTTATCAGACCTTGACGGTGGCGCTGGAGTACTTCCGTGGCACCTACCGCTGGTACGATTCGACCGATCCCACGTCGGGGGCGGTGGTGGAGAACCGCCAGACGGTGGATTTCGTCAACGTGGGCCTGACCTTGATCTTCTGATCGCCCGCGCGGGAGGAGACCATGTCCGCTCGACCCAGCCGTCAGCCCGGCAGCGACGCACGCGACGAACCGCTGCAGGTCGAGCGCGCCAAGGCGGGCGACCGCGAGGCCTTCTCGCAGCTGGTGCGCATGCACCAGGCGGTGGTGCGGGTGTACCTGAGCGCGCACGTGCGCGCGGCGGAGACGGCGGACGATCTGGCCCAGGAGGTGTTCCTGCGCGCGTTCAAGCGGCTGGATGCCTTCCAGCTGCCCGAGACCGGCAGCATGCGACCGTGGCTGATGGGGATCGCCCGCAACCTGCTGCTGGAACACATGCGCGCGCCGGCCCGGCTGGAAGCGCGGGGCGGGGCCGACCTGGAGGCGGTGATCGACAACCGTCAGCTGGAGCAGGCGCCGGCGGCGCGCGATCCCGCGGAGATCGAGCGGCGCATGGAGGCGCTCCAGAGCTGCGTCGACAAGCTGCCGCCGGCTTCGTCCAGCCTCGTGTCGCAGCACTACTTCGAGCGCCGCACCCTGGCCAGCCTGGCGGCGGAGGAGCACAAGCAGGAGAGCGCCCTGCGCATGCGCCTGTTGCGCATCCGGGAGGCGCTGCGGGTGTGCATCGAACGGGCGCTGGAGGGAGGGGCGGTGTGATGACGGACGAGGAGCTGCAACGGATGCTGGATGCGCTGGGGCGCAGCCGCGCCACCGAGCGGCAGTTCGTCCAGCGGGTCGAAGATCTGGTGATGGCGGAGGTCACGGCCGAGCGGTTCGTGTCCGCGGTGCAGAAGAAGATCGACGCGGCGGCACCGCGCCGGCGGGGCCGGGCCTGGCTGCTGGCCGCGCCCCTGGCGCTGGCGGCGGCGGCGCTGATCGTGGTGGCGATGCACGCGCTGCGATCCGGGGCTCCGGAGGGACCGGCGCCGGTCGCCACGGTGGTGGCGGGCACGCTGCAAGAGAGCGCACGGCGCCTGGAGGTGGGACAGGAGGCGCCGCGGGATGCGGTGCTGACCAGCGAGGACGGACGCGCCTGCCTGCGGCTGCGCGACGCCAGCCACCTGTGTCTCGAGCAAGGAAGCCGGGTGCGCGTTGCCGCCGAAGGCCGCGTGCAGCTGGAGGCGGGCAAGGTGGCCGCGGTCGTGACCCACCAGAAGCCCGGGCAGACGTTCACCATCCAGACCGCGGTGGCCGAGGTGGTGGCCATCGGCACCGCTTTCTCGGTGGAGCTGACGGAGGAGGGAGCCTCGGCCATCGCCCGGGTCGTGCAGGGGACGGTGCTGGTGGTCCCGCCCGGCCGCGCGCGGGGCCAGGGCACCGAGGTCCGGGCGCACCAGGCGCTGGCCGCCAGCATCGGCCGGCGCTGGCGCATGAGCTCGGAGGAGGAACGGGAGGAGTGGTCGCTGGTGCGGGCCCAGGCGGTCCCGGTGGTGACCGCGCTGCAGACCGCCGAAGCCCCGCCCCCCGAGCCGGGTGGGGTCGACGGCGGTGCTCAGGAAGGCGAGGTGGCGGCGCTGCTGCGGCTGGCGGATGCGCTGCGGGCGCGGGGCCGGCTGCGCGACGCCCAGGGCATCTGCGACGGACTGGCCCAGCGCTACCCCGATCACCCCGAGATCGAACGCATCGCCGCCGAGCTGCGACGGCCCCCGCCGGCCCAGCCGTGGAACGCCACGCCGGCGGTCTACCGGATCAACGCCGGCGGCGGCCGCTACGTCGATCCGCGTGGCAACGTCTGGTCGGCCGACGCCCATTACACCGGAGGGCACAGCGGCGAGTTCCTGGAGGAGATCGACGGCACCGACATGGACCCGCTGTACCAGAGCGAGCGGTTCGTGTTCCCCGGCGAGACGTTGACCTACAACCTGCCCGTGCCCGACGGGGCCTATGTCGTGCGGCTGCACTTTGCCGAGATCTGGGCCGGCACGGTCAAGCGCAACATGCGCCAGTTCGACGTTGTCGTCGAGGGTGTCAAGGTGCTGGCCGGCTACGATATCGCCGGCGAGGTCGGCTCCATGACCGCCACGGTCAAGCAGGTGGTCACCACCGTGCGCGACGGCAGCCTGGACATCCAGTTCAGGCACGTGCTGGAAAACCCGAAGGTCTCGGCGATCGAGGTGCTGGCGTTGACGCCGGACGCGCCCCCACCACCCGCGCCCGCGCCGCCCACGGTGTTCCCGCCGCTGCCGCTGCCCTCGACCGACGCCCTTTACCGGGTCAACACCGGTGGCCGCGAATACGTGGACCCGCAGGGACGGCGCTGGGAGGCAGACAACTACTTCAACGACACGGGCCTGGGCGCCGCCCAATACGTCGACATCGCCGGGACCGACCTGGATCCGCTGTACCAGACCGAGCGGCGCGCGTATGTCCTGCCCTCGCGCGGCCCGCTGGTCTACAGCTTCCCGGTGCCGCCCGGTCGGTACCTGGTGCGCTTGCACTTTGCCGAGCTGAACCCGGCGGCCGGGGCGGGCAGCAACGTGTTCGACGTCCTGGTCGAGAAGACGGAGGCGTTCCGGCGGCTGGACGTCTTTGCCGAGGTGGGGGCCCTGCGTGCGCTGGCCAAGGAGGTCGAGACCACCGTCAGCGACGGCGTGCTGGACCTGTCGTTCCGGCCGATCGCGGGACGGCCGCGGATCTCGGCGATCGAGGTGCTGCCCCTGGCCGTCGGCGCGCCGGGGGCGGCGGGCTGCGCGGTCGGGGGCGCGGGATCGGCCAGCCCGGCGCTGGCGCTGGCGCTGGCCCTGGCGGTCATCGCCGCGCTGGTGCGTTCCGGAAGTCGTCGGCGTCGCCCAGGCGGCCCAGCAGAGCGTCCAGCTTCGCGCTGATGTCCAGGACGCTGGGGACCGACACCGCCTCGTGCACGGTGTGGGCGTCGGTGATGGTGGCGCCGATGCCCACGATCTGCAGGCCGGGGAACTTGATCGCGAAGTAGGACGGCTCGACCCCGATCGCCTGCACGCCGGTGCTGCGGAAACCCGCGCCGGCCAGCCGGACCAGCCAGGAGTCGGCTGGTTGCAGCCAGGGGTCGTAGGCCGACAGCACCTGTATCGAGGCGGCGGCGCGGTCGGAGAAGGCGCCGCTCAGATGATCGCCGAGCCGGCCGGCGGTGGCGGCCAGCTCGGACGCGGAGAAGGACCGGATCATGAAGCCGAAGGCGGCCGGCAGGACCGTGGGCGTGGCGGGATCCGGCCGCACCTCCAGCCAGGCGAGGTTGGCGGAGGTGTTCACGCCCTCCGGATAACCGTCGGCCCGGGTCACCACGCCGTTCAGGGGCGGGTGCGCGCTCTCGACCGCCAGGATCGTCCCGATCAGGCGGCGGGCGGCCTCGGCGGTCAGGGCGGTCAGCTCTGTCGGAGGCGACGGCTCGCTGGCGGTCACCGACACCCGCGGGTTGGCTGCCTCGCCGGGATGGGCGCGCACCGCCCTGCGGACCGCGGCCTCGGCGGCGCCGCGCAGGGCTTCGGTACGGACGGACCCGGGCACGGCGACGGTCAGCTGGAGATCGGTCGGGATCTTGTTGAGGCCGGCGGAGTCGCCGGCGATGGCCGCGACCAGCGCCACCGAGGGATCGGCCAGGACGGCCCGGGCCACCTCGCCCAGCGCGACCACGGCGTTCAGGCGCTGCCGGTGGATGTCGGCGCCGGAGTGCCCGCCCAGCAACCCGGTGACGGTCAGCCGCACCAGCTTCCCGCCGGCCAGCGACCGGGCGGGCAAGCTGCCGCGCAGGTGCTGCCGCCGCGAGCCCTGGCTGCCGTGGGCCAGCCGGTCGGCATCGAAGCCGTCCAGGCTGACCATGACCGGGGCGGCCAGCGGCAGCGCGGTGGTGTCGTATTCCCGCGCCCCCATCAGGCCGGCCTCCTCGGACACCGTGAACACAAGCTCGAGCGGCGGGTGGGCCACACCCGGGTCGCGCGCGTAGCGCAGCATCAGCGCGCAGCCGACGCCGTTGTCCGCACCGATGCTCGAGCTCTCGCCACGCGACCGCAGCCGGCCCGCAGCCTCCTCGATCTGCACCCGGTGGGCGCGGAAGTGGTTGCGCAGGTCGCCGCCGGGCGCGACGGCGGCGGCGGCGAGCACCATGTCCATGTGGGCCTGCAGCGCCACCGGCGGCAGCGCCCGGTCCGCGAAGCGACCGGTGGCGGGGACGCGGACGACGAAGTTGCCCACCCGGTCGGGGCCCAGCCGTTCGAGCCGGGCCGGTTTCCAGCGCCCGTCGTTGGCCTGCGCGATCCGCTGCAGCAGCCAGTCACGCACCGCCCCCTCCTCGCCGGAGGGACGGTAGATGACGGCCAGCTCCTTGAAGGTGTCGACCACGCAGCGGCCGTCGCAGATCGGCGCGGGGGCGACCACGGGACGGGTCGTGGGGGCGCAAGTGCTGACCAGCAGCGCCGCCACCGCGGACAGGGGCAGCCGCGGCTTGCGGATGGACCGACAGCTGTCGACCACCCGCTCGCGGATCATCCGCGCGCCAGCAAGGGCACCCGGGTCGCCACGTACGCGCCCAGGCCCACGTCGACGATCGCGCAGGCCAGCGCGTACCAGACCGGCACCACGCCGGCGCCGCGCAGGTGCCACAGGTCCCAGGCCAGGCCGTGCCCGAACAGGCCCGCCACCAGGAACCAGGGTGAGACGAACCACCCGGCCACGGCGAGCAGCAGGAACAGACCGAACCCCACCCACTCGAGGTGAAGGGGCAGCGCCTGCAGCATCCCCGACCGGATGTACACCAGCGGCATGGCCGCCAGGAACACCGCCAGCCAGCGGCGCTCGAACCGCGGCCAGCGCAGCACGCGGCAGGCGGACAGCACGACCAGGGTCAGCAGAAAACCGATGATCGCGCTGGTGCAGGGGTCGCCCGGGCGGGCCCAGGCTGTCGACGGCACCACCGCCATGCCGGCCACCGCGGATACGGCCAGCACCAGCAGGCCCAGCAGATCCCGGCGCGGAGCGACCGCTTCGGCCATGGCTTACTCCGGCTTCCCGGTCTGGGCGAAGTGCACCAGCCGGGCGGCGGCCTCGCCCAGCACCTTGTCCACCGGTCCGGCCAGCGCCTTCAGCCCGTGGCTGCTGTCGCCGCTGATGCGGTAGCTGACCAGCAGGTCGGTGCCCCTGGCCGACGCGCCGGCGGCGGGCGGCGACAGCTGGAACGTGAGCACCCCGCTCACCGCCAGCTCCATCAGCGGGCCCAGGTGGCGTTCAACCGCACCAGGCGATCCCGCTGCGTCTGGATGACGTGGCCGTGCTCGGCGCTGCCGTCGGCCCAGCGCTCGCAGAAGCAGCCGCCTGCCTCCAGCTTCAGGCTCAGGTTGGCCGCGCTGCCCGACCAGGTGTGCGTGCTGCTCCACCACTTGCCAATCTGACCGATGGCGCGAAAGAGATCCGGCGCCGCCACCGGCGTCGACAGGTGGTGCTCGACCGCCAGATCGTCCGCGGCGGCCCGCTTGATCTCGGCGTGCGCGGGGCCGGCCAGCAGGACGGCGGCAAGAGGGAGGAGCAGGCGGGCGGCAGCCATGGGCCAGTCTTATCAAGGTTGCCGGCGCGGGGGAACGCCCCTCGACGCGTTGCTGCCGGACGTGTGTCCGCCCCGCGCGGACAGCTGTCAACGCGCGCGCGGGTCGGGGTGGCGAGAAACGGCCGCAAACCGCGGCTGCGGCGGTGGCATCCTGGTTGCTGGCTTCCCGAGGGTTCGATGATCCGCGACGCTTCCACAATGGACAAGCCGCTGGCCCGACCGCGGCTGGCCACCCGGCGACGGACCATCGCCGCGGCGGTGGCGGCGCTGCTCGCGGTGCTGGGGCTGGCCCTGCTGACTCCCCTCGTGCGGCGCTGGGTGCGCGCCGAACGGGTGGTCGACGCCAGCCGGGTGCGCATCGCGACCGTCGCGCGCGGCGACCTGGAACGCGACCTGGCGGTGCAGGGCCGCGTGGTGGCGGCGCTGCACCCGACGCTGTACAGCCCGGCCGCCGGCATCGTGGCGCTGGAGGTGAAGGCCGGCACCGAGGTGAAGAAGAACCAGCCGCTGGCCCGCATCGACAGCCCCGAGCTGACCAGCCGGCTGGTGCAGGAGCAGGCCACCCTGGCCTCGCTGGATGCAGAGCTCGGCCGCCAGCGGATCGCCGCCCGGCAGGCGGCGGTGAAGGCCAAGCAGACGGTCGATCTGCTGACGGTCAAGCGCGAGGCGGCGGTGCGGACCCTGGGGCGGGAGAAATCGCTGCACGAGCGCGGCATGCAGAGCCCGGTGGAGTTCGAGAAGGCCGAGGACGACGCGCGCATCGCCAAGGTCGAGCTGGACAACGCGCGCGAGACCGCGACCCTGGAGAAGGACACCTTCGTCTTCGAGGAGAAGACCCGCCGCCTGCAGGTGGACCGCCAGCGGGCGGTGGTGCAGGACTTCGAGCGCCAGGTGGCCGAGCTGACCCTGCGCGCGCCCTTCGATGGGATGGTGGCCACCCTGGCGGTGCAGGACCGGGACGCGGTGGCGCGCAACCAGGCCGTCCTCTCGGTGGTCAACCTGTCGGCCTTCGAGGTCGAGCTGGAGCTGCCCGAAAACTACGCCAGCGACGTCACGCCGCGGGCGCGGGTGGAGATCCAGTACGAGGGACACACCTACCCCGGGCGGATCACCACCGTTTCGCCGGAGGTGCGCGACAGCCAGGTGCGCGCGCTGGTGGGCTTCGACGGGCAGACGCCGGCGGGGCTGCGCCAGAGTGAACGGGTGAGCGCGCGGGTGATCCTCGACCGGCGCAGCGGGGTGCTGAAGCTGCCGCGCGGGCCGTTCCTGGAGACCGGAGGCGGCCGCACCGCCTACGTGGTGGACAGCGGGGTGGCGGTCAAGCGGGCGGTGCGGACGGGGGTGGTGAGCGTGACCGAGGTGGAGGTGCTGGGCGGGCTGCAGCCGGGCGAGCAGGTGGTGGTGTCGGACACGTCGCTGTTCGAGGACGCGCGCACGGTGTTCATCCGCTGAGCGAGAACAAGGAGCCATCCATGCTTGAGATGAAGAACGTGACCAAGGTGTACCGGACCGACCGGGTGGAGACCCACGCGCTGGCCGATCTGTCGGTGCAGGTGCGGCCGGGCGAGTTCGTGGCGGTGATGGGGCCCTCGGGCTCGGGCAAGACCACCTTCCTCAACGTGGCCGGCCTGCTGGACACCTTCGACGGCGGCGAATACCGGCTGGACGGCGAGGACGTCAGCCGCCTGAACGACCGGCAGATGTCGGGCATCCGCAACCAGAAGATCGGCTTCATCTTCCAGAGCTTCAACCTGATCCCCGACCTGGACGTGTTCGACAACGTCGACGTGCCCCTGCGCTACCGGCGCCTGCCGGCGGCGGAGCGGCGGCGGCGGATCGAGTCGGCGCTCGAGCAGGTGGGGCTGAGCTCGCGCATGCACCACCTGCCCTCGCAGCTGTCGGGCGGGCAGCAGCAGCGGGTGGCCATCGCCCGCGTGCTGGGCGGCGATCCGCGCCTGATCCTGGCCGACGAGCCCACCGGTAACCTGGACTCGCTGATGACCCGCGAGATCCTCGACCTGCTGGAACGGGTGAGCGCGGCCGGCACCACCATCGTGATGGTCACCCACAGTCCCGAGTGCGCGGCCCGCGCCCACCGGCAGATCCACCTGCTGGACGGCCGGGTGGTCGAGCTGGAGGCTGCCCCCAGCCTGGTGCGCGGCCAGGAGCCGCGGCTGGCCCCGGGGCTGGGGTGACCCCCATGCTGGGCTATCAGCTGCGCGTCGCCTGGAAGAGCGCCCGCCGCAACCCCGGCCACACCGCCCTGGTGCTGGGCGGGATCGCGGTGGGGGTGGCGGTCTCCACCCTGTTCGCCGCCACCCGACACTCCTTCGCCCGCGACCCCATCCCGGAAAAGAGCGGCGTCCTGTATTACGTGCGCATGGACAACTGGGACCCGCTCAAGCCCTACCCCGGCGAGGTGCCGCGGCCGCCCACCCAGATCACCTACCGGGACATGAACGCGATCATGCGCTCGCGCATCCCGGCCCGACAGGCCGGCATGTTCAAGGCCATGTTGTACCTGTACCCCGACCCGCAGCTCGGCCGCCCCACCCGCGAGCTGGTGCGGATGACGTTCGCCGACTTCTTCCCCATGTTCAACGTCCCCTTCCGCTACGGCTCGGGCTGGGACCGCAAGGCCGACGAGCGGCCGGAACGGGTGGTGGTGCTGAGCGAGGAGCTGAACGACCGCCTGTTCGGCGGCAGCGACAGCGTCGGCAAGACCGTGCGCATCGACAAGGGCGAGTTCCGGGTGGTGGGGGTGATGGCCCGCTGGCGCCCGTCGGTGAAGTTCTACGACGTCACCCAGAACTTCTACCAGGCGCCGGAGGGGATCTTCATGCCCTTCAACCTGATGCGGCCGATGCAGATCCGCACCGCCGGCAACAGCGATGGCTGGCGCAGCCCGCCCGGGCCCGGACCGGAGGGCTTCCTGGCTTCGGACAGCTGCTGGATCCAGATGTGGGTCGAGCTTCCCGACGCGGCCGCGGTGGCGGCCTACCAGGATTTCCTCGACAGCTACGTACGCGAGGAGAAGAAAACCGGCCGCTTCGCCCGCCCGCTCGACAACCGGGTCACGCCGCTGCGGGCCTGGCTGGCCGAGCAGAAGGTGGTGCCCTCGCAGGCGACTGCCCTGTTCATCGTGTCGCTGCTGTTCCTGGGGATCTGCGCCCTGAATTTGATGGGCTTGCTGCTGGGCAAGTTCCTGGCGCGGGCGCCCGAGATCGGCGTGCGGCGGGCGCTGGGGGCCCGCCGACTGGACATCTTCCTGCAGCACCTGCTCGAGTGTGAGCTGGTGGCGCTGACCGGCGGCGCGGGCGGGCTGCTGCTGTCGGTCGGGGCGCTGGAGTTCCTCAATGGCTGGATGAAGACGGCGGTGGGACGCAGCGACGTCCTGGGCGCCGACCTCACCATGGCTGGCTTCGCGGTGCTGGCCGCGCTGGTGGCCGGGCTGCTGGCCGGTCTTTACCCCGCCTACCGGGTGTGCAAGCTGCCGCCCGCCCTGCACCTCAAGCTGCAATAGGAGACGGCCATGGGCATCGGACCGATCCTGCGCGCGATGAGCCGCAACAAGGGCCGCTTCGGCCTCATCATCCTGGAGATCGCCTTGACCCTGGCGGTGGTGGTCAACTGCGTGGCCGTCATCCTGGACGCCCGCCGCCAGATGGCCCGGGCCTCGGGTTTCGCCGACGACGACATCATCGCGGTGGACAGCCGCCCGTTCGGCGCCGCCTTCCGCGAGCAGGGCTACCTGGACGCGAGCCTGCGCCGGGACCTGGCCCTGCTGCGGGCGGTGCCGGGGGTCAAGGCCGCCAGCAACACCCCGTTCCTTCCGTGGCAAGGTGGCGGCAGCTCCACCGAGCTGCGCGCGGCGGGGCCCGGCGGCGAGATGTTGCGCACCCAGATCTATTCAGCCGACGAGGGTATTGTGGAGGCGCTGGGTGTGCCGCTGGTCGCCGGACGGAGTTTCTCGGCCAGCGACGTGGACCGCGACACCCGCCGCCTGCGGGCGCTGTTCGAGAACCCGCGCGAGCGCGCACCCGACGGCAGCCCCCGCGACAAGTTCCTGCAGGAGGTGGTGATCACCCGGGCCTACGCGCGGCTGTGCTTCGGCGACCAGCCCACGTACCTGGGCAAGCTGCTGGAGGACAGCGACGGCGACCGTTATCAGGTGATCGGGGTGATCGACGACTTTTACAACCCCTACGGCTGGCCCATCCACGAATACGCGGTCTTCTACGCCAATCACAACCGCAGCTTCGAGGCGGGCGCGCGTTACCTGCTGCGGGCCGAGCCCGGGCGGGCGGCGGAGGTGGCCCGTGCGCTCGAGCCGAAGCTGCTGGCCTCCGACGGCGAGCGCAACGTCCAGATCCGGCTGCTGTCGGAAGTGCGCGCGCAATATTTCGGCCCCCAGCGCTTCGTGGCCTGGTTGATGGCGGCGCTGTCGCTGCTGCTGGTGCTGGTGACCTCGCTGGGCATCGGCGGGCTGACCTCGTTCTCGGTGACCGAACGGACCCGGCAGATCGGCACCCGGCGCGCCCTGGGCGCCACCCGGGGGGACATCTTGCGGCAGTTCGTCCTGGAGACGTGGCTGTTGACCGGCATCGGCACCGCGCTGGGCGTCGCGCTGGCGATCGGTCTCAACCTGGCGCTGCTGGGCGTGATCGCCGGGGCCCGGCTGAGCGCCCCCGTCCTGCTGGCCGGGGTGGCCTGCGTGTGGGCGGTGGGCCTGTTCGCCACGGCCGCCCCGGCCCGCCGGGGGGCCGCCATCTCGCCGGCGGTGGCCACGCGCAACGTGTGAGCATGATGTCGGCGACGGGCGCCCGGGTGCTGGTGGTCGAGGACCAGCCAGCGGTCAGCAAGGCACTGAGCGTGCTGCTGGAGGTGAACGACATCCCGGTGGTGGCGGTCTCGCGGCCGGAGGAGGCGCTGGATCTCATCGATCGGGAGGAGCTGGGGGTGGTGCTGCAGGACATGAACTTCACCACCGGGATCACCACCGGCGCCGAGGGGCTGGCCCTGTTCCGCCGCATCCGCGCCCTGGACGGCGAGCTGCCGGTGGTGGCCATCACCGCCTGGACATCGCTGGAGGCAGCGGTGCAGATGGTGAAGGAGGGCGCCTCCGACTACCTGTCCAAGCCCTGGGACGACAGCAAGCTGGTGGCGACCGTGCGCAACCTGTTGCGCCTGCGCGCGCTGGCGCTGGAGAACATACGGCTCCGGCGGGAGAAGACGCGGGCGCGCGAGGACCTGTCGGCGCGGCACGACCTGCGCGGGCTGGTGTACGAGAGCGCGGTCATGCACCGGGTGGTGGCGCTGGCGGTGCAGGTGGCGCCCGCCGACGTGCCGGTGCTGATCACCGGCCCCAACGGATCGGGCAAGGAGCTGGTGGCCGAGATCATCCAGGCCAATTCGCGGCGGCGCGCGGGGCCGTTCGTCAAGGTGAACGCCGGCGCCCTGCCCGAGCAGCTGCTGGAGGCGGAGCTGTTCGGGGCCGAGCCGGGGGCCTACACCGGATCGGTCAAGCGGCGGATCGGGCGCTTCGAGGCGGCGCACGGCGGGACCCTGTTCCTCGACGAGATCGGAAACCTGTCACCGGCCGGGCAGGCCAAGCTGCTGCGCGTCCTGCAGAGCGGGGAGTTCGAGCGGCTGGGCTCCAGCGAGGCGCGGCGGGTGGACGTGAGGGTGCTGGCCGCCACCAACGCCGACCTGGGCGCCGCCATCGCCGAGGGTCGCTTCCGCGAGGACCTGCTGTTCCGTCTGAACGTCATCGAGCTGCGGGTGCCGGCGCTGCGCGACCGGCCCGAAGACGTCCTGCCGCTGGCCACCCGCTTCCTGGCCCGGCTGGGCGCCGAGCGCCCGGGGGGCTCGCCGCGGTTGAGCGCGGCGGCGCAGCAGGCCCTGGAAGAGCACGGCTGGCCCGGAAACGTGCGCGAGCTGCTCAACCGCATCCAGCGCGCGTTGCTGGTCGCCAGCGGCCCGGCCCTGGAACCGGCCGACCTGGGCCTGGTCCCCGAGCTCGAGCCGGGCAGCCAGGACCGGCCCGGCGGCGCCGACGACGACGAGCGCGGTCGGCTGGAGCGGCTGCTGCGCGACAACGAGGGCATGGTGTCGCGGGCGGCCAGCAAGCTGGGGGTCAGCCGCCAGGCGCTGTACCGGCGCATGCAGCGGCTGGGTATCGTCATCGAGCGCCGCCCCCGCTAACCTGGTGGCGTGGGCGACAGCCAAACCGCGCGCAACCTGCGCGCCCGCACCTCGATCGCGCTGGCGGTATCGGTGGTCTGCGCGGCGGGGGCCGCCGCCACCACGAGCGCGCTGGGAGGCGGCCGCCCCGGCTGGCTGCTGCTGGCCGCGGCAGCGGTGGGCGGCCTGGCAGCGGTGCTGGCGGCGCGCTGGGCGCTGGGG
>JBKPRZ010000325.1:0-11021 GCA_046734815.1 Myxococcota bacterium | reverse complement strand
CGGCGGGAGCCCGCGCGACCGCGCCGGCGGCGGCGCCCTGGGTCTTGCGCACCAGCGACACCAGGCGTGGCGGCGCCGTGCGCGCCACCTCCCGGATCAGATCGGCAGAGCGGCGGTCCGAGATCACCACCGACCCGACGCTGACGCCGCTGCCGGCCTGGTTGACCACCAGGCGCGCTTGCCAGCGGCGGCCCGACGTCACCTCGCCCTTGATCACGGCCGCCAGATTCAGCCGCCGCGCCACCGCCTGCCAGAGCGCGTTCGGGGCGATCGGCCGCCGCACGCGCGCGGCGGCCCGCCGGATCTCGGTCAGCGGCACGACCTCGCAGTCGCTGGCCAGCCGGCTGACCACGGCGCCTCGCAGGCGATCAGCCGACGGCCCCTGGAAGGGCAACACCGCCACGCGCGCGTTCCGCGCGAACGCCGGCATCGCCGGCACGAACGCGCCGGCAGCGAGCGCGAGACAGAGGAGCACACGGACGGATCGATTTTCACGGACGGATCGGAAGGTGGGGGCCTTCATCTTCGACTCCGGGGTTGGGGCGTAAGCGAAATGATCGGGATTAAATCGTTTTCATCGGACGGCGGTCAGCGGGCCGAGCTGGCGGCGATCAGCCACTCTTTCAGGCACTGCACCTCGTTCGGGGTCAGCCAGGCCGCGCCGAGCGGCATCCGGTCGCCGCAGTTGTCGACCGGGCGGTCGAGCTTGGTGAAAAAGTGTCCACCCACCTGCGGGCTCATGGTGACCAGCGCCTGGTTGCGACAGGCGGCGGCGGCGGCGGGTACGTCGATGAGACGGGCGGCCGCGCCCGGCGAGGTCAGGTCCAGGGCTCCGGCCTTGGTCGAGGCGCCGTGGCAGGCACCACACTTGGGCATCAGCAGCCGGCTGGTCACCTCCGCGGGGTCCTTGCACCAGGCTTCCGCCGCGATCGCACCGGCGTCCGCCATCGAAGGCGCGTCGGTGCGCGAGCCCGCATCCGGCCGCGGCGCCGCAGGTGGCGCGTCCATCTTCGGCGGCGGCGGCAGCGGAGCCGCGTCCACCATCATGGGCGGCGGCGGCGGCGGCGGTGCGCTGTCCGGCGAGGCGAGCGGCGGGTTGACGAAGCCGGCGTCGGGTAGCCACGCCGTGGCATCGAGCTGTCCCGGGCATCCGGCCGATCCGAAGATCCAGGTGATCGTGGAAAGGGCCAGCAAGACCGGGCGAGCCCTGAAGAAACTCTGCAGCATTCGGTACCTCCCCTGTTGGATGGGCGTCGCACTCAGGGATTGGGTAAGGGTCAGACGATTTCTCACGCCGTGCGCGTTCCGCCGCCAAATGGGTGCACGCACCTGCAGGCGCGTACCCGCGCGGGTTGCTGCTGGCGGCGCGGGTCATTGGTGCGCGCCAAGCGATCGGCTATCGTCAATGATCGTGAGCGTGCTGGCCGGATCTGCCGCCGCCGTGCTCTCGCTGCTGGCGACCGCGCTGGCGCCGGGCGACACGCCGACGGCTGGAGAAGAGCAGCTGGTGCCGCCTGCCGCGCCGGCGCCGCCCGCCGGCCAGCCGCCCACGCCGCAGAACGACCTGCGTGCGCGCGCCGAGGCGTTCAACCATTTCCGCGACCCGCTGGCGGGCAAGCCCGACGCGGTGGGGGGCTACAGCAACGGCTGTCTGCTGGGCGCGGTGCCTCTGCCGCGCTCCGGCCCCGGTTACGAGGTGATGCGGTTGAGCCGCAACCGCTACTACGGCCACCCCGCGCTGGTCGCCTTCATCCAGCGTCTGGCGGCAGCCGCCCAGAAGAAGAAGATCGGCACCCTGTTGATCGGCGACATGTCGCAAGCGCGCGGCGGTCCCACCCCCAGCGGCCACCGCAGCCACCAGACCGGGCTCGACGTGGACGTCGGCTTCACCCGCCCGGACTGGCTGGCCAAGCGGCGGATCAAGAAGACCGAACGCGAGAGCGTCTCGCAGATCCCGGTGGTGGATCTGACCACGCGCACCTTGACCGCGAAGTGGGGAACCAAGGTCGAGCAGCTGATCGAGCTGGCGGCGTCCGATCCGGAGGTGGCGCGCGTGTTCGTGCACCCGCGCATCAAGCGCGAGCTGTGCGACCAGCAGGCCGCCAGCAACAAGCCGCCCGAGCCGGACCCCAAGGCGTCCTCGCCGTCCGGCAAGTCGGGGTCGAGCAAGAAGAAGGCGTCGAAGGCCAAGGAGCCGCCGCCTCCGCGCGACTGGACCTGGCTGCGCAACGTGCGTCCCTGGTGGGGCCACAACGACCATCTGCACGTGCGCCTCAAGTGCCCGCCGGACAACGCCTCCTGCGAGGCCCAGGAGCCGATGCCGGCGGGCGACGGCTGCAGCGAGCTGGCCTGGTGGGAGACCGAGGAGGCCCGGCGGGCCAAGGACGACACGAAGCCGGTGGCGACACCCACGCCACCGTCCCCGCCGCCGGAGGTGAAGCTACCGCCCCCGATGCCGCAAGCCTGCCAGGCCTTGCTCGACCAGCTGCCCGAGGCTCCAGGAAGCACCGCGCGGACGGCCCAGCGCCCGCCCGCCGCCTCCGCCACCAGCGCACATTGACAAGGTCCGCCCGGTCGTGCGACGAAGCGGGGGGCCCTCGAGAAGGGTGCGCCACGCATGTCGGGTCGCCTGTTGCTCATCGCGCTTCTGGTCGGGTCGCTTCTGCCGACGGCCGGCTGCGGAGCTCCCCAGATCAGCGGAACCGGTGGTAGCAACGGCGGCGCGCCACCGTCGGGTGGCGGCCCCACCAGCGGCCGGCCCGGCGGCGGTCCCGGATTCACGCTGCCGCCGCCCCCCGCCGCGGGCGCCGATGCCGCAGCTCCGGGGACGGCACCCACCCCGCCGGTCGGCGAGAGCTGCGCGGAGGAGGCCCACGACGGCAAGCTGGTGCCGCTGGACTTGCTGTTCCTGGTGGACATCTCGGGATCGATGGAAGAGAGCGCGGGCGCCCAGTCCAAGTGGGTGGCGCTGCGCGAGGCGCTGCAGACCTTCGTGAAGGATCCCATGTCCGCCGGGCTCGGCGCGGGGCTGCTGTTCTTCCCGCCGCCCAGCAAGCGCTGCTCCGCGAACAGCGAATGCGGGACGGTTCAGCCCGTATGCGAGCAGAAGGGCGTCTGCTCCCTGCCCGCCAACGTCTCCACCACCGAGCCCGCCTGCAACGACATCAACGTGGACTGCCCGATCGGGTCGCCACCCTGCACCGTCTACGGCCTGTGCGCCCGGAGCGGGTTGCGCTGCACCGCCATGGGCCAGGCCTGCCCGGGTGGAATCGCCGGGGACGTCTGCATGCCGCGGCCGAAGCTGTGTTTCGACGACCGCAGCGCCAGCTGCGAGGCGTCCAGCTACGAGACCCCGGTCGTTCCCATCGGCGAGCTGCCAGGGGCGGTGGCGATGCTCGAATCGACAATGAACCAGACCATCCCGGGCGGCGGCACCCCGACCACCCCGGCGGTCAAAGGTGCACTGGCCCACCTGCGCGCGCGGGCGACGGCCAACCCGGGGCGCAAGCCGGTGCTGGTCCTGGCCACCGACGGCCTGCCCACCGGCTGCGAGCTGCAGGGGAACAGCGGTGCGCTGGCGGCCGCGGCGCTGTCCGAGGCACGTATGGCCGCGCCCGGCGTGACCACCTACGTGATCGGCGTCTTCTCCCCGGCGCAGCTGCTGAGGGCCAGACCCACCCTGGGCGATCTCGCCGCTGCGGGGGGCACCAACGACCCCTTCGTGCTGGCGACCGGCAGCGATCTGTCCCAGCGTTTCCTGCAGGCGGTCAACCAGATCCGCGGGACCGCGCTGAGCTGCGAGTTCCTGATCCCGCCTCCCTCCAAGGGGACCATCGACTTCGACAAGGTGAACGTGCGCTACAGCGGGCCGGGCGGCGACGAGGATCTGCGCTACGTGGCCAGCGAGGACCGCTGCGATCCCGCGCGCGGCGGCTGGTTTTACGACGTCCCCCCGGCGACGGGGCGGCCCACGCGCGTGCGGCTGTGCCCCGCGACGTGCACGAAGGTGAAGGACACCGCCGGCGTGACCGTGCAGCTGCGCTTCGGCTGCAAGACCCGGGTCGAGTAGGCGCGGTCGGGCAGGGCGGCGCGCTCAGCGCGCGTCCAGGGCCTCGACCACCGGAGCCAGCAGGGTCCGCACCACCGCGCGGGCCAGATCGCTCTGCCGCAGCACCGCCGCCACCGGGGGGCTGGACCGCTCGTAGGCGTCGACGGCCGCCGCGGCGATGGCGCTGCGCGGGCGGGCGGCGTCGCGCAGGCGTCGCAGAGCCGAGATGCGGGGCTCCTGCGGCGACCCGTAGGCCGCGGTGGCGATGAAGCAGCCGCTCAGGGTCTTGAACTCGAGCATCGGCGTGACGAAGGTGCTCAGGGCCAGCGGCCCCTGTCCCAGGCAGCCGCCTGCGGCGCGGATGCCCACCACGTAACGGGTCAGCGGCTTGAGGTCGCGCAGGATGAACGAGCGCAGCGAGTGCGGCTCGGCGGGCTCGACCGTGGGCGCGGGCACCGCGCTCATGAACTCTTCCTCGGTCATGGTCTCGCCCGGGCGGTAGCGGATCTGGTACTGCTCCACCGGCTTGCCGCTGTCGGCCGCCTCCCGGAACTGGACCATGGCCTGGGTGGGGGTGACGGTGCCGGCCGGGACCTCCAGCGCCTCCACCTCGCCGGTGCCGACCAGCGAAGGATGGCAGCGGGGCAGGCTCTCTTCCACCTCGGTGACCACGTGCACGCGCCCCTGCAGCGCGGGGCCCCCACCGATGCCGGCCTGCTCGATCACCCGCAGCCGGCCGCGGCCCGAGCCGGGCGTGTCGCTGATGGTCGAGTCGGGCAGGTGCAGCAGCCCGGTCTCGCCGTTCCAGTCGGCGTAACCCGCGATCTCGGTGGTGACCGCCTGCTGCGCCTGGCTGCGGTCCAGCTTGATCGGCACCCGGAACACCACCGCCGGCTGGCCGAAGTTGTCGGTGAGGCCGGCGTCGGTCAGGCGGGGATCGATGTAGGACTTGTACGAGTGGCTCGCGTTGGTGTCGAACTCCTTGTTGATCTCCAGCATCAACGCGTAGTCGCCGTCCGGCACCTCGGCCGGCACGTTCCACGTTCCGGTGTAGGGGCGGCCGTAGACCGGCGTCGCCGCCGCCACCAGGTCCAGGTCATTCATCTCGGCGTAGCGCGTGGCGCTCATCATCGACGCCGGGCACTGCCCGCTGCCGGTCCACTGGACGTCGCAGTCCTGATCGCGGAACCCGACCAGGTCGCTGCGGGGCGGGTAGGGCGTCTTCTGGGTCGAGTCCAGCCGCCCCTTCGAGCTGTTGAACACGCCGGTCGGACAGGTGATGGCGTCCACGCTCTCGGCGTTGAACACCCAGCGCGAGGACATGAAGGTCAGGCAGTGGTACGGGTCGGGCGAGGAGATGGCCTCGTGAAAGCCGATCCCCATCTCGCCGCCCGAGCTGTCCCCGTCGTCCTGCATGACCACCGTGTCGTACAGGCGGCCGCGCCGGTGGGCCCAGACCGGCAGCACCATCTTCCGCTTGCCGTAGGGGAAGCGCCAGGTGGAGGGGAATTTCCAGAACCCCGGCCGGTTGCCGATCCCGCGCACCGCCGTGAGGTTGGTGACCATCAGGTCGGCGACGAAGGTGTTGCCGTCGGCCTTCTCCAGCCACACCGCGATCTGCGGGCCCAGGTCCAGGCGCTGGTTGGCCTTGGGTGTCTCGCAGGGGCTGTCCGCGCGGGCGCGGAAACACTCGGGCTGGAACGTGTAGCGCAGGCGCAGGGTGCGGGCGGGAGGCACAGGCGTCTGCCCCTGAGCCCGGGCCCGGGAGGGGGCGCCCGGAACGAGCGCCAGGCCGCACCACAGCGCGAGAGGAACCCAGGCAGACCGCAGGCGCATCCCCCCAATATTTGTCGGACTCGCCACTCCAAATCAAACGGATCAGCGGGGAAAGACGAGGGGTCGTCGGCCGCGTTCATTAATGAGGGCGCACGGCGTAGCGCCCGCGCGGGAAGGTATACTGCTGACCCATGCCGCCTCGTCTAGGCGTCTTCCTGGTTCTCGGTGCCGCCCTGTCCGGCTGCGACCCGGCCCCGCGCACGCCCGCGGCGCCCGACGCCGCTCCACCCGAGCCGGGAGCGTTTTTCCCATGTGAGGTCGAGGCCGCGCTGAGGGACAGATGTCAGACCTGCCACACCATGCCGTTGCGCTTGGGCGCCCCTTTCCCGCTGCTGGACTATGCGCAGACGCAGAGGGACTGCCGGATGGACGGCGAGATGAAGTGCAGTGCGGCCAAGGTCTGGCAGGCAATGAAGAACGCGATCGAGTCGGGCTTCATGCCCCTGGCCGGCAGCCCCACCGGACCACTGACTGCCGCGGAGAAGACCGCGCTGCTCGACTGGTTGCGGGCGGGCGCACCCTCGGCGCCGCAGCCCTGCCCGGGCGGCAGGTGACGCATGCCCCATCCGCCGCGACCGGGCACCGAGGCTTTCTCCTTCGATGGCCCCGGTCCCGCCGTGCTGCTGCTGCATGGATTCAGCGGCTCGCCTCAGGGGATGCGCCCGTGGGGCGAGGCGCTGCGCGACGCCGGCTTCGCCGTGCACTGTCCGGTGCTGCCGGGCCATGGGTCTCACTGGCGCGACCTGGCCGAGCAGCGGTACCCCGCCTGGACCGAGGCCGCCTTCGCGGCGCTGGACCAGCTGAGCGCCCGTCATCCCCGGGTGGTCATCGGCGCGCTCTCGTTCGGCGGGGCGGTGGCGCTGCACCTGTGCGCCAACCGCCCGTCGGTGGTGCGCGGCCTGGCGGCGGTCAACCCCTTCCTGTTCAGCACCGACCGGCGGATGTTCCTGCTGCCCGTGCTCAAGCACCTGCTGCCCAGCGTGCCCGGCGTGGGCAGCGACATCGCCGACCCGCAGGCGCGTGAGATCGCCGACGAGCGCGTGCCGCTGAAGACCTTCGCCTCGCTCCGCGCCTTCCAGAAGCTGGTGCAGCAGGAGCTTCCCCGGGTCACCCAGCCCATCCGCATCTTCACCTCCCGCCAGGACCACGTCGTCCATCCGTCGAACTCGCGCTACCTCCTCGACCACACCCAGTCCCGGGACATCCAGCAGATCTGGCTCGACCGCTCGTACCACGTCGCCACCCTGGACTACGACCGCCAGCAGATCTTCGACAGCTCGATCCAGTTCTTTCACCGCCTGACCGCCTGACCGCCTGACCGCCTGAGGGTCGTCAGGCGGCGGGGGTGCGGATTCGCAGATCGCGCAGGATCGGGATGGCCAGGGCGAAGCCGAGCAGGAAGCCGATCAGGCGGCCCAGATTGCCGGTGGGGAGCATGGCGGCGGGGGCGGCGTACAGCCAGGCGCCCTGCAGGGCGGTGCCGACGGTGAGCAGCAGCGCGAGCAGGACACCGGCGACGGTATGTCGCGGAATGGCCAGGCCGAACAGGAACAGCCCGACGTAGCTGAGGTTGAACTTCACCGAGCTGAGCGTGTGCTGGAAGACCAGCTGCTCCCAGCTGGGGTCGCGCGACAGCTCGGCCGCGTTCAGCAACGCCAGGATGTGGTGGTCCTCGGTCATGTCCAGCAGCGCGGTCGCCAGCATGAACCCGACCGCCACCCACAGCCAGACGCGGGTGCGGCTGGTGGCGATCCGCTGCGCGAACAGGACGAAGAACGCCGTGTACAGAACGAGGAACACGCTGTCGACGGCGAACAGCGCCCGCACCGCCGTCGCGTGCTCGCGCAGCTTGCCCCCGAACACCGAGGGGGCCAGCACCACTTCGAACGTCTCCTGCGACACACCCGACGCCAGCGAGATGGCCAGCATCACCAGCAAGCACGCCGACGCCGCGACGGCCAGCGGGACGATCCAGTCGCGAGAACGTTCCATGGGCCCACCTTACGCGCGACAGCGTCCGGCGCGCAAACGCCGGGTTCTGTACTATGCGCGGTCATGCCCCATCTCATGACCGGCGGCGGCGAGCTCGCCGCGCTGGCCACCGCCGCCTCCTGGACGGGATCCGCGCTCGCCAACGAATCGGCCGCCCGCCGCATGGGCGTGCTGTCGCTCAACGTGCTCCGGCTGGCCTTCGGCTCGGCGATGCTGGTGGTGGTCGCCGCCTGCGCGCGCGGCCGGGCGCTGCCGCTCGACGTGCCGGCCGCGGCCTGGCCCTGGCTGCTGGCCTCGGGGCTGCTGGGCCTGGTCTTCGGCGACTTCTGTCTGTTTCGCGCCTTCGTCCTGATCGGCGCGCGCCGGAGCATGTTGATCGCCACGGTCTCCCCCGCGTTCGCCGCGCTGATCGCCTGGCCGCTCCTGGGCGAGTGGCTCGGCGCGCGCGATCTGGCCGGGATGGCGCTGACCGGGGCCGGCGTATCCAGCGTGATTCTGGGGCGCACGCGCGCGGGGCCGACGACCGCGCTGCCGTTGTGGCCGGGCGTCCCGCTGGCGCTGGGCGGCGCTCTCGGACAGGCAGCAGGGCTGGTGCTCGCGAAGGTGGCGCTCCACGGCCGCATCGCCTCGGCGGCCGGTCCCGTCGACGCCGTTGCCGCCACGCAGATCCGGCTGCTCGCCGGCCTGATTGGCTTTGCGGTGCTGGTCACGATGTCGCGGCGCTGGCGGCCGTTCGCCGACGCCGTCGCCGACCGGCGGGGCCTGGTCATCGCCGCACTGGCCGCGCTGTTCGGCCCCTGCCTCGGCATCACCCTCTCCCTGTACGCCGTTGCCCACGCCCAGGCGGGGGTTGCCTCCAGCCTGATGTCCCTCACACCCGTCTTCCTGGTGCCGGTCGCCCGCCTGCGCGGCGAACGCGTGGGTGTGGCGGGGGTGGTGGGGCCCCTGGTGGCGCTGGCGGGCGTGGTGCTGCTGACCACGGGGTAACGGGGCGGATCAGGCCGTCCCCTCCTTCCTCATGTGGGCGCGGCCACCCGCGGCCGGGGCGGCGCGGGTCGAAGGGCCGGGCGCGTGTTAAATTGACCAGCCTCCCGGCGATGGTGGGAAAGGACACGTTCTTGGGCTGGGGCGGGCTTCCGGCCCTGCTCGGCTGCTGGGCAATCGTGGTCCTGTACCTGCTGGTGCGCCGCCGCCGGCAGGCGGACGGCGAGCGGCGGCGGCGCTGGGCGGTGGTCATCACGGTGCTGAACGCCGTCGCGGTGGCGGGGCTGACCGCGTTCGGGCCGGCGGCCATCGTCAGCGACGAGGAGCTGAGCGGCCGGTTGCCCATCTACCTCGGTGTGACCGGCTACCGGCTGGCGCTGCAGCCCGGCGCCCAGCGTGACGCCGCGCTCTCGGTGCGGATCGGGCCCGAGCCGCTGGTCTGGCCCCCGCCGGCGGAGGGCGGCGAGGTCGGCGCCGATCCTTACCGGGTGGTCCCCGGGCTGGCCGCGGAGGACGAGAGCGGGCGGGCGCCGAACAGCCCCAGCCGGTTGCAGGTCCGGTGTGCGCGCACCTCCTCCGACGCCGCCTGCACCTTGACCGTGCGGCCGGGCGAGCGGCGGCGCGACTATCTGCCGGCGATCGAGCGCGACGGTCGCTGGCAGTGGGTGGGCAGCCGGCCGATCGCCTCGGGGCAGGCGATCACCATCGAGCCGGCGGCGGTGGTGGGCGAGCGCTACGGGCCGCGGACCGTGACCATCCGGCACCAGGGCGCCGAGGTGTGGCTGGGCGACTGCCGGGTGCGCCCGCCCGCCAGCGGCGAGGCGATCGTGCCGGTGGCGGACCTGTATTTCTTCGACACCGCCGGCCGCTGCGTGCCGCGCGAGCTGCGCCCGGAGGACAGCGAGAAGGGGTTGTGGCTGCGCGCGGCGGCCGACGGCGGCACGGAGATCCCGGCCTATTCGTTCCTGGCGGTGCGGGCCGGGCCCAGGGTGGATCTGGTGGCGCTGGACGATCGCGCCTTCGTGGTGCGCGGGCCGGGCAGCGGGAGCGATCCGCTGGGCGTGACCGTCGCGCCCGGCGAGCCGGTGCGGCTGGCGGTGCTGCGGCGGCGTTTCCAGGAACGGTCGGTCCCGCGGGCCTGTGCCGCCGGGGGCGAGCTGCTGGACTGTCTGCGGCTGACCGGCACCCTGGAGCCGCTGGCCTGGACGGTGCGCCTGCAGGTGACCGCCCAGCAGGCCACCTTCGCGATCGACATCGACCGCGAGAGCCCGGTCTGGCGCCCGCTGGCCTGGTCGGCCTTCACGCCGGATCGGCTGTCGCTGGATGGCGAGCCGATCCGCTTCTCGTTCGAGCAGGGCCGCTGGCGGGGCGGCGAGCCGCGCCCACGCGCCCGCCACGAGCAGCCGCTGGAGCTGCCCTTCCGGCTGCTGGGCGGGTTGCCCTACAGCGCCCAGTTCCTGCCGCGCCTGGAGGGCGTCGACGGCGCGTCGCTGGTGGTTCACGATTCGGTCCGCCGGCCGCGCGTCTTCGCCGCCGGCGACCGCTTCGAGCTGGGGCCGCCCGAGGCGCGCGCGGTGGTGGAGCTCGAGCGGGCCCGGTCCTCCCGGCGGCTGGCCCGCGCCGCGCTGGCGCCGCTGCTGGCGGTGGCGGTGGGCCTGCTGCTCTTCCAGCTGCTGGTGGGGGCCTTCGAACGCCTGCAGGCGGCGGCGCTGCTGGCTGGTTGCGCGGCGGTGGTGCTGACCTACGGCCAGCTGCTGCGCGCCCACGCCGGCTACGCGCTGGTGGTGCACGAACCGTGGGACCACGCCGCCTTCCAGCAGATCGCCGAATCGTCGGCCGGGCTGGCGGCGGTGCTGGCCCTGGCGTTGTTGCTGGCGGTGGCCTGGCCGGCGCTGGCGGGGCTGCCGCTGCTGCGCCGGTTGTCGCCCCCGGCCCGCGCGCTGTCCGCCGCGTTGCTGGTGTTCGTCCTGGCCGCGGGTCGCGGCCTGCTGTCGTTCACCGGCAACGAACGGCTGGGCGCGCTCCGGCTGGTGCTGCTGGCCCCGCTGCTGGCCGCGCTGATCGGGTGGCTGCTCCAGCACGCCGCCAGTGAAGCCGAGGCGGGCAGCACCTGGCGCTGGCTGTGCGAGCGATCCGGTGCGCTTCGCCTGCAATCCCCGAT
>JBKPRZ010000324.1:0-6082 GCA_046734815.1 Myxococcota bacterium | reverse complement strand
GCCAACCCCAGGCTTCGGAGGCCCTCTTGCGGGGTGGGGCCGGGAGAGAAGGACGTAACCGTTCGATCAGCCGCGTAGCCGACGCCCCGGGGCTTGGGGTCGTACACGTCTTGGCCGACGACATGGCTATGGCACGCGTAGACCGACAGTAATGGCGGCGGCGGGTTAACGCCGGAAGGAGAGCGGGCTGACAGCGAAGGAGTTCGCGCCCGAGATCTGTATCAACTCCGGGACAATTAGCGGAGGCACCGACGGAAACGGACGCGATCGCAAACATGGCGAGCGCCGGGTGCGCGAGATCTGCTTCGCCGCGGCCTGGGTCAACGACCTCGTCGCCGCCCAGGCCGCAATGGCCTGCACCGTCGCCTGGGAGTCTGTGTCTCGTACGAGTTGCTCCCGGCCGACGAGCTCGGCCACTTCAGCTTCGAGCCCGCGGCGCCGACCTTCTGTGCGGGGTCCTCCAACAGCAGGTCTTCAGGAGCGGACCCATGGTCTCTGCCCCCCCGCCACCCGCAGCTCGATCTCCGCAGCCCCGCCCTCCCCCGGCCGTCGACGAACGCCCTTCAGCGGCCCGGTCCGCCCCGTCCCATCGACGTCGCAGTAATCGGCGTACCCCCTCCGCAAGTCACGCGACCCTGGATCACGAGGCGGCCCACGGTTAGCTCCCGCTCCCGCACGGGTACCCGCACGTCTGGAGTACCCTGGGAGTACAGGCCCTTCGGGGCGATCCGGCCCGGAGTTTCCGATCGGCCGGAATCCTCCGTGTAGACGCGCGCTTACAGAGCGCGCCCGGGCTGAGTCGAACAGCCAACCCCAGGCTTCGTAGGCCTGTGCTCTATCCAGTTGAGCTACGGGCGCAGAGACCGGCGGTGGTCGGTGAAGACGACGGCCGGAGCGAATGTATGCCGTGGCGCTCCCCTCCAAGTCAAGAGGGCGTGTGAGGCGGGCGCGTGGATAGCACCGCTGACAGCACGAAATCATGGGGGGACCCGGCGCCCGCGGGCGTCAGTACCTAATAGCGGTAGCGGAGGCCGAAACGGATGCGCATGGGGCTCATGCGGCCGCGCTGGATGCCCCACTGGGGGCCGTCGTTCTCCTCGACGCTGGTGGTGGTGCGCAGGCCCAGGACGTTCAGCCAGTCGACGAACGTCTCGAGGTTCTGGCCGATCAGCGGCTGGAAGTTCAGCGCGATCTGCGCGTTCAGGCTCTGCACGTCGGGCAGGCGCAGCTCGCGGTCGTCGTTCGGGTCGTTGACGTTGGCGCCCGGGTTGGTGCCCACGCGCGCCCGCTGGTTGTCGTAGCCGCCGGTGGTGTCGTTGCGGTAGCGGTGGTTGTAGGGGGTGCCCGAGTAATAGGAGTAGCGCACAGTGGTCGACAGCCAGGGGGCGAAGCGGTAGCTGAAGTTGGCCTTGATCTCGTGCCGGTGGTCGTCGGCCAGCGGACCGTACAGGAACACGTCGCGCGGGGCGATGTCCCCGTAGGCGTTGTCGTTGCCCTCCAGCACGGTGCCGTCGAGGTGGCTCCAGGTGTACGAGCCTCGGATCCGCAGCCGGCCCTCGCGCCGGGTGACGGCGGCGGTGATGCCCTTGTAGGTGCGCTGGGCGCCGTCGGGGGTCTCCAGGTCGGCCACCGTCTGCGAGCGGCCGTTGCGGAAGGCACCGGTGCGCTCCAGCTGGCTGCCGCTGTCGTTCCACACCCGGTTGGTCTCCAGCCGCTCGTACTGGTTGGTGAACTTGCGGTAGATGCCGTCCAGGGCCAGGGCCAGGCCCGGCACCACCTCGCGCTCGGTGCCCAGCGTGTATTCCCAGGTCTTGGGGATGCCCAGCTTGGTCGCGCAGCGCGCGCCCGTCTCGTCGTAGCCGGTGGGGCCGCAGGGCAGCCCCACGGTGACGCCCGAACGGCCGCCCGAGAAGGTGCACTCGCGGTCGTAGGCGGAGGTGGTGTCGTTCCAGCGGCAGCGCTGCGAGACCTGGCTGCCCAGCGTGTAGCTGGCGATGCTGCTGACGTCGACGTCCACGTATTCGTTGAAGCTGCCGCGCACGACCGTGCGGCCGTCGTGGGTGGCGTCCCAGGCCACCGCCAGGCTGGGCGTGAAGGCGTTGCCCGCCATGATGGTGTCGCCCTGGCTGTTGGTCGCGCTGGCGTTCACGAAGGCCAGCCCGGGGGTCACGGTGAGGTAGCGGGTGGGCCGCCAGCTGTCGCTCAAGGACAGGTTGTTGCGGGCCGACCCCCAGGTGGTGATGAACCAGCCCTGGCGCGCGTCCTCCAGCCGCGGGTCGTTCGAGTAGTAGGTCACCAGGGAGTCGCGGCTGGGGCCGTTCCACTCCTCGATCTGGTCGCCGGGAACCGACTTGCGGCTGTCGTCGCTCTGCCGGACGTAGTGGTCCTTCAGCTGGATGTGGTGCTCGCCCAGCACCTTGTGGTCCAGGAACAGCTCCAGCCGGTTGACGAACTGGAGCGAGAAGGTGCCGGCCAGCTCGTGGGTGTCGAGGTTTCCCGAACGCAGGCGGCTGGGGAAGGTCTGGGCGAACGAGGGGGTGAAGTCGCAGTTGGCCGGGTCGGCCACGCAGCTTTCGGGGAAGGTGTGCCGCTGGTTGTGGCTGTAGCCCACCTGGCTGCGGAACACGATGTTGTCGGTGAGGATCGACTCCCAGATCAGGCCGGTGAAGTAGTTGCGGGAGCGGTGGCGGCCCTGGGCGTCGGCCGCATAGCCCAGGCCCTGGCGGTTCTTCTGCCAGAACTCGTCGAAGTTGGTCACGCTCTGCAGCTTGTTCCGGGCGGTCATCTGGTAGGTCAGCTTGACCGTGCCCTTGTGCCAGTAGCGCAGGTCCGGCAGCGGATCGGGCAACACGCCAGCGGCGTCGCCCTCACGCCCCTGGTTGCGGGTCAGGAACTCGACGTTGGCCGAGTACCACAGCTTGTCCTTCACGATGGGGCCCGAGATGGTCGGGTTGATGATGTAGAAGAAGCCCGAGTTCTTCGGGTCGGTCTCGTCGCGGAAGAACTCCAGGCTCTGGTGGTCGGCGGTGGCGTTCAGCTCGAACTCGAACTTGTTCGAGCCCGACCGGGTCACCAGGTTGACCACGCCGCCAGGGGCGTTGGCGTTCTCGGCCCCGTAGGCCGCCGACTGGATCTCGTAGGCCGCCGACGCCTTCACGGTCGGGTACTGCCGGAGCATGTTGAAGCCATCCATGGTCAGCAGGGTCTGGGCGGCGCCGCCGCCGCGCAGACGCCCGCCGCGGATCGAGCCGGCCGAGTAGTCGGTGATCTGGCGGAAGATGACGTCGCGGTTGTCGTGCGGGAGCGAATCGACGAAGTCGACGTCGAACACCTCCTTGACCGCGGCGGTGCTGGTGCTGACCAGCGGCGCCTTCTCCACCACCTTCACCTCCTCGACCTTGGTGGAGGCGACCTCCATGACCAGGTTCAGCTCGACCGGGGCGTTGATGCCGACCTGCACCTTGTCCTGCACCACCGTCTGCAGCCTGGGCGATTCCACCTTCACCTGGAACACGCCCGGGTCCAGCACCGGAAAGCGGAAGGCGCCTTCGCTGCTGGTGTAGGCCGTCTTGCGGCCGCCGATCTGGGTGGGCGACGCGACGGTGACCTTGACGCCCGAGAGCGGGGCGCCCGTCTGATCGAACACGTACCCGACGATGGACCCGGAGTCACCCCGCTGGGCGATCGCCACCGGCGCCAGCGCCAGGGCACACACGGATCCGACTAAGCCGGCCAACAGCCTGGATGACATGACAGCTCCTTGCCGCACGGGGGGTCGGTTTCGCCACCCGCGGCCCCTTTGCCCGCAGGACCGCGGACGAAACCTGGCGGCGATGATAGTCGCGCTGGTACCGCAGTCTCAACAGTGCCGACGCTGCAAAAGCCGTTCGCGAGACCCCTGATTTTGTGGATCCAACGGGTCGAATCGGTTTTCTTTTTTGGTCACGGAAACGATACCAGTGGAACCTGCGAGCTTTTGACGGCTCCCTGGGGGGGCGCGGTACACTGCGGCTCTAACCTTGGGGGAAGGGGAGCCCACTTGATGTCCGAAACCTCGGAGCAACCGCGCGAGTACCCTCGTTACGAAGTCAACGCCTACGTCGACTACACCGGCAACGAGGTGGTGCTGTACCACCGCATCCAGAACATCTCGCTGGGTGGTATCTGCATCCAGTCCTCCGGCGTCGAGGACGTCGGCACCACCGTCGATCTCGTGATCAATTTTCCCGACCTGGGCGCCTCGCTGTCGGTCAAGGGCGAGGTGGTCTGGGTCAACCGCGAGCCGCCGATGGACATGGGCATCCGGTACATCGACCTCGACAGCGAGCGCAAGGAGATGCTCCGCAAGTACATCTCCATGGTCCGCAAGGCCTGAGCGCGGTTCAGGGCAGGCGCAGCAGATCGCTGCCGGCGGCGGCGTGGCGGTCGACGGCGCGCAGCCGCTGGAGGTAGCGGCGGAAGTCCTTGCCCGGCGGCGCGCCGGCGTTGCGGCGCAGGTACACGTCGGTGATGCGGGTGACGGCGAAGCGGCAGGCGGCGAACCGCAGCTCGTCGACGAACCCGGCGCGCTCGTCGGCTGTCGGCGACCGGATCGCGCAGTACCCCTCGAGGAAGGCGCGGGTCACCGGCGCGCGGAAGTCGTCGACACCGAAGCCGAAGGCCAGCAGCGAGACCGCCAGGTCGTAGGCCAGCCGCCCCCAGGACGCCTGCTCGAAGTCCAGCACCGCCACCAGCCGGTCGCCCTCGTAAAGGACGTTGTCGATGAACAGGTCGCCGTGGATCAGCCCCAGCGGCAGCTCCGCGACCCGCGCGCCCGGCAGCCGCAGCAGCGCGGGCCGCAGCTCGTCGACGGCGGCCTTCAGCAGCGGGTCGCCGGCGGCGCTGCGCTCGATGGCGGTGAGGCGGTTCGCGATCTCCTCCGGCTCGTAACGGCCGGGGCGGCGATCGGGAAAGTCCTGCCCGGCAAGGTGCAGGCCTGCCAGCGCGGCGCCGGCCTGGTGGGCGTGTCCCGCATCCAGCTCGGCCCGGCCCAGCACCCGGCCCGCAACCCAGGGAAACAGCGACAGGTACAGCCCGTGCCACAGCAGCCAGGGCTGACCGGTGGTGGCGTGCAGGACCGGCGGCGTGGGGATGCCGCGGCTGACCAGGTGTTCGACCACCGCCGCCTCGCGCTCGACGTCGGCCAGCGCCTTGCCCTCGTTGACCCGCAGGAAGTAGGCGCCCCCCTGAAGCTCGACGGCGAGGTTGGTGTTTATGGTCCCGGCGGCGATGGCGCGGTGGGCACGGTACCCGGACAGGCCATATCCGGCCAGCACCTCGCCCACATCCCGATCTGTCAGCGTGCGGAAGGTTCCCATGTCTATGTCGGCGGCGGCGGGGGCGGGGCAGAGAAGCGGAGCATTGTAGACCCTTGACGTCGCCGCGTCCCCCTTGTCTAGTGAAACAAACTCGGCGGCGATATGAGCTCGGAGCGCGACAGGCTGGTTTCGGAGCACCTTTCCCTGGTGCAGGCGATCGCCGGCAAGCTGAAACGGAACCTGGGTAAGTCGATCGATTTCGACGACCTGGTGGGGTACGGCCACAAGGGTCTGATCGAGGCCGCCGACCGGTTCGATGCCAAGCAGGGGGTCACGTTCACGACCTTCGCGTATTACCGCATCCGGGGGGCGATGCTCGACGGGCTTCGCACCATGGGCTGGTATTCGCGGTCCGACTACGCCCGGTACCGCGCCGAGGAACGGGCCCACGAGCTGATGCGCAACAGCGCGGACCGGGAGGCCGGGGCCAAGGAGACGGGAGCGGAGATCGCCGGGGACAAGACCCAGACCCTCGAGAGCATCGCCGAGATCCTGAGCAACATCGCCACGGTGCACATCACCTCGATCGAGGCCGCCTCCAAGGTGGCCGACGAGCGTCTGCCCGGCCCGGACGCCGACCTCGAGACCGGTCAGATGAGCACCCGCATCCGCGAGGCGGTGGCCGGGCTGCCCGAGAAGGAACGCCGCTTGATGGAGCTGTACTACTTCGAGGAGAAGAACCTCGAGGAGGCCGGGGCGGCGCTGGGGCTGTCAAAGTCCTGGGC
>JBKPRZ010000323.1:0-5557 GCA_046734815.1 Myxococcota bacterium | reverse complement strand
ACCCTGGTGTACGAGGGCCGCAACACCGGGCCGTTCAGCTACCTCGACAACTACCGCTACAAGGTGCAGACCACCTATCCGTTCGAGCTGGCCGAGGGGGACGATCCGGCGGCGATCCAGGTCGTGGCGCACGAAAAGCAGGGCGCGAACCTGCGTCTGGAGAACCGGCCGGTGGTCGAGGTGATGGCCGCGCCGGGCTCGGGCATCACGCCCATGCCGGGGGTGACCGGGGCAGCCGGCCGGAACATCGTCCGGGACTCCACCAAGTAGGCGTCCGGGGGTTGCCCGACCTATAGTCCTCCCACGAAGGAGGAAATCCATGGAGGGCACGCGAACGGGAGACCCCGCCGGCCGGCCGCGCTCGCGCGTGCCCCGGGTGGTGATCGTGCTGGGCGCCATCGTGGTGGTGCTGGCGCTGCTGGTGGTGGGGGTCGGCTTCGGGGCCGAACGCTGGGTGAACCGCAAGAAAGACGAGGCCGCCCGCCAGCTGTCGGCGCAGCTGGGGCGGCCCGTCACGATCGGGCCGGTGCGGCTGTCGCTGCTGGGCGGAAATGTCGAGGTCAAGGACGTGGTCGTCGGGCGCGACCCGGCCTTCGCGGAGGAGCCCGACCCGGCCTTCCGCCTCGACCGCGCCCACGTGGGCGTCTCGGTGGGGTCGGCCCTGTTCTCGCTGGGCAAGCGGGTGGTGGTCGAGGACATCACGGTCGAGCGCCCGCTGATCCAGGTTTCGCGGGACAAGGAAGGACGCCTGAACTGGCAACGCATCGCCGACCGGCTGGACCAGAGCCCCAAGAAGGAGCCGCAGCCGCTGGACCGGGCGACGCGCGACCGGATCACCGGACTGCGGGTGCACCATCTGCGGATGGACGACGCGCGGGTGCGCTTCGTCGACCAGGCGCGCCCGGGCACCGCCGCCGAGATCGCGGATCTGGACTTCGCCGCCGACGACGTGTCGCTGGGGCGCGCCTTCCAGGCGCAGGTGACCGCCGCGGTGCTGGAGCCGCGCAAGAACTTCGACCTGCGCGCCAGCTTCGGGGCGGCCCCGGCGGCTGACGGCCCGGACCTCCCGCCCCCGCCGCTGCAGAAGCTGACCACCAAGCTGCAGCCCGTGCCGCTGGCGCCGGTGGCGCCCTTCGCGGCATCGTTGATGGGCGCCGGGCTGGAGGAGCTGGCCGAGGGCAAGATGTCGATGGACCTCAGCGCCGTCCCGGGGGCGGCGGTGCCGGGTGGCCAGGGACCCACCGCGGTCAACGGCTTCGTGGCGCTGGAGGGGATCCAGTTCGCCGGCGGCGAGCGCTTCGACGCCCGGTTGAACACCGACATCGGCGGCGACCTCGACAAGGGTTCGGTCGACATCAAGGACCTGTCGGCGAAAATTGGCGACATGGCGATCAAGGCGCAGGGCCGGATCGCCGACCTGCTGGGGACGCCGCGGGCCGAGACCTTCTCGGTGCAGTCGCTGGGGCTGGATTTCACCAAGCTGCACGGTTATTACCCACCGCTGGACCGGGTGGCCGGGGCCGAGCTGCGTGGGCCCTTCAACGTGCTCGCCAAGGGTGAGGGCAGCGCCGAGCAGCAGCGCCTGAGCGCGATGGTCGACCTGACGCCGTCGTCGATCGTGGTTCCCGGGCAGCTGAAGAAGGCGCCCGGCACCACGTTGGCGCTGGAGCTGAACGCCGAGGCCTCGCCCCAGGTGGTGCGGGTGCAGAAGCTGACTTTGACCTTCGCCAAGCTGGTGCTGCGCGCGGCCGGGGCGCTGCACATGCAGGGCAAGGGCGCGGGAGCGCGGCGGTCGTTCGAGGCCACCGTGGACGCGCCGGTGTTCGCGGTGCGGGAGATCGGCTCGCTGGTGGCCCCCAAGCAGGTGGCCGACCTGCCCGACATCCGGGTGGGAGTGAACGCGAAGGCCAGCGGCACGGTGGGGCGGCCCGAGACCCTGAAGGCGGAGGTCTCGACCCTGAAGCTGCTCTCGGGCAAGTCGGACCTGACCGGGCGGATGAGCTTCCAGAACCTGAGCAAGCCCAAGGTGGCGTTCGACGGAGAATCGAAGTACCTGGACGTCGACGACTTCGTGCCGGCCAAGAAGCGGGCGGAGAAAGGCGCGGAGAAGGGAACGGCGGCAGGCAAGGCGAAGGCCGGCGGCAAGGGGAGCGCGAAGGGGGCCGACGAGCCGCTGCCCCCCATGGTGCGGGACATGGAGGGCACGGTGAAGCTCGCGGTCGAGCGCGGCCGGGCCGCCGAGATCGACTACAAGGACCTGCACACCGACGTCACCCTGAAGCAGGGGCGGCTCTACGCCCGCACCCTGGAGGTCGGCGCGCTGGGCGGGCGGTTCTCCGGCGGCGGGTCGGAGATGCCGCTTCTGGGTGACAAGGACTCGTTCATCGCGCGCGGCGAGGTGCAGGGACTGGACGTGGCCGCGGTGATCGCACACCTCAGCGGTGATCGGGCGGGCAACGTCCTCACCGGGCGGCTGTCGGGCAAGCTGGACGTCAGCGGCGGCGGCACGCAGCCGAAGACGATCGTCGACACCTTGACCGGCCTGCTGAGCGGGCGGCTGGCCGAGGCCCAGTTCCTGCCGAGCAGCCTGCTGGCTCCGGTGGTCGAGGCGCTGGACGCCGCGGCCCGGTCTACGCCGCTGGGGGCGCGGGTCCAGGGAATGACCGAGAAGGCCAGCACCTTGCTGCGCGACCGCCGCATCGGCGACCTGGGCGGGGCGCTGAAGTTCGCCAGCGGCGCCATGGAGATCACCAACCCGCTCAAGGCGCAGTCGCCCGCCGGCCCGCTGAGCCTGAGCGGCAAGGTGGGACTGGACGGCGAGGCGGCGCTGAACGCCGAGCTGGCGCTGGCCCCGGAGACCGCCACCGCTCTGACCGGCGGAAGGGTGAAGTTCGAGGCTCCCATCCCGGTGCAGCTGCGGATCGACGGGCCCATCCGCAAGCCGCGCATCCGCCCGGCCGAGCCGGCGGCGCTGGCCAAGGTATTCGTCGCCGCGCTGGCCAGGTCGCAGCTGGGTGAAGCCGCGCGCGCCCGCGTCGACGCCGCAACCGGCCAGGCCACCGAGAAGGCCAGGGAAGAGGCCTCCCGCGCCACCGAGGCCGCCAACGAAACCAAGAAAGCAGCCGAGGAACGCGCCCGCCAGGAAGCCGAGAAGGTCCGCGAAGCCGCCGGCCGCCGCCTGCGCGGCGTCCTGGGGCGGTGAGGGGCCCGGCCCCGCCGGGAATGAACGCCGTCGATGGCAGGTTGTGCTCTCGCGCCCCGTGATCCCCTACTTCGATCAGCCGCAGGTCTCGATCGGGCCCCTCACCATTCACCTGTTCGGGGTGCTGGTGGCGGCGGCGGTGATGGTGGGATACCGGGTGTTCCGCACGCGGGCGCGTGCGCGCGGGCTGGATCTGCTGGTCGGCGACCGGCTGTTCACCTACATCATCGTGGGCGGTTTCATCGGGGCGCACCTGATCGATCGGCTGGTGTATTACCCGGGCGAGACCTTGAAGGACCCCTGGAGCGTGGTGCGGTTCTGGGAGCACCTGTCCTCGTTCGGAGGTTTCGTGGGAGCCATCGTGGGGGCCTGGCTGTTCACGCGGCGTCGGCGCCCGGCGGACGTGGACCCGTGGCCGTACCTGGATTCGATCGCTTACGCGTTCCCGTTCGGCTGGATCCTCGGGCGGCTGGGCTGCTTCGTGGCCTACGACCATCCGGGGTCCGCCACCGACTTCTTCCTGTCCGAGCGTTACCGCGACAGGATCGTTCGCCACAACCTGGGCCTGGACGAGGCGCTGTACTCGGTGATGATCGCGGCGGTGTTCGCGGCGCTGGGCCGCAAGCCGCGCCCGCCGCGCTTTTACCTGGGTCTGCTGCCGCTGCTGTACGCTCCTTTCCGATTCGCGCTCGACTTCTTGCGGCTGGTCGACGTCCGCTACTTCGGACTGACCCCGGGTCAGTGGGGCACCTTCGGCCTGCTGGCGGTGGGAGTCTATTTCTTGCTCAGCCGCTACCAGGCGCCGCCCGCCCCGCCCCCCGTCGCCAGCTGATCGTCCGCCGGGCATCGCACATAATGATGATCAGTGCGCGTGCTGCTGATCGCCGGCCTGCTGTTGCTGCTGTCCGCGGCGGTGGCGGCGTTGTGGGTGCGGCGGCGCCGGCGGCGGACGGCCGCGGCGGTCGCGCGGGCGGTCAAGCAGGCGGGGCTGCGCTACCCGGTGGTGCTGGTGCACGGGATCCTGGGCTTCGACGAGATCCGGCTGTTCGGGTGGAAACGCACCTACTTCGTGGGCATCGGGCAGCACCTGGCCGACATGGGTGTGGCGGTGCACCAGGCCCGGCTGCCCCCCATGGCCTCGGTGCCGGACCGGGCCGCCCGCCTGGTCGAGTTCATCAACCAGATCGACTCCCCGCGCGTGAACGTCATCGCCCACAGCATGGGCGGCATCGACGCCCGCTACGCCATCGCCAAGCTGGGCGCGGGCGAGAAGGTCGCCTCCCTGGTCACCATCGGCACCCCCCATCGCGGCACCCCGCTGGCCGACCTCGGTCAGATCGGCCCCGCCCTGACCGCCCGCGCGCTGATCAAGAAGCTTGGCCTCCCCTCGGACTCGCTGGACTGGCTGACCCCCGACCAGATGTCCTCCTTCAACCTCCAGCACCTCGACGACCCGCGCGTGGTCTACGCCTCGGTCGTCTGCCGCGCCGGCCAGCGCCTCTGGAGCCGCAACCCCCTCCTGATCGCCTCCCACGCCTACGTCAAGCAGCGCGCCGGCACCAACGACGGCCTGGTCCCCGCCTGGTCCCAGCGCTGGGGCAACATCCTGTGCGAAGTCCAGGCCGACCACTGGGCCCAGATCGGCTGGTTCACCTCCAACGACGCCCGCCCCGTCTACACGCTGATCGTCGAGCACCTGGCCAGCAAGGGCCTGTGAGCGCTCACCAGCGCATGCCTTTCCACGGATCGTAATCCGGATCCGGCGGCTCGGCCGGGGGGCGCTCGGTCTCCGGGATCGCGGCGAGGTTGACCCGGATCCGGGTCCAGGTGCTGGAACGGCCGCGCATCACGTCCACCAGGAAGGCGGTGGGGCCCAGTCGTGCCGCGATCTCCGGGTGGCGGGCCTTCCAGCGTTCCAGGCCGGCGAGCGCGTCCGCCTTGTCGCGGGCCTTGGCCACCGTGATCAGCGCCTGGTTCTGGCGTGGCTTGCGCGCGCCGGGTTTGCCCTTCGCGCGCGATGGCTGCACCCGCGTCGGCTCGTCGGCCGTCTTCGCGAACATGGGCGGCCAGGGCGCGTCGCCCATCCCCTCGGATGCCTGGCGGGCCGACAGCTCCAGCAACGCGTCCAGGCTGCCGGCGTGCTGATCCATCTCCGCGGCCGGGTCCCCGACAGCCTTCAGCCGGGCCGGAACCGTCATCATGGTGAAGTCGGCCGGATCGCAGCCGGGGACTTCCTCCCAGGTCAGCGGGGTCGAGACGCGCGCGTCGGGCAGCGGCCGCACCGAATAGGCGCCGGCGGTGGTGCGGTCCTTGGCGTTCTGGTTGTAGTCCAGGAACACGCCGTGGCGTTCCTCC
>JBKPRZ010000322.1:0-10553 GCA_046734815.1 Myxococcota bacterium | reverse complement strand
CGCGCGCACCGCCACCGAACGCGAGACCTGGGAGAACGGCGTCGGCGGTGGCCTGCTGAAGGTGGCCACCGGCGCGGTGGAAGGAGCGGCCAGCGGCGCCGCCGTCGGCGGACTGACCGGCGCCGGTCTGAGTGCGGGCGCCCGCGGCGCCGGTCGGTTGTTCCGCGGCGGCGGAGCCGGCCGGGAGGCCGCGGACACCGCCGGCCAGGCCGACCGCCTCCGCCAGCTGGGCGACGACGTGCGGGTCAAGAACGAGCGGGCCGACCTGGCCGGCCAGCGCCTCGACGCCAGCCAGGCCGCCCACCGGGACGCCTGGCGAGAGATCGTGAACCGCTCCAACAGCGCGCTGGGCTTGCCGCCGGTGCCCTGGCGCGAGCTTGCCGACGCCGCCTACTCCGCGGCGGCCAAGGGCGTCCGCGACGTGGACGCGTTCATCGCCCAGACCCGGCTCAACCGCTACATGCGCGGCCTGGACACCAGCGATCCGCAGCTGCGCCGCGCGATGGAGGACGTCTTCCACGAGCAGAGCGTGCACGCCCGCGATCAGGCGCTGGATCTGGCCGGCCCCCATCGCGCCGCCATGGACAGCCTGCTCGACCGCGGCGTCAGTGTCGACGAGGCCTCGGACCTGGCCCGCCGGCATGGCACCCGCGCGCTGGAGACCGCCGACCGCCTGCTGGGGCGGGACGTGCCCATGAGCGAGGTGAACAATCTGCTGGACCGGTACGGGGTGACCGGCGCCAGCACCGTGGACCAGCTGCTCGCCCACGGCGGCCGGGCGGTCAGGCTGCAGGAAGCCAGCGCCATCGCCAGGCGGGCCCACGAGATCGCCACCGAGATCAAGGAGGTCTTCAGCAAGGACGGCAGGCGCATGCCCGTTCCGCCCGGCCTGACCCGCCTGCCCGCCACCGTCGAGCGTCTGGTCAGCAGCGGTCGGCTGGAGGACCCGGTCTACCTGCAGAACGTCCTCAAGGAGATCCGCACCCAGGCCCTGGAGGCGCGCCCGCCCGTGCACGGGTCCACGTTCGGCATGCTCCAGCAGCTGGAGGACGCCGCCCAGCGCGCCAACGCGCCCGGCGCCACCCGCCCGGTGGCCATCGAGCACAGCCGCACCGCCGAGCCCGGCAAGCTGACCAGGGGCGACGTGATCGACCAGAACCCGCCCACCTCACTGTCGCCGCACGAGCTGGCGGCCGGCGCCGCTTACGACGGCGAGGTGGCCTCGCACAAGAACCTGTCGTCCCTGGACGGCGTCCAGAAGGAGGTCAACTTCGCCATCCGCAAGTTCAACCACCCCGAGACCACCGAACCGCCTCCCGCCGGTTTCCGCAGGGTGATCGACGTGCGGCTACGGTCGCTGCCCGAGGGCGGCGACGAGGACGCCTGGAGGGCCACCTGGGAGCAGCTGCGCCAGGTCCTGCGCGGTTCGGAGGAGGCGCGGGATCCGGACAACGTCTGGCACGAGGTCCGTGTCTCCAACGGGAACGCGGCCGCGCCCCGGAACCCGTACCGGTTCTACCCGGAAGACCTCCGCTCGCCCTGATCGCGCGACGATCGCCGCACGGGTCGCGTGCCGGCGGTGTAAGGTCCCCGCCATGCGAAGCATGGAGGACCTGCGCGGCGAGATCGCCAGCCTGCGGGGCGAGTTCGAGGACCAGCTGGCCGCGCTGGTCGAGATCCCATCGGTCAGCATGGAGCCCGAGCACCGCGTGGACCTCGACCATTGCGCGACCCTGGCCGAGGGATACCTGCGCGCGCTGGGGGCGCAGGTGGTCCGGATCGACACCGGTGGGCCGCCGCTGGTGGTGGGCCGCATCGAGCGCGACCCCGCCCTGCCCACCGTCACCATCTACAACCACCTGGACGTGCAACCGGCCGACGCCGCCGAGTGGAAGAGCCCGCCGTTCACCTTCACCCGCGACGGCGACCGCTGGTTCGCACGCGGCACCACCGACGACAAGGGTCCCGCCCTGACCGCGCTGTACGGTGCGCGCCTGGCCGCCCGCGACCAGCTGCCGGTCAACATCCAGTTCCTGTGGGAGCTGGAAGAGGAGATCGGCAGCCCGCACTTCGAGGCTGGCCTGCTGTCGGCGCAGGCCCAGGGCTTCACCACCGATCTGGTGGTCGTCTCCGACACCATCTGGGTGTCGAAAGGCCGCCCCGCCCTGCCCTACGGCCTGCGCGGGCTGATGGGCTTCACCGTGCGCCTGCAGACCGGCGCCAAGGACGTCCACTCGGGCACCACCGGCGGCGCCGCCCGCAACCCGATCGGCGAGCTGTGCGCGCTGATCGACGAGTGTTACGACGCCCGCACCGGCAAGGTGAAGATCCCCGGCTTTTACAGCAACGTCCGCAAGCTGACCGCCACCGAGCGCAAGGGGCTCGCCCGGTCGGGCTTCCAGCGCAAGCGTTTCCAGGCCGCCCACGAGCTGACGAGCGTGCGGTTCCACGACGACCAGCAGCTGTGCGAGGCCATCATGGCCCAGCCCACCTTCGAGGTGCACGGCATCGTGGGCGGCTACAGCGGTCCCGGCATCAAGACCATCGTGCCCCACGTCGCCGAGGCCAAGCTGTCCACCCGGCTGGTGCCCGACCAGGACCCGGCCCGCATGTTCAAGCTGATCAAGAACTTCATCAAGAAGCGTCTGCCCGACGCCGAGGTGACCCACGAGTCGTCGCTGGCCCCCTACCTGGGCGACATCGGCGGCCCTTACCACGAGGCGGCGGTGCGCTCGATGAAGGCCGCCTTCGGCACCGAGCCCGGCCTGACCCGCGAGGGCGGCTCCATCGGCGCCGTGTTGACGATGCGCAGGCTGCTGAAATCGCCGATCGTGTTCATGGGCCTGTCCTTGCCCGAACACGGCTACCACGCCATCAACGAGAACTACGACTGGGCCCAGGCCTCGGGCGGAATGGCGATGTTTTACCGGTACTTTCAGGAACTCGGGAATATCGATCCGACCGCGAAATCGACGAGGCGGGCCGTTGCGCCCCCCCGCGCCCGCGGTAAGCTGAAGTCATGAACGCCGCAAGCGGTCAGTCCCCGGCGCCGCTCTCGTCCGCCACCGCCCTGAAGATCATCGCCTCGGTGGTGGCCGTGCTGGGCGCCGTGGGAGCGTTGTTCTATTTCTCGGCCGTGCCCGGCATGGAGTACTACAAGTACGTCGACGAGGTGATGGCCCAGCCCGGCACCCTGCACGGCAAGCGGCTGAAGGTGCACGGCTACGTGGTCGACGGATCGATCCTCAAGAAGCGCGACAGCCTGGACTACAAGTTCAAGCTGCAGACCCGGCCGCCACGCGCGCCCGCGCTGATCGAGGCCGAATACCGCGGCCTGGTCCCCGACAATTTCAAGCCTGGCGCCGAGGTGGTCGCCAAGGGCACACTGACCCCGGACAACCGTCTGATCGTGGTCAAGGATGGAATCGACGCAAAGTGCCCCTCGAAGTACGAGGCCGGCCCCGCCAAGCTCGGGCTGCCCGCCGCTGGCAGCAAGGGCGCCAGCCTCACGCCGCCCCCGCCGCCCGGCGAGACCGCCCAGCGTTAACCGCATCGTCGCCGCCGCGCTCGGCGGCCTGATCTTCGCGACGGCACCGGCCCGCGCGCAGGACGTCTCGCCGAAGGCGCGCCGGCTGCACCGGTCGGCGATCGTCATCGACACGCACATCGATACGCCGCAGCGGATCCTGATCGAGCACGTCGACATCGGCCAGCGGCTGCCCGGCGGCCACGTGGACATCCCCCGCATGCGCGAGGGCGGGCTGGACGCCCTGTTCTTCTCGATCTGGGTCGACGCGCCCTTTGCCGGCGGCGCGGCGGTCAAGCGGACCTTGCAGCTGATAGACACCGTCGACCGGACCATCGCCGCCCACCCGAAGGACCTGGCCCTGGCCACCAACGCCGCCGAGCTGAACCGGGCGGTGCGGGCGGGCAAGATCGCCGGCCTGATGGGGATCGAGGGCGGGCACGCCATCGCCGACGACCTGTCCATGCTGCGCGTGTACCGCAAGCTGGGGGTCAGCTACATGACCCTGACCTGGGCCAACCCCACCAGCTGGGCCGATTCTTCGGGCAAGGAGAACCGGGACAAGGTCAAGGCGCCCGCCGGCCTCACCGACTTCGGGCGTGAGGTGGTGCGCGAGATGAACCGGATCGGCATGATCGTCGACATCTCGCACGTCTCGGACCAGACCTTCTTCGACGTGCTGCAGGTGACCAGCAAGCCGGTCATCGCCTCGCACTCGTCCTGCCGCGCGCTGGCCGATGTCCCCCGCAACATGACCGACGACATGCTGCGGGCCCTGGCCAGGAACGGCGGGGTGGTGGGCATCAACTACAGCTCGGGCTTCCTGGACGCCGAGTTCCGCAAGCGGAGCGAGGCCGCGCAGCCCAAGCCCCCGCCCACGCCGCCAGCGGCGCTGGCCACCGATCCCGACGCGCTGGCGGCCTGGCGCTATTCGCATCTTTTCGCCGAGGGCTCGAAGGTCGAGCCCCCGCCGCTCGACCGCCTGATCGATCACCTGGACCACGCCATCAAGGTGGCCGGCATCGACCACGTGGGGCTGGGCTCTGACTTCGACGGCGTGAACAGCCTGCCGCGCGGGATGGAAGACGTCTCGCACCTGCCCCGCATCACCGAGGCGCTGCTGGCCCGCGGCTACACCGAGGCGCAGATCAAGAAGGTGCTGGGCGGCAACTTCCTGCGCGTCCTCGCCGACGTCACCGGCAAATAGCTCCGCCGCTAGGTGTAGCGGAGCCCGTCGACCACGCGCAGGCGGCTGGCTCGCACCGCCGGGTAGATGGTGGCCAGCACGCAGATCAGCTGGGTGGCGGCGGCCACGAACAGCACCTCGCCCCCGGAGATCTGCACCGGCAGCTTTGCGATCAGATACACCTTGGGATCCAGCGGGTAGCCGTACACCCAGGCCAGGCCGCAGATCGCCAGCCCGTAGGCCAGGCCCAGCCCCACCCCCACGAACCCGACCAGCGACCCGGCCACCAGGAACAGCCGCAGCAGCCCGCCCCGGCGCGCCCCCATCGTCGACAGGATGGCCATCTCGCGCACCTTCGACAGCACGATCATGGTCAGCGAGGCGATGATGTTGAACGCCGCCACGACGATGATGATGACCAGGAACAGCGCGATGATCACCTTCTGCATCACCAGCGCCCGGAACATGTTGTGGTTCATGGTCTCCCAGTCCATCAGGTGCGGCTCGTAACCGAGCCGCGCGATCACCTCCGGCTGCACCTGCAGGGCGCGGTGCGGATCGAAAAAGCGCAGCTCCAGCCCGAACAGGGTCAGGCGCGAGCCGGCGATGCGGCGGGCGTCCTCCATGCCGGTGTAGGCCAGGTGGCTGTCGTATTCGTGAAAGCCGACCCGGAACAGGCCCACCACCTGGAAGGGGAAGGCCTGGGGCTCGGCCGCCGCGTCCTCGCCGGCGAAGGGCACCAGCACCGAGATGCAGTCGCCCACCTTCGCGCGCAGGGTGCGGGCCAGCTCGACCCCCAGCATGATCCGCCCGATCTGGGACGAGGCCCGGTCGTCGCCGGCGCCGCGCGCCCAGGCCGGGCCCAGCGAGCAGCGGGCGGGCCGCAGCAGGTCTTCCACCCTGGCCCCGTCGAGCAAGGCTTTCTGCAGCTCGTCGCCGGCGGCCTTCACGTCCAGGCCCCGCAGCGGAGCGCCGACCTTTCCGATCATCACCTCGCCCGAGAGACTGAACCGGGCCATCCGCTTCAGCCCGGGCAGCCCCTTCAGCTTGGTCACGTATTCATCCAGGCGGCGGTCCAGCTCCTCCGGGGCCGGGTCGCCGTAGGTGAGCACCATCAGGTGCGGGTAGACCGACAGGACCTTGTCCTGGAACTCGCGCTCGAAGCCGCTGGTCACCGCCAGCACCACCACCAGCGACGCCACCCCCAGCACCAGCCCCATGGTCGAGACGGTGGTGAACACCGAGAACACCCGCAACAGCGCGAACAGCAGCAGCCCCAGCCCGCCCAGCAGGGTCATCATCACCCCGACAGTCTCGATGCCGCGCGCGTGCCCGCGGGCGGCGAACAGCGCCACCAGGCCCAGCCCGGTGACCAGGGCCGTCACCACCAGCCCCACCCGCGCCGCCGCCGACCGCCGCCCGCGCAGCAGGTAGCGCAGCCCCACGAAGCGCTCGAACCGGTAGCCGACGAACAGCAGCAGGCTCACGCCCAGCGCCAGCAGACCCGCAACCACGACGCCGGCGACGGGCAGCAACACGGCGGCGGCGCCTAGGTGTAGCGGAGCCCGTCGACCACGCGCAGGCGGCTGGCCCGCACGGCCGGGTAGATGGTGGCCAGCACGCAGATCAGCTGGGTGGCGGCGGCGACGAAAACCACCTCGCCCACCGAGATCTGCACCGGCAGCTCGGCGATCAGATACACCTTGGGATCCAGCGGGTAGCCGTACACCGAGGCCAGCGCGCAGACCGCCAGCCCGTAGACCAGGCCCAGCCCCACCCCCACGAACCCGACCAGCGATCCGGCCACCAGGAACAGCCGCAGCAGGCCGCCCTTGCGCGCGCCCATCGCCGACAGGATCGCCATCTCGCGCACCTTCGACAGCACGATCATGGTCAGCGAGGCGATGATGTTGAACGCCGCCACGACGATGATGATGACCAGGAACAGGGCGATGATCAGCTTCTGCATCAGCAACGCCCGGAACAGGTTGTGGTTCAGCGTCTCCCAGTCCATCAGCCGCGGCTCGTAACCCAGCCGCGCGATCACCTCGGGCTCGACCTCCAGCGCACGGCGCGGGTCGAAAAAGCGCAGCTCCAGCCCGAACAGGGTCAGGCGCGCGCCGGCGATGCGGCGGGCGTCCTGCAGGCTGGTGTAGGCCAGGCGCGTGTCGTATTCGTGAAAGCCGAGGCGAAACAGACCCACCACCTCGAAGGGGAAGGCCGCCGGCTCGGCCTCCGGATTTTCGCCCGCGAACGGCACCAGCACCGAGATGCAGTCACCCACCTTCGCGCGCAGGGTGTGGGCCAGTTCGACCCCCAGCATGATCCGGCCGACCTCGGGCCCGGCCTTGTCGTCACCGGTTCCACGCGCCCAGGCCGGGCCCAGCGAGCAGCGGGCGGGCCGCAGCAGGTCCTTGACCTTGGCCCCGCCGATCAGCGCCTTCTGCAGGTCCTCGCCGCCGCCGGCGACGTCCACGCCCTTGAGGTTCGCCCCCACCTTGCCCACCATCACCTCACCCGCCGACAGGCTGAACTTGGACATCTGCTTCAGGCCGGGCAGGCCCTTGAGCTTCTTCATGTACTCGTCGACGGTCCGGTCCAGCTCCTCGCGTCCAGGCTCGCCGTAGGTCAGCACCAGCAGGTGGGCGTTGACCGCCAGGACCTTCTCCTCGAACTCGCGCTCGAAGCCGGTGGTCACCGCCAGCACCACCACCAGCGAGGCCACCCCCAGCACCAGCCCCATGGTCGAGACGGTGGTGAACACCGAGAACACCCGCAGCAGCGCGAAAGCCAGCAGCCACAGCCCGCCCACCAGGGTCATGATCACCCCGACGGTCTCGATCTCGCGCGAGTGGCCGTGGGCGGCGAACAGCGCCACCAGGCCCAGCGCGGTCACGATGGCGGTGACCAGCAGGCCGGCCCGCGCCGCCGACGAGCGGCGCGCGCGCAGCAGGTAGCGCAACCCCACGAACCGCTCGAAGCGATAGCCCACGAACAGCGCCAGGCTCACACCCAGCGCCAGCAGACCTGCGATCACGATCCCGGCGACCGGCAACAACACGAGGCCTGGAAACTAGGAGACGGCGACCGACAGGTCAAACACGGCTGCGGGGAAACACGACCCCCGTCCCACCGGCGCGCGGGGTCCGGAAGGAGTCACGTGTTCGCGCTGCCGGGCGGGCAACAGGAAAGACGGCGACCTGTCGATGTCGGGGGCGTGCCGCTGGTGACTGCCGACCTCGCTTCGCTCGCGCGCTTCCCGGCGCTCGGCCGCACACGCGCTGGCACGGCGGCGGGCATGCACGGGACAGGGCTATCGCCAGGCAGGCCGGCGGTGGTGCCGCCGCCCACGGACGAAACGAAGTAGGCCGCAGGTGCGACGGTAGGCGCCGTCGCGCCGAGCTACGGACTCCCCCGGTCGGTCGGTGCCGCGCTACTGCGCGGGCAGGCCGTTGCGGATGATCCGACGCAGCCCTTCGATGGACAGGCGCGGACCGCGCTTCTCCTCCTCGAAGATGATCTGAGCCATGGTCGCGGCGGTCAGATCTTGCTGCGTGGTCTTGTCGATGACCCGGATCTCGTCGCCGTTACGGATGAGGCCGGCGATTTGCTGAAGCGTCACATAACGGCTGTCCGTCGTGTCGTAGAGCTTGCGATTCGAGTAGCGTTTGATCGTGCGCACCATGGCGTTAATCATTAACCATGTTGCCACTTGCGTCAAGATGTAACTTGACCACGTCCGCGCACAGACAAAAACGCCCGTACTTAGGCGTACTTACGGAATCAGAATTCCGTGAACGACCCGCGGGCGCGTGACGTACCGAGCTTGAGGAGCGCGCGTAGGTCGAAGGGGTCGCCGCGCCGGCTTCGTACGGCTGCGCTGGCGACTGTTTCGTACAAGATGCGTGCTGCGCGCTCAGCCGCTGCTCTTGGTGCTCTTGTCGGCGGTGCTGGTAGCAGCGGGGGATTCGGGGTCGGGGATCTCACCTTTAGTCTTCGGAGAGACGTCGATCTCGTTCTGGTTGGTGACGGCTCGCTTGAAGTTCTTGATGGCCCGACCGAGGCCGTCGCCCAGCTGGGGGAGCTTCGTCGATCCGAAGACAACGACGATAATCAGAAGGACGATGATCAGCTCGGAAAATCCCAGGTTGGGCATGAACGCCTCCGCGCGACGGACTTATAGCACCCCCCCTGGGGGTGGGCAAACCGCCGTAAAGGCACGCATATCGACGCGCAAATCGCCTACCTTTTCCGATCGAAAGTGAACCCGGTGACGCTTTTGTTGCGCGCCCTGGCCACTTCGATACGATCGGGTGTTCATGGCTGAAGCGGCCTGCTCCCCGGTTCGGTCGACGGCCTTGTGCGCCGTACCGCGGACCTGGGCCTGGGCGCTGGCCGTCCTGCTGACCACCCTGAGCGCCGGTGGGGCGCGCGCCGACACAGACAGCTCGTCACCGGCGAGCGTCGGCATCGACCCCAGCCCCAACGAGCGCAAGGCGGTCCGGGGCAGCTGGGCGCCGGAGGTGGTGGTCAGCTGGGAGGTGCGTGAGCTGGAGGCGTTCGAGCGGACCGCGTTCAGCCGGGCGGCGATGGCCCGCCTGCGTGCGGCCGCGTCCGACGGTGTGTTGCCTCCGGGGATCCAGGGCAACTGGCGCGGCAGCGGTGACGACGCCGCCGCCTCCACCCTGGACGAGACCGACCTCGAGATCCGATGGGATCCCGAGGTGGTCAAATACGTCGAGCACCTGACCCGCGACGCTGGCGGCCGCGCGGTCATGACCAGCCTGCTGCGGCGGCGGACCCGTCACGAGGGCAGCCTCAAGACCGTCCTCGAACGCGCGGGTGTCCCCGGCGACATCATCTATATGGGCCTGGCCGAGAGCGCGCTGGACCCGACCGCGCAGTGGAGCGACGGGACCGCCGGGCCCTGGCGGCTGAGCGCGGAGGTCGGACGCACCCACGGCCTGGAGGTCGGCTTCTGGGTCGACGGTCGGCGCGATCTGGAGCAGTCGGCCATCGCGACCGCCCGCCGCTGCAAGGAGCTGTACCAGCGGCTGGGCTCGTGGCCGCTGGTGCTGGCCGCGCAGCAGATGGGGCCCGAGGAGCTGTTCCAGCTGATCGCCCAGCTGGGGACCACCGACTACCAGGAGCTGCGCGAGCGGCGCGATGGCCTGCCGCGCGAGGCGCTGGCCTTCGTGGCCCGGGTGCTGGCCCTGGCGGTGGTGGGGCGCAATCCCGGCGCCTTCGGGTTCCGCGAGGGGCTGCGCGAGCCGCCGGCGCTGCACGAGAAGGTGGCGGTGCGCGCCGGGACCACCCTGACCACGCTGGCCCGGGCGTCGGGCGTGGGCGTGGAGATCCTGCGGGCGCTCAACCCCGAGCTGCCGCGCGACCGCACGCCCCCCGACCGGCCGTCGTACCAGCTGCGCGTGCCGCCGGGCGCGGCCCGCAGCTTGAGCCGGGGGGTGGCCGACCAGCTGTCGCCCGCCGACGAGGTGATCACGTATTTCCTGCGCCCGGGCGAGTCGCTGGACGACCTGGCCGGCAAGTACGGGATCCCCGCCCGCGAGCTGCGCCGGCTGAACGCGATAAAGGACAGCTCCGAAGTGCGCGGCGGGGTGACCGTGCTGCTGCCGACGCGGGCCGAGCCGACCGCCGGGCCGCCGTCGCGCAGCCGGTCGGGCGACGACTTTCCCATGCTGGTGGCGGTGCCCAACCGCGACTTCGAGTATCCCGACCGCCAGCAGGTCTTTTACCGGATCTGCGACGGGGACACGCTGGAAGAGCTGGCCCGCATGTTCCGGGTGGAGGTCAGCGACATCCTCGGCTGGAACAACCTCGACC
>JBKPRZ010000321.1:0-29397 GCA_046734815.1 Myxococcota bacterium | reverse complement strand
CGGCGGAAGTGTTCCGGCAGCGGGCTCTGCTGCGAGGTGAACATGGCGGTGTACACGACCCGATCCCGATCGCGCGCCTGGCCGCCCTTGTGGTAACCGGAGGTGTCCACGAGCACCACGGTGCCCCTGGGGCCAGTGGCCGTCAGCCACCGGTCCGCCGGTACGACGGCGCTCATCTGGGCATCGGTGCTGCGAAGAGGATCGGCGGCATCCTCCCGGTACGACTCCGGCTGCACCCGCAGGTGACCCCGGCTGTGGGTGCCGGGCACGTAGCTGAGCGGACCGGCAGGGGCATCCACGTCGGAAAGGTAGACGAACAACCGCACGATCCGCAGGTCCTCGGGGTCGCGGTGCCACAGCTGCGAATTGCGCGGCGGGACCGAGCTGGCGAAGTTGCGCCAGAAGTTGAACTGGCGCAGACGGGTGTACATCCCGAAATAGCTGTTGACCACGTTCAGGATCGCGGGCTGCAGGCTGAAACGGACCGCGATCGACTGCGGGCTGAGGGTCGGGCGCTTGCCCATCATCTCGACCAGGTACGTCTTGAAGCCGGGATCGGCGGCATGCGTGCGCCGCTGGGCCAGCTCGCGCCCCATGGCGGCGTCGTAACAGCGCACCCAGGCCTCCAGCTCGGCAAAGCCGGCCTCGGCCCCGATCTGCGCGACGGTCGTGAAGGCGATGCCGCGGTCACGAAGTTGATCCAGCAGCGCCCGTTGCAGCCGGTCCAGGACCGGAGGAAAGAGGTGGTGCAGCAGCCACGGCCTCCAGTTCCCGATGATCTGCCAGTAGAGCGCGCTTTGGCGCAGGTGCTGGATCCAGCGTCGCAGCCGTGGGGCGCCGAACACGCCCAGAAGGATATGTGCGTCGGTGGCGGCGGCTCAAGCCGATCCGGCCGCGACCGGCGCAGCATTATGCTGCGCGGTCGTCGGCGCCTGCGCATGTTAAGCAGCCCGGAAGCGCGCCGTGAACACCCGGGAGCTGTCCGAACGCTTGCTGGCCGACACCGTCGAGCAGCTGCGGCTCGCGGAAGCGTCGTACATGAGGGGCTTTCACCTGCCCTGGCACTACGCCGGCCATCCGGTAGGGGCCGACGCCCGCGCGGACCTGGCCTTCACCTTGGGGCTGCTCCGGGAAAATGGAATCCGCGAGCTGGCCGGAATTTCCATCCTCGAATCGTTGCGCCGGGTCCTGCGCACCGTGCATGGCCCGACCACCCACACGTTCTTCTCCTATCGGGTGGCCGAAACGCTGGGCCGGTTCGGACCCATCGGCGACAACGAATTGCTGGCCGGCGCCTCCGACCTGGAGATCGCGAACCTGGTGATGGCCTGCGACTCGACCGCCTGGGCCGCACGGCTGCGCGCCGGACGTCTGCCCCGCAACTACGCCGCCGTCCTCGCGCGGTGCGAGGTCGCCCGCCAGCGGCTGGGCATTCCGCACGATCCGGCTCTGCTGGACGAGATGCTGGAGCGAACCCGCCGGATGCTGGCCGAGCGCCCCGGACGGCTGGACGACTCACCCGTCGGCCAGGGCCGCTACGACCTCTACTCGGCCGACACGTATCTCTTCTGCGAGCCGATCGCCGACCGGCTCGGGCCGGTCTGGGAGGAGGGCGCCCGCGAGATGCTGGACTGGGTGCGGCGGGTGGCCTCGAAGGATGGCTGCGCCATGAGCTGGGGTCGGTCCACCGGCGCTCTGGGCGTGTGTCACACCATCGAGCTCGGGGCGATGGCGGTGCGCCGGCAACTCACCTCCGTGCCCGCGGTCTGGCTGGCCCTGGCGGAGAACGCGCAGCGGAGCATGAAGAGCTGGTTCGGACACGGCGGCGTGACCACCGCCCATCAGCGCCGCTCCTCGGACCCCTACCGCGGACCGTACCGCCGCCTGCAACTGACCTTCGATATCCTCGGAAAGCTGGCCGAATCGGCCCGCCAGCTGCGGGCGGCGCCTCCCGTCGAGGCCGCCGCGCCGGACGAGGCCTTCCCGGACTGCGACGAGCTGATCTGGTTCGACCGGGACCGCAATGCCTGCGTCTGGAGCTACCGGTCGAGGCAGCTGAGCTTCGCCCTGCCGGTCACCGGCGGCACGCTCAGCGACTACCTTCCCGCCCCCCGCAGCCCGGGGCTGTTCGAGGGTCAGGTGGGCAGCGACCAGCCGGTGGCGGTTCCGTTCGTGCTCGGCAAGGCCGGCCGTCACGTGGGCGCGGGTCTGCCGGTGGCGGTGTCGAAGTCGCCCGGCGCGCTGGAGCTGACGTTCGAAGGCTGGCCGGTGGCGGGCGACTACGACGGCGAGCGCACCGGCCGCCCGCTGACGGGCAAGCGCAGGGTCCGCTTCTCGGTCGATGGGGCCACCTTCGGGGCCGAAGAGCGGCTGGACTTCGACCATCCGGCTCTGGCGGTGGGGTTCCAGATCGCCGAGGCGAAAGACCGTCCCCTGCGCGTCGCCTACCACTGTCCCTTGCCCAGCACCGTCACCGTGGTGGACACCGACGGCATGAGCGATTGGCGATCGTTCTGGGGCGAGCTGCCGGTGGTGCACCAGCTGGCCATCGCTCCGACCTCATCGGTCGCCTTCTCCTGGTCCATGACGCCCCGGCTGCGGGTGATGACCTACGCCGGCACAGCCGACCACCACTACCACCGCACCATCTACGACACCCTGGCTGACGACGTCGTGGAGCGGAGGCTGCCCGACCTCTTGCCGCCGACCGATGCCGCCCTCCGGGAGCTGGTCGGCCAGGCGGACGTCTTTCACCAGCACTGGCCCGAATGGGTGCCGCTCGATCTGGCGCTGCACCGCCGGCTCCTGTCGGCGCTCGAGGAGGCCCGGGTTCCCGTGCTCTGGACGATGCACAACCTCCAGCCACACGACCGCGACCCGCGCTCCGACGAGATCTACCGGGCCTGGGCGCAGGCCGCGGCGGCGGTCGCTCATCACAGCCACTGGGGGCGCGAGCAGGCGCTGGCCCGCTACCCCTTCCGCCCTGACGCCCTCCACGCCGTCGTCCCGCACCCTCATTTCGGCGGCGGGAGCGAACGGGAGACAGCGGATCGAGCGGCGATCGAACGAGAGCTGGGGCTCCGTTCCGGTGTCCTCCGGCTGGGGATCATCGGCGCGCCCCGCCAGGAGAAACGGATCGATCTGGTGGTCGAGGCGGTGAGGGGCTGCCGCCGATCCGACGTCGAGCTGCTGATCTTGTCGCTCGGGCGGCGTGAGCAGATAGCGCCCGACCCGCGCATCCGCGCCTTGCCGTATGCCTTCGTCCCGCGGGATGAATACGACCGCCGCCTGGCCACCATCGACGTGCTGGTGCTGCCGTTCGCGGAGACGGGCATGTTGACCACGGGCACGGTGGGCGACGTGGTGGGGCAGGGGTTGCCGGCGCTCGCCTCCGCCTGGCCCTTCCTGAAGGAGGTTCTGGGGGAGGCGGCAATCGACTACGGCAACAGCGCCGCGCAGCTGCGCGATTGTCTGGAGACGCTCACGCCGGACCGGCTGGCCCGGGCCGCTCACGCGAGTCGGAGGCTTCGTTCGCTCTACGATCCGTCGACGGTCGGTCGACAGCTGCTCGGCCTGTTGCGGGCAGCGGCCTGACCGCGCGGAGGAAGGTGTCGACCACGTGCTCCCGGGACAGATCGGCCCGCTGCGCGTGTCGCCGGGCCGTGTGACTCAGCCGATCGTAGAGGGTCAGGTCGCCCAGGATCGCCCGGATGGTGCGCACCCAGGCTTCCGGATTGAGGTACTCCTCCACCAGGGCGATTCCTTCGTGAAAATCGGCCAGCCCGCCGCGCCGGCTCGCCACCACGGGAATCCCGCTCCACTGCGCCTCCAGCGCCACGCGCCCGAACCCTTCCAGCCACAGCGAGGGGACCAGCAGCAAACGGGTCCGGGCAAAGATCTCCCGCACGTCAGCCGTCGCGGGCATGAAGTGCACGTTGGCAAGGGGCCGCAGAAGCTCGCGCTCCTGCTCGACGTGTTCGCTGTCGGTCTTCCAGCCCTCGACGGCCAGGAAGGGCAGCTCGGGCATCCGTTCCGCGATGCGGGCGAAGATGCCCACGCCTTTGGGGACGACGGGATTGATCATGGTGACAAAGTCACCGGTCCGGGGCGAGGTGCATGCCACCGGATCCACCAGCGGATGGCAGACGGTGCTGTCGACACCGTGTCTGGTCAGCAGGTGGTTCCAGAGAAAGGGCGAGCTGACCATCAGCCGGGTGCCCAGCGCCCGCGCCTCCTGCAGGTGGGCTTCGGGATGCACGAAACATTCGGCGTCCCGCACGAACCAGACCGGCACCGCCCCGGCGTCCCTGGCCAGGCGCACGATGCTGAGGGCACGATTCAGGTGGGTGCAGACGATGTCGGGCGCAAATTCCGCCATCCGCCGGCGCAGCCCGGCCTCGAAGTCGCCCTCCAGGACCCACACCGGGTAACCGCAATCGTAGACCACCCCGTCCTCGGCGGTCTCGAGCGCGCGCACCCCCAGGCGGCGTTCGTCCTCCCCGCTCAGCTCCGCGCGCTCGAATACGCGCCGCGAGCCGACCACCATCACGGGCGAGCCCCGGGCGGCCAGCGCCCCCATCAGTTCGTGGCAGGATCGCTCTGCCCCGCCACTGTAGTGAAGGGGGTAGGGGGCCCGGTCGAAGGCGTACAGAACACGCAGAGGCCGTGGTGTCTGGGTCATTGAGCCCAGGTTTCGTGCAAACAGAATTCCATCCGCTTCGGCCCGCCGACGCGCCGGTCGGCTGGCTTGCATAGAGGCCTGGCTCCACCCGCAGGCGGGAGCTCCACGACGACATGAGCCCGATCGCGGCATCGGGCTTGCTGGTGGATCAACCGCGATGCTCTTTCCTCTCTGTGACACCATCCAGGAGGTGTTGCCGGCGCTGCCGTCGGCACTGCTGGATGAGGCCGCTCTCCGCAGGATCCAGGCGGTCGCGAGTCTCCTGCCAGCCGCTCTCACCCGGCAGATGCATCTGGAATGCCGCCTGGGGGACAACGCCCGGGTCGACCTGCTCATCCGCGTCGATCGCGAAGCCGCGGGGAGCGGATCCGCCTTCCCGTGGAGATCCTGGGACGGCATCTCGGCGTTGTTCGGCCGATGGCAAGGGGACAGCCGGTTGGCGACAGCGCTCAAGGCCCTGTGGCTCGAGCTCGATCTCGATCAGGATCGACCGGCCGGTGCCATGCCCACGCCCCGCCTCTTCCTCGAGTTGCGAAGGTCGTGGCCGGCGGCGGCGGCCGAGGTGGTGACACTGATCGCCGAGACTTTTTCCCTGCTCGGATTGCCCGCCCCGGGGCGCGCGCTGAGCGCCGCGCTGGGGGTCCTGCCGCCGTCCTCGCGTCTGCTGGCGGTGGGCTGCGACCCCGCCCGGGCCGCGGTGGTGCCGCGGCTGTGCTCCTGGCACCCCGCCCGGCAGGACCTGCAGCAGTTCCTTCGCCGCTTGCCGGAAGCCCGCGCCGGTGAAAGCGCGGTCGACGTCCTCGAGGCGCTCGGCTGCCCCGAGCTTCCCCTGGTCTGCCACCTCGACGGCCGTCGGCACCTGGCAGCGGGGATCGGAATCGAGCTGACCTTCCAGCGCCGGCCACAGCTGCGGGGCGTGATCCGGGAGACTCCCTTGCTGCACCGTCTGGTGGCAGCGGGACTCTGCGGGCCCGCCAAGGCCGATGCCCTCGGACGCTGGCCGGGCGTGCGCCAGACGCGGCTGTGCCACCAGCTCTGGCCGGTCTATCTGGTCCGCCGCCTCAATCACGTGAAGCTACGGATCGAAGAGGGATCGGTGCTCGAGGCGAAGGGTTACCTCTCCTTCGAACAGCGCTCTCCGCGCGCTCACTGCGGGCGCATGCTGTAACCGGGGCCGGCGTGATCGAGCGGGGAGGCAGGCGGCTCCCCGGTCACCGGCGCCTCCGTCTCCTTCCCGGGCGTCGGTTCCTCGGCGGCGAATGCGAAGCGGTTGCCCTCCACGATCATCATCACTGGATGTTTGCCGATCGCCGCCCCCTGCTCGTCGAACTGGAAGCGGCCGGTGACGCCGTCGAGGACCGTCCCGCTCCGCAACGCCCGGGCGACGGCATCCGGATGTGCCGATCCCGCCTGGCGCATGGCCCGGGCGAGCAGATGAACGACGTCGTAACCGATCGCCGCCGCTGCATCCGGACTGGCCTGATGGCGGGCCTCGAACTTCCGGCAGAACTCCTGCACCGCCGGGCGCGGCTCGTCCGGGTGAAAGAACGTGGTGACCGCCACGCCCTCCGCGGCCGCCCCGGCAATCGACATCAGGTCCGTCGTGCTCAGGGCGTCGCCGCCGACGATCGGCACGCTCAGTCCCTGCCGCCGAGCCTCCGCCACGAACAGCGCGGCCGGCGGAACCTCACCGGCCAGGAACACGGCGTCCAGCTCCAAGGTGCGCCAGTCCTCGACAATGGTCGAGAAGCTACGGCCGGTCACCCGCTCACCCGGGTCGTACGACTGTCGATCCACGATCACCACGCCCAGCTCGCCGGCCCGGCGCTCGAAGGCATTGGCCAGCCCGCGCCCATACATGTTGCGCACGTAGCAGATCGCCACCCGGCGGAACCGGCGCCCCATGAACTCGGCCAGCCGCTGCCCGGTGTCGACGTCGGTGTAAGTGGCCCGGAACACGCGGCGGTACCCGTTTTCGGTCAACGCCGGGTCGGTGGCGGTGGGCGCGATCATGACCAGCCCGGCCGCCTCGTAGATGGCAGCCGCCGGCGCTGTGACATACGACTGCAGGTGTCCGATGACGGCCATCACCTGCGGGTCGGCGGCGATCTGCTGGGCGATCAGCACGCCCTCGTCGACCGAGCCCTGGTCGTCGTACCTCCTCAACCGCAGCGGGCGGCCGTTGATGCCGCCCGACCGGTTGATCTCGTCGGCCCCCAGCTGCAATCCGTCGCCGTACCGCATGTTGGGTATGCGGGCCCAGGGGAACACCACCGCCACCGTGACCTCGCTGGCTGCCCGGGCCAGCCGGGCACGCTCCTCGCTGGCCGGTGGTCGCCGCGAGCAGCCGCCCAGCGAGGCCATCAGGGCGACAGCGAGCGGCATCAACAGGCCGGCGAGGGCACGATGTGGCTGAGGTCGGGACGGAATCGGGAACATGAGGTCTCCTGTCGGCACTAGGCCTGCTGTCGCCGGGCCAGCTCTGCGAACGCGCCCCGCTCTTTCATGAGCTCGCGGTAGCTCCCCTCCTGCACCAGGCGCCCCTTCTCGATCACGCAGATCCGGTCGGCGTTGATGATCGTCGACAGACGGTGGGCCACGACGATGCGGGTGGCCTTCAGCTGCTCGAGGCTGCGGGTGACGATCGCCTGGGTTCGGTTGTCCAGCGCGCTGGTGGCCTCGTCCAGAAACAGCATCTTCGGCCGGCCCACGATCGCCCGCGCGATCATCAGCCGCTGCTTCTGTCCGCCCGACAGCGTCTGCGCGTCCTCGCCGATCACCGTATGCATCTTCATGGGCATGGCCCGGATGTCGTCGGCGATGCCGGCCATGCTGGCCGCCTCCCAGGCCTGCTCCTGGCTGACGTTCGAGTTGCCGACGATGTTGCGGAAGATGTCCCCCACCACCAGGCGGCCGTTCTGCAGGACCACGCCGATCTGGCGCCGCACCTCCTGGATGTCGAGGCCGCGGATCTCCTGTCCATCGTAATAGACCGCTCCGGACTCCAGCGTCTGGAACCCCAGCAATACCTGGAGGAGGCTCGACTTTCCCGACCCCGACGGCCCCACCAGGGCCACGAATTCTCCGGCCCGCACCTGCAGGGAGATGTCTCGCAATATCGGGGGCCCATCCTCCTGGTAGCGAAAGACGGCGTGCTGGACCTCGATCTCGCCCGCCAGGACGCCGGGATCGGAGCGGCCCACCTGCACCTCGGGCAGCGACTGCAGGATGGGAGCGGCCTGCTCGTACAGAGCCACCGCGCCCAGTGAGTCGGTCAGCGCGCGCGTGATCCCCAGCAGCCCGCTCAGCGAGGCGGTGAAAGCGGCGCTGAAGGCCAGGAAGTCACCGGTGTGCAGCGGTTCACCCCCGCTGGCGGGATCGAGCAACGGGAGGGCCGCGGTCAGCACCACCGCCGAACCGAGGATCGGAAACGCGCCGTTGAAGGCGTTCAGCCAGTTGGCCGCCGCCCGCGCCTTGTACTGGAGCCGCCGCTGCTGGGCAAACCGGCTGGCCCACTGACCGAAGGCACGGACCTCTGCCCCCGCCACCCGCAGCTTGGTGATGCTGGACAGCAGCTGCAAGGTCAGGCCGGCGGTCCGGGCGCGCATCTGGGTCGCGGCCCGCTCGGGCCGCAGGCGGCGGATGCCGCCCAGGAAGGTGACGACGAAAGCGACCGCCAGCAGCAGCGTGGCCCGGACGGCCATCGGCGGGCTGTACCAGAACATCAGGAACAGGTTGCCGGTGGAGGAGAGGCCGTTGAGGATCCCGGCCACCGTCACCCCGGACAGCAGCTGCTGGATTCCGTCGATGGACATCGCCCGGCTGGCCAGATCGCCAGCGGTGTAACGCCGGAAGAAGTTGAGGGGAAGCTTCATCAGGCGATCCCAGACCGCCGCCTGGACCGCCACCCCCATGCGCTGCTGGGCACGCAGCAGCGCCACCCCGCGGGTGATGGAACAGGCGGCACTGGCCAGCGCGCAGGCAATCACCAGGGCCAGCAACTCGAACAGCTGACTGCGCTGCGCGCCCGGGATGATCCGGCTGAACAGCAGTCCGGTGGCCAGGGCCGGCGCCATGCTCAGGATCGTGACCATGACAGCCATGGCCCCGACGGTCAGGAAGTCCCGCCCGCAATGGCGCGCGGCGAAGGCGAGAAGCTTGCGCACCCCGATCGGCTCGTCCGGGAAGGGTCGGTAGAAGGTCTGGGCGAAGGGGCTCAGCGAGGCCGCCACCGTGTCGTCGACCGGCCGCCCGCGCTTGGCGGTCTTCTCGTCGGAGAAGTCATGCAGCAGGTACCCGCCCGAACCCGGCAGCAGCGCCACCGCCCCGCCGCCCTCGGCCAGGGACGCCACCATCGGCCCGTGGTCCGACGACCACCACTTGCCCCGCAGCACCACCTGGCGGTGACGCACGCGCGAGCTGCGCACGATCGCTCCCATCCGGTCGCGGGAGGTGCCGCTGGCCGATTCGGTGGGCGCTCGAATCGCCACCCCCACGGCATTTCCGACCACCTGACAGGCAGCGAGCAAGGAGTCTGCCTCGTCTCGCGTCGGACTGGCGATGTTGAGCAGGGTGGGACCGGCGGTGCGCTCGACCGTGGCCGCCAGCCGGACGCAGGCCTGCTGCATGGTCTTCAACCGGGCGAGCGACATCAGCCGCGACCGCTCCAGGGCTGCGCGCTCCTCCTCGTGTACCTGGGCCGCCAGCTGGACCGCCAGCAGCTGTCCGAGCCACCGCAGCCCCCCGCTCACCGCCTGCCCGTCCAGGGTGCCGAGATCCAGCACCTCCAGGCGCGCGTTCTGCTCCAGCTCCAGCCAGGCCGACCGGGCGAGGGGAACCGGGGCTGCGAAACCTCCCAGCCAGAGGGCAGGGCGCCCCAGGATGACCACCCGACCGGAGGCGGCCCGGACCCAGCATCCGCCGGGCGGCGCCTGCACGACCGTCGGCTCGCTCACGGTCAGGGTGCCACCGGCAGCGAGCTCGCGCGGCGCCCGCGGAGGTCGGGTCGGCGCCATCGCCCGGTACAGCTGCTCGACCCAGGCCTCGATCAGCGCCCGGCCCCGCGGCGCCGCCCCGGGGTCGTCTAGCATGCCGCTCAGCTCGCGCTCCGAGCCGGCCATCAGGCGGGTCCCGCTGGTGGCCACGGCCACGAATGAACCGTCGGCCGGCTGACCGGAAGCCATACCGACCAGCAGACCACCGGCCGGCACCCGCAACACGTGCCGGCGCCGTCCGCCCCCGCTGGCTACCCGGAAGAGATCGAGGGCGCCGCTCTCGACATACCAGGCCCTCCCCTCGGCGGCGGTGAAGCCCTGGTTGGCTCCCACCTCGACCGGGTCGCTGGCAAACGGCAAGTCCGCTCTGTCACGTGTGGTCATGGCGATCTATCCGTCCGCCGAGATCAGGGTTCGATAAGGACCCGGCATGTCGATCATCTCCGCGTGGGTGCCGCGCTGGACGATCTTTCCCCGGTCCATGACCAGGATCTCGTCGCAGTCGCGGATGGTGCTCAGCCGGTGCGCGACCATCAGGCAGGTGCAGCCCCGGCGGCGGATGTTGTCATCCACGATCTTCTCGGTGGTGGGATCGAGCGCGCTGGTGGCCTCGTCGAGCACCAGGATGGTGGGATTCATGGCCAGCGCACGCGCGATCTCCAGGCGCTGGCGCTGCCCGCCGCTGAAGTTGCGCCCGCTCTCCTCCACCGCCGCGCTCAGCCCGCCGGCGCGAGCGGCCAGATCCTCGCTCAGGCAAGCGTCCCGGACCGCTGCCGTGAGATCGGCATCGTTCAGGGTGCCGTCCCAGAGGGTGATGTTGTTGCGGATGTCGTCCCCGAACAGACAGATCTCCTGATCGACCACCGCCAGGGACTGGATGAGGATGGCGCGGGGGATCTCGTGGCGCGGCAGGCCGTCGAACAGCACCTCTCCGGTCCAGGGGCGCTCCAGGCCGGCGACGATCCGGGCCACCGTGCTCTTGCCCGAGCCGGACCCTCCCACCAGGGCCACCCGGCTGCCGGGCTTCAGGGTCAGGCTCAGGTCCTCGATCAGCGGCGGTTCGCGCGGGCTGTAGCCGAAGCTGATGCCGCGGACCTCGATCGCGCCCGAGAGCTTCGCGCTGCCGGCCTCGACGGGGGCGTCGTTGTCGGTGCCGGGGTCCCGTTCCGCCCGCAAGACGTCATCCAGCCGGGTCATGTCGGCCTTCACCTCTTCGACAGTCGTGCCCAGGGCCACCATCTGGTTGAACGGACCCAAAAACGCGAACAGCAGCGCCTGAAACGCGATCAACATGCCGACCGTGAGGCGGCCGTCCATGATGCGCGCCCCGCCGATCCCCAGGATCAGGGCCGAGTTCACCGCCACCAGGAACGGCGGGATGACGGACAGGAGAATTCCCGGCAGCTGGATCTGCAGCTCGGCGCCAGCCGCCTTGGCCTGGTACCCGGCCCAGCGGGCGAAGAAGTCCGACTCCCGGCCGGTCGCCTTCAGCGTGTCGATGGTGCGCAGGGCACCCATGGCCGCGCCCATCATGGCGCCCCGGTCGCGACCCAGGCGCTGGGTGAGCACCAGCTGGCGCCGGGAAAAGTAGCGCAGCGCCAGCAGGTTCAGCAGGGCGGTGGCCACCCCGATGATGGACAGAGTGACGTCGAACTTGAACAGCATCACCCCGTAAAACCCGATCACCACCAGGCTGACCATGGTGTTGGCCAGATCGCCGGACAGCAGCCGGCTGACCTTGTCGTTGAGCATGACCCGGGCGGCGATGTCACCGGCGAACCGCTGCGTGAAAAAGCGGATGGGAAGCCGGAGCACGTGCCAGACGAACTGGCCGGAGCCGGCCAGCGACAGTCGGCTCTCCAGGCGCAGCAGATAGCGCTGCTGCAGACGGTTCAGCGCCCCGATGAAGACCGCCGCCGCCAGCATGGCGATGGTGAGCGGGCCGGCCCAGCTCTTCAAGCCGCGCACGATCACCTGATCGACGAACACCCGGGGAGAGGTGGCGCCCACCAGCCCGGGCAGGACCAGGGCCAGCCCGGCCATGATGACGAACGCCAGGGCCGCGCGCGTGCCGGACAGCCGGCGGCGGAGGGCCGCCAGCAGGCTGGGGCCTTCTCCGCCCCGCGAGAAGCGTTCGGTCGGCTGGAAGGTCAACACCACGCCGGTGAAGGCTTCGTCCAGCTCCTGGCCGGTGAGGGTGACCGGTCCGCGGGCCGGATCGTTGAGGTGAACCCCCTTGCGGCTGAACCCATCCAGCACCACGAAGTGGTTGAAGTTCCAGTGCAGGATCATCGGCGGCTTCATGAAGCGCAGGGCCTGCGGCTCGCGCTTGAAGCCCTTGGCGGTCAGACCGTAGCGCTCGGCCGCCTTCACGATGTTGCTGGCCTTGCTGCCGTCCCGGGAGACGCCACACTCCACCCGCAGCTCCTCGAGGGGCACGATGCGGCCGTGGTGGGCCAGGATCATGGCCAGCGACGCGGCTCCGCACTCGACCGCCTCCATCTGCAGGATGGTGGGCGTGGCCACCCGGCGGGCAGGTTTCTGGGGCTCCGTTGCCGATGCGGCCACGGGTGCAGCCGTCGCGCTCACAGGTTCGCCTTCTTCCGGAACAGCGGCAGCAGCAGCTGGATCGGCCGCCGGTAGGCCACCGCGATGTCCGCCGAGGCCAGGGTGCCGCTGCGGATCTTCTCCGGAGGACCCTTGGACGAGGACCACCTGTACTGGCTCACGGTGGTCGGGTCGACGATCAGATCCACGTGGACCTCGTAAGGAGCATCGGCGCCGGCCAGGGTGTCCACCAGCCGCTCGTTCTTGAGGACCCGCTGCATGGCCTTGAGGGTGGTGGGAAAGTCCGACACCGAGGTCACCCGGGCCAGCATCATTCCGTACTCCTCCTTCTTCGCGGTGGCGGGCGCGATCATCACCGGCATGCCGACCCGCACCTGCTTGCCCTGGGACGAGGGCACGAAGATGACCGCTTCCAGACCGCGCACGGTTCGCCCGGACAGATCCAGGCGCATCACCGGCTCGCCGGTGGCGACCACCATCCCCTGATTGGCCAGGATCTCCAGGATCCGCCCGGTGTAAGGCGAGACCACCCGGCTCTTGGTCTCGAGCTCACGCGACGTCACCTGCACCAGGCGGTCGGCGTCGGCCACCTTGGCCTGGCTCTCGGCGATCTGCTGCTGCTGCTGGTTGCGCAGCTCCAGCTCCTTGACCGCGATCTGGGCCAGCTCGCTCTTGCCCTTGCTGATCTGCTCGTCCGCGGCCTGTCGCTTCTGCAAGGTCTCTAGCAGCGTCTCCTTGAGCAGCAACCCGCGCTCGACCAGGCCGGTCTGGATCTGGGCTTTGCGGGCGCTCCATCGCACCACCGCTCGTGCGCCGACGATCGACTGCTCCACGGCGGCCCGCGCACGCGCCAGGTTCTCGGCCTGCAAAGTCAGGTTCTTGTCGCCGAACTGCACCAGCTGGGCGTGCCGATCGCGCAGCTCGGCCAGGACCGCCTTGGCCTGGCGCCTGCGCGCGGAGACTTCGGGCTGGGCGATCCGGGCCACCACCTGGCCCTCCACCACCGAATCGCCGACGCTGACCGCGACGTCGGTGATCAGACCGGACGCGACCGGCAACACGTCCAGGACGCCGCCGCTCTTGACCAGGATCCCGGTGCCGCTGACGTTCTGGGGAATGCGCCCGAGCACCCCCCAGACCAGCGCCACCGCCAGCACGGTCGCCAGTCCGGTGAGGGCGACCCATCCCTTCCGGTCGGTGACCGGCAGCAGCTGGTCAAGCTGTTCGGGTGAGGCCAGGCGGTCGAGCGCCACCTTGCGGAAGATCTGTTCTTGCTTCATCGGTCCATTCCTGTCGGTCCTCAGGGAAACGTCAGCAACGCGGGCACGACCTGCGAGACGCGGGCCATCCGCGACTCCGGCGCCGCCGCCGGCACCAGGGTGCCGGTCTCGAAACGCAGGTTGGCGATGGCCACCGCCAGGGCGCGCTGTCCCTCGATCAGCGTCAAGCGGGCGGCGGTGAGCGAGTCCTCGGCCTGGATCACGGCCAGCAGGGTCGACGCTCCCAGCTTGAACTTTCTCTTCTCGGACTCCTCGGTCTGCTGCAGCAGCATCACCGCCCGCTGCGACTCCTCCAGCGCCTGTCGACTCCGGCGGATGACCTCGATCGCGCTGACCACGCCGATCCCGATCCGCCGTCGCAGATCCTGCTCGACGATCTGGGCGCGCTGCTGGTCGGCGCTGGCCCCCGCTAGCCGGCCGCGGGCCCCGCTGCGCACCAGGGGGAGCTCCAGGGTCAGCTGCACCAGCCCCTCGACGCCGGGCACGTCCCGGTACAGCGAATCAGCGATGCGGCCGACGCCGGGGCCGATCTCCTGGGCGCTGAACCCGGCGGTGGCCGTCAGATCCAGCCGGGGCAACAGCTCGTTGCGCCGGGCCTTCACCACGGTCTGGGCGCCGCCCACCCGCGCCTGCGCCGCCGCCACGTCCGACCGCGCCTGCATCGCGCGCTCGGTCCATCCCCGCAGGGCCTGGTCGTCGACCGCCGCCGGTGTCGGCGGGAAATCGGTGGACGCGCGGGGCAGGGGACTCACCTCGTTCGCCGGCGCCCCGATCAGGACGGCGATCTCGGTCCAGGCCAGCACCGCGTTCTGTTCTGCGCCGATCCGCGTGGCGCGCCGGGAGGCCAAGGTGCCCTGGGCCTGGGCGAGGTCCGAACGGGTCCGCTCGTCCGCCTTGACCAGAACGGCGATCTCCTCGGCCGTCCGGCGGGCGCGATCCTCGGAGGCGGTCAGCACGTCCAGCCGGCGGGTGGACGCCAGGTAGCCCCAGTAGCTCTCCGCTGCCCGCAACACCGCCTCGGCCGCGGCCTGCTGCTCGTCGAATCCGGCAGCGACGTGCTCGACCCGGGCCGCCTCCTCCGCCGCCCGGGTGACCGTTCCACCCAGATCCCGCAGGAGAGGCACCTCCAGCTTCAGTAGCGCCGACGTGCGGGTGTAGTCGCTGACGGGGGCCGAGTGGAGGTGCACCTGGGTGGTGGTCACGCCGGGGGACAGCGCGATACCGCTCCGGAAGCGCTTGCTGGCCACCGCGGCCAGCTGCCGCTGCTCCAGCAGCAGGGGCGGTCCGAGCAGGCCTGGCGGAGCAGCGAACTCGTAGCTGCGCCCCTGCGAGCCGGACAGCACCAGAGCGCTGTCGAACGGGGCGGCCGCTTCCAGCCAGGCCGCCCGGGCGGCTTCGCGATTGACGGCCGCCAGCTGCAGGTCGGCGTTACCGGTCAAGGTGGCGCGCACGATCCGCTCGAGATCGATCGACTCGGCCGACCAGGCGGTACCGCCAGCGAGCACGAACCAGCAAGCGGCCGCGGACAGACATCTGGCCCACATGTAGCGACGGTTTCACGATTCCGGGACCGGGCAGGGCATCACCGCGGTCACGTCCTGATCGCTGGGCGTGTTGACCGACGCCGCCAGATCCGAGGGCTGCCAGAAACCTGCCCACGGTCTGCTCAGGCCACCGACCACGACCTCCAGCTCCTCCAGCAGCATCGCACCATCTTCTTGCCGATCGTTCATGCTGCCTCCGGTTGCAAGCACCGGACCGCCTGCCCGCGGGTCGACCTTGGCGGGGGCGCTCGGCAATCGCGGCGCCCACCCGAATCCGATCGCTATCCGATAGAGCCCAGATTCGATCGCGGATCTTCTGCCGGCGCCTGATCACCCGGTTTCAGCCGGTGGTGGCGAAGGAAGTCCATGAACTTGAGGTAGTCGCTCAGCGGCAACCCGAAGGTGCCGAGCATCCGCTTGTAGCTGCCCCCGCTGCGGCCCAGACCCAGCGCCACCACCTCCCGCACCTGCGACCGGTTGAGCTCCCGGTCCATGTAGGGCTGATGCACGAGATCCCAGAAGGTCCCCGCGCCCGCCAGCAGCCGCGAGAAGATGCTGGCGGTCTCGGCGGCGGGCGCCAGGTCCAGCGGGACCGCCGCCATCTCCAGACTGCGTGCGGCCATTTCCAGCGAATTGGCGAAGTCCGCCGGCTCGATCAGCTCCCCTTCGGACAGATGAAAACCGGTGTCGACCACCCCCCGGATCTCCCGGGCGTTCCCCGGCCAGTCGTGCGGCGCCAGCATCGCCAGGGCGGCGCTGGAGAACTGCTTGCGCCCGCGCCCCTGGGTCAGTCGGCCCAGGTAGTGCTCGAGGATGAGGATCCAGTCGTCGCCCCGCGCGCGCACAGGGGGCACGCTTACATGCAGGTGGCGAATCCGGTAAAAGAGATCCGCGCGGAATCGTCCGGCGTCCACCATCTCCTTCAGATTGCGGTTGGTGGCCATCACCGTGCGCACGTTGACCCGGCGGGCCCGGGTCTCGCCCACCGGCACGATCTCTCCTTCGCTCAGCAGCCGCAGCAACATGGCCTGGGCCTGCAGGGACAGCTCACCCACCTCGTCGAGGAACACCACCCCGCCGTCGGCAGACTCGAAGATCCCGCGGTGATCGGACACCGCTCCGGTGAAGCTGCCCCGCTTGTGTCCGAACAGCTCGCTGGCGATGATCTGTCCTTCCTGGTACTGCGCGCAGTTGACGGTGATCATCGGCGCCTTGGCCCGGGGAGACAGCAGATACACCGCCCGAGCAAACAGCTCTTTCCCCGTTCCGGTTTCGCCGGTGATCAGCACGGGGCTGTCGCAACGGGCGAAGCGCGCCGCTTGATCCAGCGCCGCCGCCAGACTGGGATGGCGTCCCACGATGGTGGCGCCCTGATCGCCGCCCCAGCGTTCGGCGGCGCGCGCCGCCACCAGCCTCGCCACAGGCAGATGCGGCTCCTCGCCCGGGTGAAAGTCCGTCCGCGATCCGATGTTCACGAGCTCGCACTCTTGCACGGGTCCACTGCCTCCCGATTGCCGCAAACTGCGGCTGCGACGAGGCCGCCGCCGCTCGTCTGTTCTTCACATGCCGAGCACGCGGACGAAGCGTTCGCCGGCCCCTGCCGCGGCCAGACCTTCAAGCCCCAGCCGCGCCAGCGCGATGATCAGCCGCGCCTTCGCTGCGACCGTCCACAGTCCACCGCGCTCCATCCTGATGGCGTCGATGACCTCGAGGTTGTGCGCCGCCCGCTTCACCGTCGACTGCATCACCGAGAATGCGCCCTCCGACAACGGCGGGTCGCCGCGATAGCTCTCCAGCCGCCCACCAGTGCGGTAGCGCGGGAACTCCTCCAGGCCCATGAAGCGAAGGAACCAATCGGCCCGATAACGTCCCTCGCTCTCCACCAGACCCATGTAGTCGGCGATGATCTCGTCGCCGGGCGCGTTGCGCATCGATCCCAGGACCCGGCGGGTGAAATAGTGCGTGCACTCGTGCTCGCGGCGGATGATCGCGGACTTCCTCTCCCACTCGGCGGAGCTCAGTCCGACCTGTTCGGCGGCCACCGCGCTGTAGGCACCGGAGCTGAGCAGGATGAACCGCGCCTGGAACAGCGCCGGTTGGCGGGCCAGCTCCTTGAAACGATCGCTCCAGGGCGCCAGCGAAGGGTCCGCCTCCCGTCCCTGCTCCCAGTCACGGCGGAGGGCCTCTATCCGTCCCCAGTCGTTGTATCCGGAGACGATGCAGGCCCCCATGGCAGCGGGAACCGGCAGCGGCTCGTTGCGCCGGGTGAGCGCCTGCACCAGCTTGACGAAGTCGTCGCGGCGGGCGGTCTGGATGATCGGAATGCGCCCGGCCGGGGTCTGCTGGATCCAGAGCTTCAGCCCGGCGGGGTCGATGAGCGCCAGTCCGCCGTCGGCGTCCGGGTCCGGGTGTCGCTGGCCGCGTCTGGTCACCGCTCGGTACAGCTCGCTCTCGCTGATGCCCGTGCGGATAGGGAACTGCAGCTCCACCAGCCGTTCGCGCAGCCGTTGGTAGACCGAGCCTTCCCGGTCGCGCGCCAGCCACTCCGCCCAGGAAACCGCGGAGGGCTCGTCCTCCAGCGGGTACTGCCCCGGGAGATCGGCGAACGCGAAGCGATTCCCGCAGGCATCCCCCAGCTCGGCGACCATCGGCGCCGTCGCGCCCTGAGAGCTCCAGAAGGCGGCGCTGGCGGTCATGGGCTACCCGGCCGCAACCTGGGCGTCGGCCAGCCGCTCCGGAGCCAGACACTCCAGGGCCCCGATCGTCACCAGCTCCTCGAGGAACGCCCGCAGGTGGGTGGTGTCCGATTCGCCCAGCAACGCCGACACGTGCACGGGGGCACCGGCGGCCAGGCGGCCAAGCAGGCGATCTGCCCCGTTCCGGCCGTCGAGCTCGCCCGACCGTCCCTGACACGCCCAGAGCAGGCAGCCCTCGTGGCGCGTCCAGTAAAGGGGGACTCGCGCCCTGACCACCGCGTCCCTGGCCAGCGCTGCCTGACCCTGAGACGTGCGCCGGCGATGTTCGGTCACGAAGCCCTCGCGCGAGAGGTGGGCCAGCCACTCTGCCACTACGGTCCGGGCGAACGACTGGGAAGTGCAGGCCTCCCGGATCCGATGGATGGCCTCGTGCAGGCTGTCCGGCACCGGGAGCTCGCCCGATCGCTGCGACGCCTGAAAGCGCGCAAAGGCCGGAAAGGGGCGCATCGATCGGCAGGGCTTCTGCCGGCGGATGAGGTTCAAGAGGGGCGCGATGTTCGTCCAGTCGTCGGCCGTCTGGCTGGCCCCCATGAAATTGACGTTCATCGAAACACTGAGGCCGGTCGATTCGCCGACGTGCCAGTAGCTGGGTGGCCAGTAGATGATGCTGTCCCGGCGGGCGTCGATCTGCAGGCCGGTGCCGACGTGGTCCCGGTAATCCAGGAGGCGCTCCTCGATCCCGCACGCCGCGGCCGCTTCCGGCGACCAGAGCCGCATTCGCCGCTGGCCCTTGATCATGAACATGAAGTCGTGGACCGGATCCCGGTGCACACCGAACGGGGTGCAGGCGTAGTTCCCGATGAAGGCGTCCACGTAGGCCCCGGTCATCGGGATGCCGACGTGATCGCACACACGGCGGAACACCGGCATCACCTTGGTCATCACCGATGGGTTTCGCAGATGAACGTTGTCGATCTGCAGGCCGAACTCACCAATACCGTGCTCCCGGCGCAGCCGGGCGGCATATCCCTCGAAGCAGCGGTCCTCGGCCACCGGCACGACCTTGCCCAGGTTCGACACCAGGGTCGCGTTCTGCACGAATATCTGCATCCCACTGTCGCGGCGAGCCCCGCGGTTCTCCCGGACCGCCTCGAGAACGGCCTGGAAGATGTCGTCCTCGCTGACGAAGTCCTCGCCCACGACGCCCTCGATCAGGGTGGGACGCCTCATCCAGTCGGCCTCGAGAAAGCGATTCCAGGCGTCAGGACCGTCGGAAGGTGTTTCCATGCTGTTTTCCGCCTCCAGTCGTGTTCACACAAACGGGCTTGCCCGACTGGCGAGCAAGCCCATTTGTCCCGGAAGCTTCTGGTCCGTTCAGACCTCTACTTGCTGCACTTGTTGACGTTGACCTTCGGGCAGCCAACGTTGACCTCGACCTCGTCGTCCTCTCCACCGGCCACCGCCTCCAGCAGGCCCGGATCCAGCTCGCCGGCATTCGGATTGGCGATCACCAGGTCGGTGATCTTCTGGGCCTCGTCGCGCGCCAGCGACAGCTCGTACCGCTTGGCCACGTCCGCGGGACGCTCGCCGAACTCCTTGAAGAGGGCGGGGTCCGACCGGAGCGCGTTCACCAGCTTGCCCAGGTTGTCCTGGCGGGTGGCAACGAACTGCGAGTATTCGGGAGTCTTGTCAGACATGTTCATGTTCCTTTCCTGTTCTCGTTTTTCTCTGCCTGAACCTGAATGGTCCGTCGCTGCTATCGACTCGTTTGTCCGGGACTGGCAAACAGCGGAACGCGCATCTACCGGGCCCTTGCGAGTGTCTCTGCCCTCCGCCTGATTCACCTGGCGTGCCAGCTCACCCGCTGGTCGTAGCCGCCATTCCTTCCCGCGATCGGGCGACGTCACGCGATCGAGCCCGAGAGGGGCCTCTAATCCGCTCCCGGCAGCTCTATCGGCCAGCCCGACGCCGGAAACGACGACCGCCTCCCGGGCCGCGTGAAACGCAGCCGGGGAGGCGGTGATTGCAAGCCTCTTCAGCTCGCCGTCTTCGTGATGGCCGCTAGGCCGGGCGGCCCTGGGACCACTCGAGCAGCCCCTCCATGGACTTGACGTCGTGGCACTTCTTGTGACCCTCGACCACCCGTCCGGCCGGGCAACTGACTCCGGCGCAGGGCACCCGCAGATGACAGGTGCCGCAGCTGGAATCGGTGAGGGCGTTGGAACCGGTCCACAGCAGAGCCTTGGCCGGGTCGATGGAAAAGCTTCCGTCCGGGTTGACCCGGCCCAGCTTGTTCTCGTCGAGATTGAACAGGACCGTGCACTTGTACAGCGTCAGGTCCGACCCGATCACGTACCAGTTGGGTTTGCCGGCGTAGCAAGCGCCCGCCAGCCCCCGGGTGTCCCCGCGCGAGCGATCACTCTTGAAGCCCCGCACAGCCAGCTCGCGCGAGATGTGGTGCTGGTCCAGACGCTGGGCCATGCTCGATCCGCAGGCCGCGGACTGCTGGACCTCTTCGATGCCGGCTTCCACGCTCTGTCCGTCCGAGCTCCAGATCTGCTCGACGAATACCTCGAAGCGGGAGTCATTCCGCAGGGGCGCAAGGGCCTCGCTGTCGAACAACGCCGTGATGGCGTCTGCGTTCCCCGCGTGGATGTTGCAACGGACGAGACAATGGAACTTCTTCGGCTGTCGGGCGAGCGCCCGCAGGCTATCGGTCACCCGCTGGAAGGTCGACTCGCCCTTGATCGTGCGGCGCTGGCGATCGTGGGTCTCCTCGTCCCCGTCCAGGGTGACCTGGTAGTGAACCACGCCGGCGTCGAGCAGGTCGTCGATCAGCTCAGGGCTCAGGTAATAGCCGTTGGTGGTGACCCCCGCTCCGAAGGAAGCGCCCCGACGCGCGCGCAGCGCCAGCGCCTCCCGGGAGAAGCGCAGCACCAGATCCGGGCACATCAACGGCTCGCCTCCAAAGAAGGAGAGCGCGAAGTGCTCGGCATCCTGGGCGACCCGGGCGATGGCCCGGCTGACCGCGTCCGCGCTCTCGTCCGACATCCGGCCCTTCTCGAAGCTTTCGTAGCAATAGGTGCATCGGAAGTTGCACTTCTCGGTCGGCATGATGATGAGGCCGTGAGAAGCTTCCAGGTCGCGGGCGATGCGCTCGCGGATGTTCTTCTCGTAGAGCGGCAGCTCTTCTTCGCGTATGAGGGCGCCGGTTCGATGAAGCTCCTTGACCGTGACTTCGGAGAGGCCCGGAGGCACGCGGAACGGAATCGCCTGTCCGCTGACCCGGGCCACCAGCTTGCCCTCGCGCGCGTCCAGGGTAGCCACCCGGTTCTTCGCGAAGTTGGCGAGCGTGTATCCCCCGTCGCGACCGGGGAGCAGCTTGGCATCGGGGTTCCAGCGCCACCGGGGCTCGGCGGCGTCGGCGTTGCCGAAGACGGCGCTGGCGGCAGACGGTGTCTCCGAGACAACCTTCAGACGGACGAGACTCATGGAATGGACCTCCTGATGATCCGGTGCCTTCAACTCACGTGCCAGCGACCACCGGCGCGGACGGCTCGATGGTGCTGGGCTGCACCCGGGGCTCTCGCACGAGCCTGGGCTCGAGCGCGAACGCGCGTAGGCGGTCACCGTCGCCGAATACCCGCCGGACGTCCTGTCGCGGATGAGGTGTGTAGAGCGCCGGCAAGAACTCGTCCACCGGGACGATGGCTCGCTCCAGCCCGGCCGCCAGCAACGTGGCGGCACCGCCCCGGCTGACGGCGTAGGCGTACGCTCCATAGCAGAACCTGGGTACGACCAGATTCGGTGCGTGGGCCCTCTCCGGCTGCTCGCGGGAACAGAACGGCAGCACCGCCGGGCCCCGTCCCAGGTAACACAGATCCCAGTCGGCGACCAGACGGGTCAGGCGCCCCAGCTCGCGCCGGATCGTCCCGGCGTCCGTCAGCAGCTGGACGTCATCCTCCAGAACCACTGCGAATGGTTCCGGAGAGGCAGCGATCTGGCTCCAGACCGAGAGGTGACTGAGCGAGCACGCCACCTCGCCCCATTTGAGCTCGCGCGCGTAGAAGGGCGACGACGAGCCGGGCAGCCGCCAGCGGGGGAACAGCCGCGATCCTCGTCGTTCGAGCAGGTCGTGGGTCAGCTCCCGGCCATCCACGGCCTCGACCAGCTGCACCTCGCCGGCGAGGAACCCCGCGCGCCGGAGCTCCTGGCCGATGACGCTCCGGCGCTCGACCGCACGAGCCAGATTGATCACGAAAACCCAGGCCTGCGAGACCTGCTGCTGGGGCGAACAGTCCGGCTCGGGTACTGACATCTTCGCTGGGGCAAGGGGGTATTCAACTGGCGAGCCACGCGGAATTCCGGTCGACCGGGCCACGACCCTCTAGGCCTTCGGAGGCTCCGCTCTACTCGATAGAGGCCGGATTCCGTGGACGCCACCGGCAACGGGCACCGCGACCGGCCAGGCATGGCACGCTCGTTGCGGCGCCTGACTTGCATGGTTCGATCGTCGACCCCATCATGAAACCGCCAGGAAACGGAATGCGCCGGCGCTCACTCCTGGGGATGGGGGCCGGCGCGCTGGCCGCCGGCCCCGACCTGCTGTTCGGGTGCGCCAACGGGCTGCACAGCGAACCGGGCGGCGGTGAGGGCGTCGGCTACTTCGCACGTTTCGGCGTCGACGAGCGCATGATCCGCGAGGCCCTGGCGACGGCGCTTGCGCGCGGCGGGGACAGCGCCGATGTCTATTTCCAGCACACGGTCGCGACCGATCTCGACCTCGAGGATGGAACGGTCAACCGGGGTACGACCACGGTGCAGCTCGGGGTCGGCGTCCGGGCGGTGAAGGGCGACCAGACCGGCTACGGGTACACCGAGGAGCTCACCCGCGAGTCGCTCCGGCGATGCGCCGCGACCGCCGCGACGGTCGCCGACGGACCGGCGCGGGCCGCGCCCGGGCGCCTTCACGTCCAGGGCAAGCTCCCCCGCCGGTACCCGGTGCGGCTTCGCTGGGACGAGGTGAGCATCGACCAGAAGCTGCCCCTGCTGACCAGCGTGAACGGCGCCACCTTCCAGGCGGATCCGCGCATCACGAAGGTCAGCATCAATTACACCGACGAGTCCACCGTCATCCTGCTCGCCACCAGCGATGGCCGCATCGTCGAGGACGCCCGACCGATGACCAACCTCTATCTGTCCTGCGTGGCCGAGCACGAGGGCCAGCGCGAGTGGAACTTCGCTCAGATCGGCGGACGTCACGGGATCGAGGGCTACAGCCGGGAACGACTGGACCAGCTCGCGCGCGAGGCGGTCGGGCGCACGCTGTTGCTGTTCGAGGCCGTCAGCCCCGGTGCCGGGGAGATGCCGGTGGTGCTGGCCGCCGGCTCGTCCGGCATCCTCTTGCACGAGGCCATCGGCCATAGCCTGGAAGCCGACTTCAACCGCAAGAAGATCTCCCTGTTTGCCGACCGCATGGGCAGGCCGGTGGCCAGGCCCTTCGTCAACATCGTCGACGACGGCACCCTGGCGTTCGCCCGCGGCTCGATCAACGTCGATGACGAGGGGAACGTACCGGGCAAGACCACGCTGGTAGAGGGCGGAGCTCTCACCTCTTTCCTCCACGACGCTGTCTCGGCCCGGGCGTGCCGGGTCCCGCCTACCGGTAACGGTCGCCGCGAGAGTTACCGGCACGTCCCGCTGCCGCGCATGCGTGCGACCTACATGTTGCCCGGCCCGCACCGACGCGAGGAGATCATCGCCTCGGTGAAAAGAGGCATCTTCTGCGAGTCCTTCACCGGGGGACAGGTCCAGATCGGAGCGGGCGACTTCACCTTCTTCGTGAAGAATGGCCACCTCATCGAGAACGGCAAGCTCACCCGGCCCATCAAGGACGTCAACATCATCGGCAACGGCCCCCGGGTCCTCGAGAGGATGGACATGGTGGCCGACGACCTCGCCATGGACGAGGGCGGCTGGAGCTGCGGCAAGGACGGACAGCTCGTTCCGGTGTCGCTCGGTATCCCCACCGTGCGCATCCCGGCGATGACCGTGGGCGGGAAGGGGGCCTCTTGAGCCCGAGCGGCGGGCAGGGCGCCCTGGCCGATGTGGCCCGGGCCGCGCTGGACACCGCTCGCCGGGGCGGCGCCGAGCAAGCGGCCGCCTCGGTCACCCACCGGCGCGAGACGGAGGTGCGCTGGCGGGACGGCCAGCTGGACAATCTGAGCGAGGCGGTCACCCGCACCCTTGCCCTGCGGCTGTTCGTCGACGGGCGCTACGCCCGGGTGTCCACCAGCGACCTGCGGCCGCAAGCGGTCCGGTCCTTCGTGGACCTGGCCATCGCGCAGACCCGCAAGATCGCGAGAGACCCGCTCCGTCGCTTACCTGACCCGGAGCTGTACCAGAGCCAGGCTGCGGTGGATCTGGCTCTGTACGACCCTCGCGACGAGACAGTGTCCGCGATCGATCGGCGCCGGCAGGCGGCGGCCATCGAGACGGGGGCGCGGGCGGCCGAGCGTGGGTCGGCCATCCTGTCCGTGACCGCCTGGAGGAACGACACGACGACCGTCAGCCACCAGGTGCACTCCAACGGGTTCGACGGTTCGATGCGCCAGACGCGCTTTTCGGCCGGTGCCAGCGTCTCGATGAGAGATCGGGACGGCCGCCGGCCGCAGGACTCCTCCCGGGCCAGCGTCCGTTTCCTCGCCGACCTGCCCGCATGGGAGGCGCTGGGCAAGGAAGCCACCGATCGCACCGCCAGTCGGCTGGGGGCGCGCAAGCTCCCCTCCGGAATCTTACCGGTGGTGGTGGATCGCCAGGCCGCCGACGGACTGGTCGGCTCCTTGATCGACGCACTTGCCGGTCCTGCGCTCCAGCAGAAGCAGTCCTTCCTCGATGGCAAGCGCGGCACGGCCATCGGCAGCCCGAGGCTGCAGCTCACCGACGATCCCCTGCTGCCCAGGGGACTTGGTTCGCGCCTCTTCGACGGAGAGGGCCTGGCCTCCCACCCCTTCTCCATCCTCCGATCGGGAATCCTGGAGGGCTACTATCTCGACACCTATCAGGCGCGAAAGCTGGCCGCGGCGCCCACCACTGGCGCCCCTTCCAACCTGGCCTGGAAGCTGGGCGACAAAGGTCGAGCCGCACTCATTGCCGAGGTCCAGGAAGGTGTTCTCATCACCGGCTTTCTGGGCGGAGACGCGAACGGCACCACCGGCGATTTCTCGTTCGGCCTGTACGGACATCGCATCCGCGGCGGGACGCCGGCCGAGCCGGTGGCCGAGATGAACATCTCGGGCAATCACCTCGAGCTATGGAAGCGGCTGGCGGCGGTGGGTAGCGACCCCTATCCCTATACCTCCTTCCGCTCGCCGACGCTGGTGTTCGACGGCGTCCAGCTGGCTGGCGCCTAGGCAGGACGCTCCGGTCGCGCTAAGCTGCCGCGCTCATGGCTGCGGCGATTCCACCGGTGGACACGAGCAACGGCTCGCCCGACGCGGCTGCCCCCAGTCCCGAAAAGGCTCCGATGGAAGTACATCCGCACGCCCATGTCGAGCACCGCAAGACCGGGCACAACCTGCTGGACCTGGTGGTCAGCATCTGCGCTCTGGTCATATCGGCGGTCTCGATCCTGATGGCCTATCACACCGGTCACAACATGGAGCGTCTGGTCCACGCGAACTCCTGGCCCGCGCTGCAGCTGACCAGCTCCAACGGCAACGGACGGGGCGGGCTCGAGCTCGAGTTCCGCATCTTCAACGCCGGCATCGGACCGGCGCAGCTCTACACCCTGGACTTCCTGTCCGACGATGTGGGCCTCAGCTGGACGCAGGATCTCGAACCGATCCTGCAAGCCTGCTGCGCCGAAGCCCTGCAGAAAGCGCGTGCAGCCGGTGGGAAAGACTGGGAACCGCACGTCGGCACCTTGCCGGTCGCCGGCTCGTTCCTGTCACCCAAGGAAACCACCATCGCCTTCACCTGGCCACGCACCGATGCCGACGCCGCTCCCTGGGACGCGTTCGATCGCGCCCGGATCAGGGGCCGGGTGAGGATGCGCTCCTGCTATTGCTCGGTGTTCAACGAGTGCTGGATCGCCGAGACGGGCAAGTTTCCCCCGCGGCCGGTCCCGTCCTGTTCGTCGGCTGCCGCCCCCAGCCATTGATGGTCCGCCTCTCTATCGTCTCGTTGCGATAGAGGCCCCGCTCTGGCTGTCCGACCGGCTTCGCCGCGGGCTGCGGTCCGGGTGCGCGCGCCTGATGGCGTGGTCATTGCAGCCGCACACGGCAAAGGAACCCAATCACAAATGCTCAAGCGCCATGATGACCGCAACAAGGCCCGCAAGGAGCTGCTGGCGGCGATACTCGAGCGATCCGTCTCCGACGTCGCGTTCCGATCCGGCCTCCTGGCCGATCCGAAACGGACGATCAGGGAGACATTCGGGATCCGCATCCCGGAACACGTCCGCATCCGGTTCATCGAGAAGAGCTCCGACGTCGACACCTTGATCGTGCTCCCGAATCGGCCCGATCTGGTGGGCGAGCTGGACGGAGCGGCGCTCGACGTGGTCAACGGCGGCCACGACGATGCGCCCAGCGGTGATCCGGACGAGCTGTGGTTCGATCTGGATTCCGCCTGGTGAGGCCGGCCCCTCAGCGCAGGGGCGGGGTCTTTTTCCGTTTTCGCTGCAGCGTCGAACGGCGGATGCCCAGCACGCGCGCCGCCTCGGACAGGTTTCCCAGACAGGACAGCACGAAATCGATGTAGTGCCACTCGACGAAATACAGGGTTGGCAGATCCGCCGCCGAGGTGACCATCAGGCGCGCCTCGGCGTCCGATACCGGCCCCCGGAGAAGCTCGGCGGCCTCGAGCGGTCGCCGGAGCACCTGTTTGATGTTCCACGCGCTCTCGCCGCCGGCGCCCGCCTCCTGGCGCGCGCCGGTCAAGAGTTGCGGACTTTCGCAAGCCTCGATGAACGTCGGGCGCCAGGACTCCAGCTGCCAGCCTTGGGCTGCCACCAGCTCCTCGATCGCATCGCCCGCAGAAACACGACGCCCGAACGCCAGCAGAGCGTTGGGAGTCTTTTTCGTTTCGAACAGTCGCATGAAACCCCTTCTGGTTTCCCGGTTGATGGTCCGTCCGCGCGGCTGCCGGCCTCGGGTCCAACCGCCTGCCTGCATAACACGCGCGGATATTGGAAAAGGTCCCTATGACTAAATATTCCATACTGCTGCATGTCGCACGGCCGGAGCCCCCGGGCCGGTGGGCCGCCACCAAACTCGTGCCTCACGCACTTCTTGCGCGTCGGTGGCCGATCCGCCGAGTCGGTGATCGCGTCCATCACGGACTCAGGGCTCATTACACCTCTAGACCGGGTGTACCCACGGTTGTCGCAGCCAGTGAGCATTTTGCGGCGGCCTTCGGGTGATCCCGCTCGCTGCTGGACTTTGTTCGATAGCAACGCCCCGCCCGGGCCGCGGGATCAACCTCCAGGTGGATCGGGATCGGAACCAGGGACCTGGGCGTCGGCCGGCCCCTCCTGGCAATGATCGTGCAGGGTCAGCGGAGCATGCACATCGTGACCTGCGGCGACGATCGTTGCGGGACGGACTACCTCGGCCGATCGGACGGCAGCGCGAGCTTCAAGGAGATGATCGGGGTCTCCGTCCAGCAGGCGGAACGCCTGGGCTACTCCGCCACCGTGTTCGACCTCGGCAACCTGGGCATCGGCGAGCCGTTCCTGGTCGACGATCCGACGTTCCGGGCGCGGGGCTACTACCGGACGGTGAGCCCTGCTTTCAAGAGCAAGGCCCTGCACAAACCGCAAGTGGTGCGCACGGCGCTGGCCCGCCATGAATGGCTTCTGTACCTGGATGGCGACGCCGTGCTGGCGCGATCCCTGGACGATCTGCCGCGCGACTTCGACCTGGCGGTGACCTTGCGACTCCCTTACGAACTGGAGGGCGACTTCGGCCCCCGGCTGCGCGAGATCGCCGGTACCATCAACGCCGGTGTGATCTTCTTCCGATCATCACCGCGCATGGAGGCTTTCGTCGACCGGTGGAACGGTCTGGCGCACCAGCTGGGCAGTGACCAGTGGGCCCTCAACGAGCTGGTCGGCCCCCCCGGTCTGGAGGCGGTGGGAACCGTGGAGATACGCCAGGGCCTGCGGGTGCGCTATCTGAGCAGCCGCCAGTACAACTTTTACCACTTCCTCCAGGAGAACCCGTCCGCGGACACCCGCATCTTCCATTTCAAGAGCGGCGTCCGTGGCGCGTTCAGGTGGTGCTTCCCGGAGACCGCACAGACCGGCGACCGAGACCGCTCAGCCTGACCACCCGGTGGTTACCGCTGTCCGCGACATGAACGTCGCCGTTTAGGGCCACGTGGACTCCGTGCGGTCGATTCAGCTGCAGCTCGCCTGGAGGCCCACCCAGGCCGGCGGCTCCTGCGCTCCCGGTGCCGGCCACCCGCGTGATCCGACCATCCCCGGGCGTGTAGCGGCGCAGGCAGTGATTTTCGGTATCGACGATGAGCACGCTGTCGTCCTGGTCCGCGGTCAGGTGCTTGGGGCCATGGAACACCGCTCGCCTGGCCTCGCCGCCGTCGCCCGCGTTCCCTGGTTCTCCGGTGCCAGCGACAGTCCGGATCCTTCCCTCGCCGGTCATCACCCGCAACGCGTGCCCGTCGCGTTCGAGGATGTAAAGACGCCGCTGCCGGTCCAGGGCCACCGCCCGGGGATCGACCAGGGGCGCGCGCAGCGCCGCAGCTCCGTCCGGGGGAACACCCTTGTCGCCGTTGCCGGCCACCGTTTCGACGATGCTGGTTTGCAGGTCCACCGCCCGCACCCGCCGGTTGCCCAGGTCGGCGACGAGCAGCCGTCTCCCCGTCCAGTCTAGCTCGACGCACATGACATCCGAGAACAGGGCTGACGAAGCCGGGCCGCCATCGCCAGCAAATCCCTCTGCACCGGTTCCGATCCCTCCCCGGATGATCCCTGTCTGAAGATCCAGAATGCGGACCCGGTTGTTGAAGGTGTCCGCGATGTACAGCAGGCGATCGTCCGGCGAAAGCGCCAGGTGGTGCGGACCATCGAGGCGCGCCTTTCCGCCCGGCCCCCCGTCGCCTGCGTCCCCGCTGACCCCGCAGCCGGCCACGGTCGTCACCACGCCGCCCGGATCGACCCGGCGGACCCGGTGCGCCCCCATCTCCGCGATGTAGAGGTTGCCCCGCCGGTCGCTCGCGACGGCAAAGGGCTCCACCAGCCGGACCTCGGTCGCCAGCGAGCCATCCCCCCCGGCGCCGCCCCCGGCCACCAGCTCTGCACACGGAAGCATGCGCGCAGCTTCACACAGCCCGACCCGCCTACCAAAGCGGCAGCTATATCGACCGCACGACCGGCAAGGTGAAGGTGAAGGTGCTGCCGCGGCCGGAGACGTCTCGCAGGATGAACGCGGGAGCTGCAGCTCATCGACCACGCCGACCGGCTCGTAGCCGGGCGTGAATGGCGGCCGGGGGCCGGCCAGGATTCAGGCGGCGAGGGCGCGGTACCGGGCCAGGTACTGCTGCACGCAGATCACGAAAGCGGCGTGTGACCAGGTCAAGGGCGAGACGGACAGCGGAGAGCCGGTGTAGGGA
>JBKPRZ010000320.1:0-11933 GCA_046734815.1 Myxococcota bacterium | reverse complement strand
GTCTCCTGCCGCGCAGAACAGCACGGTTGACGGTACCGGCTTACCTCAAGGCCGTCGGCCTGGACTGCCCCGACCCGCCGACGTCCTGGCTCGCCGAAACGGCCGCCCTCCACCGGACTGCAAGTAGCCAGCCGCGCGCCGCGGGCCCGCGCTGATCACCGACGCTGCGGTTGCCTCTTGGCAAAGATGCTGTGTATCCGTTCGGTCAGCCGCGTGGCTGACCGAACGGATACCGCAAGTCGCCCGTCGCCTGGGTCGTTCGACATACGATGGACCCGCGCTCGGGGGAGCGACTTCGACGATGGACGCCAGGAGCGCGCCCGCTGGTAGGGAGGGCTGTGGCCAGGAGGAAACTCTGGGCTTTTCCCGGAGCGCGACCCGGGCGGCTGCCATGCGCCGACGCTCGACACCGTGCTGTCGCTGCTCGATCCTCGCGTTACCCCTGCCACCCGCTTACGCTCAACCACCTCGCCGCTCAGCCGATCTCCGTCGCAGTCGCGTACTCGACTGGTGCCGGGGCCTTCCGAAAGCCGGTGATGTGGCTGTCTGCCGATAACGAAGAGGCGATCGGCGGCCCGAGCGTCCCCTAATAATGGTGAGCGCCACTCACGCTTCCGAGTGGTCGCGCGCCCTACCCAGCTCGCGCTCGTCGATAGCTGCCGCTGTGACCCTGAGGGACCGCGCAGATTGCCCGACGGCGCTGAAGCAGCGCCAGTGCGACGGATCCCGCGACCAACGCGAGCGAGCCGCTGGCGCGATTGCCAGCTGCGAAGGAGCAGGCTGCTGGGCCTTCGGGTGCGCTTCCTGCCATCGAGCCTGTAGGATTTTGGCCCATCGGAGTCGGGAGGAGGCTGTTGGACGAGTTCAAGTTCCCATCGCAGGAGATCTGGATTTCCTTCTTGAGAGGTGCGAAACGTGCCGGTGCTCCGAGGATCTGAGGGGTCACCGTCACTACGTGACGGCCAGCCGGTACCGCTAGCATTAGTCCACATGGATCCGCCAGCGGCTTCGAGTCAGGGCAGGCGGATGGTATGAAAATGTCTCGCGCTGTACCGACTGTGAAGCGTCCCTCCGATTTTAGAGTCCGGCCGTCGAGTTCGACTTGATAGGTCCGCAGCGCCAGGAACGATTGCGACTCGGGCGTTTCAAGCAGTTTCAGCTTCACGAACGCAAAGCGGGTGCCGCCGCCCACATCGATAATGCCCTGGTCTACAACCTCAAGCTTGCCCGCATTGGGCGGGAAAGGAATTGGCTCGGTGGTCAGAAAAGAAAAATCATCGGGCTTGGCTCCGTCGTAGCAGAAGCCATTGTCGTAGCGCAGGAGATATCGGCGATCGGGTTCCAGTGGCACGTCGGCAGAGAACACTCGCTCTCCACTGGGCAGAGTCTTGACGGAACCGGGCACCGCAAAACCCCCGTCCTCCGTGCGGAGGCCGAAGCTCTGCTCGAATGTGGGCGGGGGAGGGACCACGGGAGGGACCACGGGGCACAGCGACGGGTCCCCAATGCACGGAGGCGGAGGCGGAGTGGGCTGCGGGTTGGTGATCGGCGGGCGACCGTCGATGAGGCGGAAGGCGACCGCATTGGCCGGGAACGACGCGCCCTGCGGCGGCAGCTCTACGCAGGGAGGAGGGACGGGAGTGCACGCCTGAGCCACACGCTGCCACCCAAACCCCAAAGCGACAAACGCGCCTACTAACACGATCCTCGTCATGTTCTTTGGCATTGCATGTGCCATGGTTGCCATTTCGAGCGAATGCAAGGGCAAGACCGCGGCCGGCGGCACATGATACTCGCTCGGATTGCGCTAGGAACCGGCGACCGAGTAGCGACAGGCGTGTCCTGGAATACCAGGCCGCATCGTCGTCACGCAGACGCAAGGTTCCTCGCGATCGTCGGCCTGCTCCAGGCCTCAATGGTGGTCGGCCCCGGCGCGCCGGAACGGTCCGGCGGCGCGCGGATTTTCGCCGCGCGCCCCTCGCGGGTCAGGTGGATGCGGCGAACAGCGCCTTCTTGACGATCGCGTGCACCCCCCAGTTTCCGTCGACGACCTGGGTCACGCCGAAGTCGACACCGACGGACATCAGGGAGATCGCCTCGTCCTCGGTCAGCTTCTGCGTGGTCATCAGGAAGTGACGCATCTTCCGGAAGGCGTCGCGCAGCGCCTGGTCGACCGACGACTTGCCGTAGATGTCCGACTGCGCCTTCGCGCCGAGGTCGGCGAGGTAGTTCGGGTACGTGAACCCGTGGACGACGAAGTCGGTCTGCGTCTCGAGCAGCGGGTAGGCGAGCTTCTCGAGCGGGGTCCGGGCCAGCGCCGCCTGCTTGTGCAGGATGAGCTGCAGCGTCCCCGTCATCGAGCACTCGATCGCCGTGCCGCAGAGCTCGGAGTCACCCTGCGAGGCGTGCGGGTCGCCGACCGAGAGGAGCGCCCCCGGCACCGAGACCGGGTAATACATCGTCGCCCCCTTGCCGATCCGCCAGTCGTCGATGTTGCCGCCGGTGTAACTGGGCGGGATCGAGTCGACGATGTCCGCCTCCTTCGGGGCCAGCCCCATCACCCCGAAGTGCGGCCGGATCGGGACCCGCACGTTCTTCAACACCCCCCAGTTCTCCTTCACCGTCTTGTGGTCGACCGGCACGCCCGGGTAGTCGATGGTCTTGTGGACGACGCCGAACGGGTCCGTCTGCGGCGTCCAGCGGAAGTTGTACAGCGCCCGCGCCCAGTCGCGCTCGCCCGAGGCGTCGACCTCGTAGATGGTGATCACCTCGCGCGGGCGCGGCTCCTCGAGCAACTCCTTGTAATGGAACCCCCACCAGGCGGCCGCGTTGCTGCCGAACGCCTTCCCCTTGAAGCCCGGGTTCCCCGACGGCCGCGGCTTGACGTCGAGGATCCGCACCTCGAGCACGTCGCCCGGCGCCGCCCCCTTGACCGCGACCGGCCCCGTGCAGATGTGAACCCCCAGCCCCTCCCCCGCGCCGCGCCCGAACAGCTTGCCGTCGACCGGCCCCGCGCCGCGCCGGTCGACCCCCTTCCGCTTCCGGTCCCAGTGGAAGATGCTCTCCACCCCCGGATCCCCCTTCACCATCCGCTCCCAGTCGTCGCCGGCGTGGTGGGTGACCGTCTCGATGGTGAGGAAGTCGCCCGACTCGACCTCGACCTGCGGCTTCAGGCTCTTGCTGAAGTACCCCCAGTGCACCGTCTTGTCGGTCGCCGGCAGGTAGTGGTGACTGACGGTGGTGCGCCCCACGGGCGGCTGAGCCATCGCCAGCGCCGGCGTCGCGATCGCCCCCAGCGCCGCCGCCCCCGCGAGCCCTCCCTGCAGGAACGCCCGCCGCTCGGGCGCCTCGATCTCCCGATCGTCGCTCTCGTCGCTCATGGGGGCCATTCGTAACACGCTGATCGACGCCGGCCATACGCCGGCGCGTGGCGTGCGCGCGATTAAGCGTGGCGGAAACGCGCCTGTCATCTGGCGGACGCCTGCCGTTCAAGGGGCGCCGCTTCACGCAAGCTACAGGGGGAATACCGGCAATTCGCCTCGATTCTCTTTCGAATGGCCCGCGGCGATCAGAACTTGAAGGTGACGGTCACCATGCGCGGGTTGATGCTCCCGCCGACCGAGATGTTGTCCGTGATCCGCACACCGTCCTTGTCCACCCAGCTGCCGATGACTTCCTTCATCTTGTCCATGGCGGACTTGTCATTGCCGGGCTTGCCGTTGCCGGCCTTGCCGCTGCCATTGCCGTCGGGGTTGGCGGTGCTGTTGCCGCTGGCGCCGCCGGCGCCGTTGCCGCCGCTGCCGGTCTGGTCGGGCGCCGACGACGGCTGACTGGGCGCGGGCGCTGGGCTGGCGGTCTGGAACAGCACCGTGGCGTCCGCGCCCAGGTGCGCGAGGTCGGTGACGCTCTCGAACCCGTCGCCCCGCGTGTGCAGCGCCGGCCCCTTGCCCGGCGTGGGGCCCGGCTCCTCGCCCGCGCCGTTGCCTCCCAGGGAGGCGACGTCACCACTCATTCGAACCTGAAAGCTCATGTTGTGCCTTTCTGTCGGACCACCGCTCGCCGAACAGGGAGTTGTTCGGCAGCACCGGAAGGTGGTTGCGTCCGGAGGGCGGGGTTTCCCCGGGCGCGGGCCTGGGTCATTTCGTCACCGCCGTCCATTGGACTATGCTGCCATGCATGGGCGACGAGGACGATCTGCGGCTGAACGAGCTGAGACAGTTCCACAAGACGTCGAGCCGCCTGGCCCTCGAGGTTCATAGCCACTGCGAGGTCCCGGCAGGCTGCGGCGGCGTGGTGCTACGCTGGCGCCGGCCGGGCGCACCGATCGGCCTCGTCTTCTCGAAGTACATCGCCGGCCTTGCCGATGAGCCATGCCTGGACGGCGAACCGCTGCCCGAGCAGCGTACCGAGGTGACCCCGGGCGAACACGTCCTCTCGTTCTCCGTCGAGAGGCCCGGACAGAAGGGTTTCGTGATGTTGACGGTCAGGCTGGAGCCCCAGATCGCCAGCGCGCGCCGGACCCGGCTGGTGTCTGCGGGGGAGGGGCGGTGGCGCGCGTCGGTCGTCGTTCCTGCTGAAGGCTGGCGCCTGCCCGGGTTTGATGACGCTGAATTCTTCGATCTGGTAGCGCGCGACGTGCCGCAGCCGCGGGGCCAGAAGAACTGGAGCTGGGAGTTCCTGCGCAAGGAGACGGGCGGCCTGGGGCTGCCACGGGACGCAGCGACCAAGGGCCGCCGGCTAGCTCGCCTGCTGGGCGGGGGCACATCGCGCGCGTGGGTGCGCTTCAGTTTCCGGGTCGACCACGAGGGATTCTCGTGAACCGCCCCTCGCTGGTCTTGATCCCGCAGCACTTCGGCGCCCTGCTGTTCGACCGGCGCACCTCGCGTTACCTCCCCTTCGATCGGCCGGCGGCGCGCGTGCTGCACCACCTGACCGAGGCCCCGATCGACGGGGTGATCCGGGCGGCGTCCCCCGACGAGCGCGACACGGTGGAGGGGTTGATCGCGCATCTCATGGGGCGTGGCTACCTGCGAATGGATGGCCGCCTCGCCGCCGCTCGCATCGACCGGGCGCCCCCGCCCGATCACCTGCTCGGCCCGCTGGCCGTGCACCTCGAAGTGATCGGCGCCTGCAACCTGACCTGCAGGCACTGTTTCGCGGGCGTGCTGCCCCGGAATCATCGCCCGCTAGCGCTCCCGGAGATGGACCAGCTTTTCGCCGAGCTGGCCGGCCTGGGGAGCTTCCGCCTCGGCCTCACCGGCGGCGAGCCGCTGCTGCGCAAAGATCTCCTGGACATCCTCGATGCCGCCACGACGCATGGGCTGCACCCCTGTCTGACCACGAACGCGCTTCTCCTCGACGAGCGGCTGGCCCGCGAGCTGGGGCGGCGCTCGCTGGTGTGGCTGAACGTCTCGCTGGAAGGGGCGCGCGCCGAGACCAACGACGCCGTCCGCGGCGCCGGCGTGTTCGATCGGGTGCTCGAGAAGCTCGAACTCCTGGGACGGCACGCACGGTTCACGCTGGCTTTCACCATCACCGCCCAGAACGCCGGCGAAGTCGCGGACTGCGTGGACCTGGCGCGCGCGGTAGGCGCGCACACGGCCGTGTTCCGCCCGCTTTACCCGGTTGGCGTGGCGGCCGCCCATCCCGGCCTGATGCCCTCGTTCGAGCAGTACGTGCAGGCGCTGGCGGGGCTCGAACACCTGGACGATGCGGCCAGCGATCTCTTCGCCATCGATCCGTTCAGCCCATCAGCCCGTGAGGACTTGCGCGGCTCGGTCGCGAGAGGAGCGAGCTGCGGCGCCGCCACCACGGTAGCGTCGATCTCGGTGCAGGGCGACGTGAACCCGTGCAGCTTCCTGGGCGCGGCGTTCGAATCGGGCAATATCCGTGAGAGATCGTTCGAGGAGATCTGGCGCGCCGGGCACGCTTTCCGGCGCCTGCGGGAGGCCGAAGGCACGGACCGCTTCCAGGGTGGTTGTCGAGCCCGCGCGCAGGCTCACGGCGGCTCACCGTTCGGCGAAGATCCCTGGCAAACCCGCCACGACCAGCGCCCGGCGGCGGCCCCCCCGCGCCGCCGGCTCGCCGTCATCGACGATCGGCGGAGCGGGTCATGCCGCTAGGCCTCACCACCGACCAGGCCATCGCGCGCGCCGCCGAGCAGCGTGTGCGCGGCGACCTGGAGGGGGCCGCTGCCACGCTCGATGCGGCCGCCCGCGAGGATCGCGAGCGGACGCTGCCGCTCTTGCGCCAGGTTCTGGACGAACTGGCGGTGACCGAGCACGGCATCACCTTTCGCTACGTGCCCGCCGGCACCTTCGTGATGGGGTCGTCCGACGGCGATGCCGACGAGGCCCCTGCTCACGAGGTCGAGCTACCCGGCTACTGGCTCAGCGAGACACCGCTGAGCTGGGACGAGTTCGCCCACGCGCTGGACTGGCCGATCCCCCCGGCCCATCCGACCGAGCAACAGATCGAGACCCTTTTCGAGAGCCACGAGCGGACCGGGCGCATGCCGGCCGCCTTCGCCTATTTGCATGCCACCAAGATCCGGTTGCAGTACTGCGAGAATGACACCATCAAGGCCCGGGACTGGCACGCGCACGACCTTCAGGGCCGCTGGTCGCAGGGCGACCGGGTGATGACCTCGCAAGAGGTATTCGGCGCCCCCGACCGATCCTCGGCCGCCCCGTATCGGTACGATCAGAAGGCGATGGTCGCCGTGGACTGGGAGATCGCCAGCCGGTTTGCCGGCAAGCTGACCAGCGAGACGGTCGAGATCCGCCTGCCTACCGAGGCTGAATGGGAGCGCGCGGCGCGCGGCTGCTTCGTCCGGGCCCGATATCCCTGGGGCGAAGCGCCGCCCGACGCGACCCGCGCCGACTTCGAACGGTTCCGGGAGTTCTCGCTGCGCTGTCTGCGCGACTTCCCGCCCAACGACTACGGTCTGTACGGGATGGCCGGGGGCGTGTGGCAGTGGTGCGCCGATGAGTACGACGCGACCTTCTACCAGCGCAGCCCGCGCGCTTCGCCGCTCTGCCGGGTTCCCGACGGCATCGCCGATCCCGAGCACGTCCTTCGCGGCGGATCCTGGGCCGACTGCGCCGAAGCCCTTCGCACCAGTTTCCGCTCTTGTAGCCGGCACGGCGGCAGCCCCAACATCGGCCTCCGGCTGGCGCGCCTGCCGAGGCCCACGCAGTCGCGTCCTGACGACCTGAGCGGCCGCCGTCGATCAAAGTTGGCCACCCACCAGGGCGGGGGGCGGACGGAAGGCGGCTACCTCCTGGCGAGACCACCGGTGACGGCCGCACTCCAGTAGCGGTCGCCCAGCATGCTGGCGAAGTTTCGCCAGACCGGAAGGCGGTTGATCCGCGCCGTGATCTGGTTGGCGGAGCGGAGGGCGCCCACCACCGGGTGCCACGAGGTACGTGCGATGTTCAGGGCCTGGGCCATCACATCCCCGATCAGGTGCCGGCAGATGGACAAGAGCAGGCTGCGGCGTGCGGCGGCGGCCGCGCGCTCGACGATGGTCGAGGGTCGCCCGTTCTGCGCTTCGAGCACGGCTTTCACCAGCGCGCGCGAGTCGTCGTCCGGTCTGGCCCTGTGTATCCCGGATGAGGCGTGCGACCTTTATTCCCTCGGTGAACGAAGTGGGCAGGGATGATTCCTCGACGCCCATGATCACGCCCACGTAGCGCCAGACGTGCATGAGGTCTTCGGCCTCCCCGGGGAGGACCTCGTAGCCGAGTCCGCGCAGCCCGTCCACCAGCGCGACCGAGAACAGGAGCACGGTGGCGAGCATGTCGTGCTGGTTGATCGGCGCACCCCACAGCTCGGGTCGCCAGCGGCCGCTGGCCAGGATCAGGCGGCGCACCTGCGTGTGCAGGAGACGTACCTTCAGGGTGATGGCCAGGCCGTCGGCATGGCGCTGCAAGCCCCCCGGGCGGCTGACTGCATGCAGGAAACGGCTGGTCTCGGCCAGCCGGGGCGGAGCCTGCTCCTGCAATCGGCCGGAGAGGACCAGCGGCTTGTTGCCAGCCGGCGACGCATAGCCGGAAATGAGCGATTTCAGCCCGAGGACCATTCCGGCGGCCGCGCCTGCGCGCAGCACGACGTTGCCGCCCCGATCCAGCCGGCGCCAGTCGACCCACGGCGGAACCGCGGGTGTTCGTCGACGGCCGACCGGATGCAGGCAAAAATGTCGCAGGGAAGGAGCTGTCCCGCGGGCTTCCGAGCTCCCGCTCAGGCCGCCCGGAGCGAGGAGCAGGCCTGCAGCGCCAGCTGGTGGGTGGTGGGGCCGTCGGGAAGACCCGCGGCCATCACCAGCCATCTGTCCACCGGGGCCCGGCTCTGCCGGACGAGCTGGTGGGCGGCGTGGGCGCGGACCTGGTCCAGGGCACGCGCGCCAGCCGTGCCCAGCTTCTCCCGCGCCCAGCGGTCGACGTCCCGGGCGAGCTGAGCGTGGGCCAGCTCGTCGGTGGCGATGCGGGCCATGGCCGTCCGCACGTCCGCAGTCGCCGCCGTCGCCGATTGCCACAGGGCGAGCGTGGCGGAGAAGCTCTCCCCGACGCACCCCTCGGCCGCGTTCTCCCGGGCCAGCCGCTCGAGCGTGCGCTGTGCAGGCCGGGCGGCCGCTGGTGGGGCCGGCGGAGGGGCACCGTGGCGCTGGGCCAGCTCGGACGTCAGCTGGAAGTGGCGGCGTTCGTCGTCGCTGGCGGCGTGAACGCGCGCGACCAGGTCAGGCGGGGCACCGTGGCAGGCGAGCTCGCTGGCGAGCACCTCGAACGCGATGATCGCCGCCCCTTCCAGATCCGCGCGCGCGGACCAGAACGCCGCCGGCGTGGTGCCGGGTCCGGTCGGCGCGCCCTCGAGCTCGCCCAGATGGGCGCTGATGTCGATCCTCATCCTGCTCTCCTGGCGCCGCTCACTGCATGCGCCTTGCCAGCGACCCCCGATCCGTTCCCGTTTGCTGCCCCCCAGGAACGCTGCGACTTTCCGCGTGCGCGCGGACACGCCGCTGTCAGCTTCTGGACGTCCCCGCCGACAAGCACCACCGTGACGGTACCGCCCGGCCCGAGTTGTCGGCGAACGGCCCAGGCGTAGCGCGATGGCGGCAAATCGTGCGCCGTTGCGCGCGGCTTTGTGTCTGGCAACCCGCCCAACCCGCCCTGGGATTGCTGGACCGGGTGTTTGCCCAGGAGACGGCAGCTCGACGGAGCAGATAAGTAGCTTCTGCTAGGCGTCGCCTCATCAGATGCCGTGCAGTAGGCTCAACCGGCGAAGGTGCCCATGCTGAAGCCCCTGAGCCCGCCATCGTACTCCCCTGGGATCCGCCCGGGCGGCCCGATCTTGAGCAGCATCTGCACACGTTCCCTTTCTGTCTCTGGAACCGCTGCGATGAAGGGAGACCATATGCCCGCACGCGGGCGGACCTCGATGAAGTGCCCGGGAGGCGAAAGACGTCCGGATCCGGATGCGGGCCAGCCCATTCGCGGCTCCGCGAAATCGACCCCGACTCAGGCGGGTTGGAACTCCCAGGGCGGGAATGCTGATCCAAACCCTCCATTCCCTCGAGAGAGACCCACCGTCTGCTTCCCGGGCGTTAGACGCCACTCGAGCGCGTTGATGGATACGATGGTTCGTCGGGCCCCCTTGGGGAGAAGCGGCTTCCCTCGGCCGGGCTTCGCCTCGGCCGTGCCTCTAAGCGTCCGATAAATCCCCCGAGCACACCCCCTCGTCTCCGTCGGTGGCGAAGACGGGCAGTAGGGAAGGCAAAGGGGAGGGCAGGGCTGGACAGACGTTCAGAGCACCCAATGATGGCGTCGATGCCACTGCAGCCTCAGTGGATCGATGTCCCGCCGGCGGTGCCGAGGCCAGTCGCCAGCCGCCACCGGTCTCCCCGGAAGTCACCCACCCTGAACGGGAGGTCGCCCGCCTCGCCGAGGCCTTCGTCCGCTCGGCGTGCGACAGCGCGAACATCCGTCGCAACTCCCTGGCTCACCTCCTCAAGGCGTTCGTGACCATTCCGTTTAGGCGGCTCGAGGAGATCACGGTGGCCCCGCCGGCAGCGCTCCGGGCTGCAATCGCCAGCAAGTTGGACTTGGCGCCGGCGTCCAAGCATTCGCCGTAACCGCCGTGCGCAGTTCCCTCCGCTGGTGCTGGAGGTTCTGGGCGATCTGCACTTTTCGCTGCAGCAGGCGCTCGGCATCCTAAAACTGCCCGAGGTCCACACCGTCACCGCGCCGGAGATCCTCGTCGATGACGAGAGCAAACAGCTGCTGGAGCACTGCCGCTCCACGGTCGGCGAGCGCGCCATGCTGCTGGCGCTGCTGGGCGCCGGCTTGCGCTCAGCTGAGTTGGTTGCGCTCGATGGCATCGACGTGCGCGAGGACCTGGCCGCGGTTCCGTCCTGGAGATTCGCGGCAAGCGGGCACGAGCGATTTGTTCCGATCCAGCCAGGCGTGCTCGCCTCCATTCGTGACTACCTGGGCAGTACCGGCCGACAGCTCGGCTAGCCGGTGTTTCTTGCGCACGATCGATCGCCGATCTCCTGCGCAACCTGGCCACTCGACTCCGTTGCTGACGGTGATGATCTACGGGCACCTCAGCGACGATCACCGGGTGAGCGAGGCGAACCGTTGTTTCCTGGCGGACGTCACCGCGGGCGCGCTCGGGCTGGTCACGGACCCGGCGGAAGGAGGTGGTCGTGAGGCGCTCCATCGCGAAGGGCAGAGCGGCCTGACCGCCGTCGTCCCCACTCTCCATCGTCTGCCCTTTCAGCCCTTCGAGGCGCCGAGCGGGGGTGCCCGCCGGTTCCCGGAAGCTGCGTGTACTGACCCGCGCTCCCATCCCCGTCGACCGACCTGCGAGCCGCGCACGGCCCTACTTCCTGACCACCTCCACCACGATCGGCTCGCCTCCCTCCGGACATTCCCAGATCACCGTGCGCGCATCCTTGATCCGAAACGTGGGGGCCCCCTTGGGGCAGGTAACGTCCGCGGCACCATTCCTGGGCAGCTTGATTTTCTTGACGACCGGCGCCTCCCGAGTCGCGCAGCCCATGACGGCCAGGACCAGACCGCCGGCCAGCACTGAGAGTTTCATTGTAGACATGTTGGCTTTCCTGAATTTGCAGGGTTGAGGTTCGAGGCTACTAGTCACTGACCCGCGCTTCGTTCACTCGATGATGGGCGCCCCGCCAGGAGTCGGCTTGCCGCCTTCGCCGCCGGCCGGCTTCTCTTGCGGCGGCTTGTTCCCCTTCCCGGCCGGTTTGTCGTCCACACACTCGAGCGAGCCCTTGCGACCGTTGGCTTCGGACTGCACGTGCTGGCCCGCCGGACACTCGAGCTCCACCTTGGCTCCCTTGCCCCCCTGGGGCGCCCTCGCCACGTCCGCGAAGATCAGATCATCGCCGTTGATGGCGGAGTCCGGGGCATCGAACCCATCAGGCGGTGGAGCGTAAGGGCCGGTGCCGCCGGTCGGCAACTGGATGGGGCCCGGCTCATCGATGCCGAAGGTGGGCTGAGTGCTGGTAACCGCGCTGATGTTCATGGTCCACGTTCCTTTCAGTTCCGGTTGAGGGTTCCGCGAGCCCTCCGTCGCTCGCACGGGACCGAGTTCAGCACGGCGAGTGCCACCGGGTCCCAGGGCGCCTTTCCCCAGTCACGGCGCCGTTTTCACAACTGGTCTCCCGCCGCGACGACCATCGTCGCCGCCGTCCGACTGTCGATCCGACTGTCGAGTTCGACGGTCCAACCCTTTCTCGGCGAGCCTCCAGCGCACCGCGCCAGTCACTTCGGGCTAGCTGCGGCGCGGGGCTCTATTCCTACAACTCTAGTAGGGCCCTCTATCCGCTGGAACGCTTTCGACCCCGCCCCGGGCGGCCCCCGCGCCACGAGCTGCTCGCGCTCCTCGCCGCGCGGGCACAGCAGCCC
>JBKPRZ010000319.1:0-4917 GCA_046734815.1 Myxococcota bacterium | reverse complement strand
GCCCGGGCCGGTTGGGGCGGCACGGCGGGCGTGCCGGCGCCCGGGATGGGCACCGCCACCGCGGCGGTGGCCGGCGGCTCGGCCGGCACCGTCGTCGGCAGGACCGCGGTGCTGGGCTTGGCCGGGTCGGACCAGAACGTGGTCGGCCGGCCCGAGAACAACGTGCGCCAGTCGGGCCACATCCAGCCCGCCAGCGGCACCAGCGCCGCCACCGCGGCCAGGCCCACCAGGATGGGCCAGCGCCGCCGCGGGATGGTGTCGAACGATTCGACGTCGTCCAGGCCTTCGGGCCGTTCATCGTCGAGATCGGAGGGGCTCCAGTCGCCCTCCTCCGCCTTGCGCTCACCTTCGGCGAAGAAACGCTCGCTCAGCGTGTCCCGCAAGGTCAGTGCCCGCGACTGCCGACTGATCGACGATCTCTCGTCCCCACGTCCCGCCACCCTGTACTCCCCACTCAATCGATCGCTTGACACCTTGGCTGCCTCCTCTTTTTCTTCGGGTTGCGAATCCGGCGACTCCTCGACCGGTTCCTGCTGGGGCACCTCCTCGGTACGAGCCCTGCGAAAGAACCAGGACGACGACCGGGACACCTTCGCGTCCCGAGAGCCGGCCGCCACCGGGCGGCTGATCCCCTGCCCCGCCGCTGCCTCCTCCAGCGCACGAACGAACGCAATCACCGATCCGAAGCGTTCCTGCTTCTGCGTGGCCATCCCCTTGCGGACCACCGCCTGCACGGCCGGATCGATGCGGACCACCTCGGTCAACGGCCGGGGTGTGTCGTGAAGAACGTGATAAAGGACCGAGATCGCCTCGTCGCCCGCGAACAGGTCCGCGCCGGCGAGCATCCGGTAGGTCAACGTCGCCAGCGAATATTGATCGGTGCGAGCGTCGACCTCGGCGCCCAGGCCCCGCGCCTGCTCGGGCGCCAGGAACCGCGCGGAGGCCGCGCTGAGCCCCTGGGCCGGGCCCGGCGGCAGCAGCCGCGACAGGCCGAAGTCCAGCAGCTTGACGAAGCCCTGCTCGTAGCCGGCGACCTTGGCGATGAAGACGTTGTCGGGCCGCACCTCGCGGTGGATGACGTTGATCTCGTGGGCGGCGTGCAGCCCGGTGCCGATCCCGCGCACGATCGGCAACACCTCGTGAAGCGGCATGGGCCCGCGGGCGGCCACGATCTGATCGAGGGAGCGACCCTCCAGGTGCTCCATCACGACGATCGGGGTGCCGTCGGGCATGACCCCCAGTTCGAGCACCTCGGCGATGTTGGGGTGGCGCAGGACCGAGACCCGCTCGGCCTCGTCCTGGAAGGCCTCGATGGCCGATACGGACGCGCCCCGTGCGCGCGTCAGGAACTTGATGGCAAAGCGACCGGGCAGCCGCGCGTGCGTCGCCTCGTACACCTCGCCACTTCCCCCGAGCCGCGCGCCGGTCTCGTACCCCTCGCGCGCCGCTTCTGGCTCGGCGACCGGTGGTGGGGTACCTGCCCCTCCCGCCGCCCACCCGATGGCCGTACGTGCCCGGTTCCCGGCCGGATGGTCGGGCCGCGCCGTTTCGCTAGCAGCGCCCATAGTTTCCTTTCGCCTGATAACTAGTAACAGAGGTCCTTCAGCCTATAAGGACACCCGTGCCCGATCCAAAACAAGACTCATGCCACAGGGCATGAAGCGGTCGGCAAACGTGATGCTCATCGCATCAGATCGCGCGCGAGGCCGGCTGCTCCTTGTTTTCCAAACGACGCAGGCGGCTTTTCATTCAGCGTCACACTGCGCGTCGGTCACGCAACAGTAACATGTGTTGACCCGGACAGTTACCACCCGCGCCGTGTGACATCTCCATGGTGACCCCCAGCGCCGTCCAGCGGCCCGCAATCGGATCTCACGATCGAAGCTCGGGTCCGCCCACGCGATGTCAACGCCGCAGAGTATCGTCACGACCGTGATCCCCGAGTCACACCGACAGGCGCTCGATCAGCTGGGGTACGTGAAGCTGCCCGGGGCGGTTGCGCCCGCGGTCCGCGAGCGGCTGGTGGCCCGGATGGAGGAACTTTTTGCCGAGGAAGGCGAGCGCGCGGGCAGCGAGTTCAAGCAGGAGCCGGGCGCGCGGCGGCTGGCCAACCTGGTCGACAAGGACCCGCTGTTCGCGGACTGCATCGCCTGGCCGCAGCTGCTCGCGTACGTGGCGGCGGTGCTGGGCGAGCGGTTCAAGCTGAGCAGCCTGAACGCGCGGTCGGCCAGCCCCGGCAACGGGGTGGATCAGCCGCTGCACGCCGACGGCGGCTCGCTGCCGGACGCGCAGGGGTCCTGGGTGTGCAACCTGCTGTGGATGCTCGACGACTTCCACGCGGACAACGGCGCCCTGCGGGTGGTGCCCGGCAGCCACCGGGCCGGCCGGCTGCCCGGCGAGGCGCTGGCCGATCCTTTGGCGCCGCATCCGCAGCAGGTGTTGATCACCGGGCGGGCGGGCGACCTGCTGGTGATGAACGCGCACCTGTGGCACGGGGGGCTGGCCAACCGGACCGCAAACGTGCGCCGGGCGCTGCACGTCTATTACTGCCGCTGGGACAAACCCCAGCAGCAGTACCAGAAGCGGCTGCTGCGCGCGTCGGTGCAGGCCCAGCTGTCGCCGCTGCAGCGGCAGCTGTGCGCGCTGGACGACGCCCTCAACGACCAGCTGAGCAGCGCCGACACCGGCCGGAGCGGGTTTCTGAAGTAGCGCGCGCTTTCTTCTGTTTCTTACTGCAACGCCCAGTCGATGGCGGCGCCCAGGAGCTTGAGGGCGTTGAGGTTCATGCGGCCGCCGGCGTCGTCGGAGGCGAAGAAGCCTACGCGCGGGGCGATGGCGGTGCCCATGACCATCATCGCGCCGGTGGGATAGGCGAAGATGGTGGCGTGGTCGGCGGCGTTGGGCATGGTGGCGACCTTCTGCGCGCCGGGACCGGGGCGGCCCCAGGCCAGGGTCGACGAGGCGGTGACGACGACGACGTTGCCCATCAGGCCGGCAGCGATGGGATGCATGGGATCGGTGATGCTGACCTGGGTGCCGGCGGTCTCGCCGAAGTCGGCGGCGGCGGCGGCGGTCATCCCCATGCGATCGAAGTCGGCCGATTCCATGCTGATCACCGGGACGGGGACGTCGCGGTAGCGGCCGTTGAGGGTGGCCGAGGCCGAGCTGCCCGACAGCACCACCAGGCGCACGTCGGTCACGTCGGGCTGGGCGTTGTCGTCGGCCAGCTTGACCACGAAGTTCTTGGCGACCAGGGCGGCGCGGATCCGGTTGTCGGCGCCACTGGGCATGGCCGGATCGCCGACCACCAGCAGGGCGGTGCCGATGGCCGGCGCCTCGACGACGGCGTCCGAGACGTCGGGCGGAGGCAGGGTGTCGGGCGGCGGAGCGGCGTCGGGGGCGCGATCGGGCGAGCGGTCGGGAGCCCGGTCGGGGCCGGCGAGATCGCGGGGAAGGTCGACGGGCGCGTCGATGTTGCCGCCGGCGCCCCCGTTGCCGGCGCTGCCGCCGGTGCCGGCGGTGTTCGGGCGCGCGTCGCCGGGACGGGGCTCGAGGGACGCGTCGGTGAGCGTGGCCCGGTCCACGGACTGCGGGGGGGCGCAGGCCATGGCGAGCGTCAGGAGCGTCAGGAAACGCTGCAGCAACATGGGTTCACCTTCCCTACGCAGATCTCTCTTCGCAGGAGCCGTGCCGCCGCGCCAGCAATTTGAGGGGCCAGAACACATGACGTGTCCTGGAGAGCGTGGTGACGGCACGCAATCGCCGGCGCCCAGAAAACGGCATCGCTGTCGCGGTCGGGACGGCCCGGGAAGGGACGTGGCTGGATAGGTCCAGTTAAAACGTCGCCAGGGTGGCGGGGTCAGGGATGGGCGGGACCGTTGTCGGCAGCCCGGCGGATCTTCTCGCGCAGCCGGTCCACGCCCTCGCGCACGTCGCGGCGGGTGCGATCGGCCTTGGGGCCGGCTTCCTTCTGGGCGCGGTCGAGCTTGCGGCCCAGGTCGTGGGCCGACTCGCGGATGTCCCGCCACAGCTTGTTGCCGGCGTTCCTGGCGGCCGGCTTGGCCTCGTCGTCGAACCAGCGCTCGACGTCGTCCAGCTTGTCGCGCAGGTCCTGGGCGGCCTTGTCCTTCTGATCGGCGGCGGCGTCCTGCAGGCGGTCGCCCGCGCTCTTGAGGTTGTCGCCCAGCCGGTCGAGCGCCGGGCGCGCCTTCTCGCCCAGGTCGTGCACGCCTTCCTGGATCTTGTCACCGGCCTTGTCGGCCGCCTCGCGCGCGCCGGCGGCCACCTCGCGCGCGGCGACCTTCATCTTGTCCGCGGCGGTCCGCGCCGCCTCGCGCACCTGCTGCTCGGCGGGCGCCGACGACGGTTCGTTCGTGACCTTCGAGGGAGGCTCCCGGCACGCGCCGATGGCCAGAAGGACGAGGCTCAGTCTCGCTGGCGATTTCATGGGCATCCTCCGCTGAAAAAGCTGGGTTTTACCGCATGCGGACGCAAGCCGCGAGTGCGCGGGCGCGATCGGCTGGCTATAAAGGGCGCTCCGGTGTTCGCTGTCGTTCCGCTCATCACCGCGCTGCTGATCCAGGAAGGACCGCCCGCGGCTGGCGGCGCGGAGGCAGCGGGCGAGCCGCTGGACGTGGTGGTGCGGGTGACGGGGGTGCAGGACCAGGCCTTGCTCGCGCGCGTGAAGGGCAGCGCCAGCGATCTGCCGGTGCGGTTCACGGCGGCGGAGACGGCGGCGCTGGAGCCGGAGATCGGGCAGCAGCTGGCGGCGGCGGCGCGGCTGGTGTCGCGCGAGCGGGCGCACGCCGCGCTCTGGTTCCAGCCGATGAGCTGCGGCGGGCGGCCGGCGCCGGCGGCGGGGCTGGTCATCCACGTCAGCCAGCCCGCGTCCGGCTACGTTCTGGTGCGGCCCATCGA
>JBKPRZ010000318.1:0-2904 GCA_046734815.1 Myxococcota bacterium | reverse complement strand
CGTCGGCCGGCGCCGGCGCGGGCACCGGCGGTGGCGGCCGCAGCAGCATCGGCGGGCCGTGCACGAAGCGATCGAGCACGTACGACTCGTCCACGGTGCGCGGCCAGTCGACCGACCGCAGGTACAGCACCAGGGCGAGGTGGCACACCAGGCTGACCAGCGCGATCCCGCCCAGCCAGCTGTCCACCCGGTCGCGCAGGCCCGCGCGCACGGACGGCGGCAGGCGGGGCCGCGGTCGCGCCGGCGGCGGCGCCTGCAGCTGGAACAGGATCGTCACGTCGCCGGCGGTGATCCGTCCGCGCGCCGACGGCGCCAGCGGCACCAGCCGCATGCCCCGGCCGGGGTCGGTGGACACCGAGGTCACCACGCTGGCCACGCCGATCCGCGCGTGCATCCCGGGCGCCAGCCGCAGCACCCGCCGGCCGGTCCTTCCGGGCTGGCGGCCGAACAGCCGCCACCGGCGCGGCAGCTCGTCTCCGGCCAGCAGCAGCACGCACCGGTGCGACGTTCCCACGGTGATGTCGCGTCCGGCGGGCACCAGCTTCTCTTCCAGCATCCGCCCGTTCTGCACCACCGCCAGCCGCAGCCACTGGGCCGCCGGCGATCGGCCCGCTGTCGTTCGCTCACCTGCACCATCGGTCGGGCCGGGTTCGCTGTCTAGATGCGCGCTGCTGGTCATGTCCAGCCGCAATTGCAGCGCGCACGCCAGCACCCGTGACCGAGGCAGGGGCGCGATCGACGCCGTTGCCGCGGCGGTCACGCGCGGGATCCACGCCCCGGGTTGCCACCCCGGTGGCAATCCGGGTACCCAGGTTGTCACCCCGGGCTGGTCGCCGGCCGACCGACCGGGCAAAGTGGCCGCATGACTGCTGTTCGCCGCGCCTTCTCGGTCGCGATCTTCTGCCGGCATCAGGGTGACGTGTTGCTGGTCAGGCACAAGCGCCTGGGGCTGTGGTTGCCGGTGGGCGGCGAGATCGAGCCGGGCGAGACCCCGGCGGAGGCTGCCGCCCGGGAGCTGCGCGAGGAGACAGGGCTCATCGGCGCGTTCCCGGCGGGCCTGGGCGTCGAGGGCACGCCTCCCGGGCTGATCGGTTACGAGGAGCACCTGGCCGGCAGCAAGGGGCTGCACATGAACTTCGCCTTCGTCGCCGACGTGCCCACCCGGACGCTGGCCGCCTGCGATGAATACGATCAGGTGATGTGGGTGGGGCGATCCGCCGACTACACCCAGCTCAGCTGCCCACGCAACGTCAAGGAGCTGTGCGCCCTGGCGCTGGCCGCCCCCAGCTCGGCGCTGGCCGGTTGACGGGACGCGCGGGCGGCGGGGTCGGGCATAATGGGGCTGCGCATGAGCCACCGCGGACGACGGACGTTCCTCGGTCGGGCCCTCGCCGGGGCCGGCGGGATCGGTGTGTCGATGGCGGTGCGCGGGCGGCTGGCGGCGGGCCCGGCGGTGGTGGTCCAGTCCGACCGGCAGGTCGAGCGTCTGGTCGCCGGGATGCCCACCACCGATGGTGCGGGCGTGAAGCTGCAGCGGGTGATCGGACAGCCGGCGCTGCGCCACCTGGATCCGTTCATCCTGCTGGACCGTTTCCACTCGGACGACCCCGCCGATTACATCGCCGGCTTTCCCGATCACCCGCACCGCGGGTTCGAGACGGTGACCCTCATGCTGGCGGGGCGGATGCGCCACCGGGACAGCCGGGGCAACGCCGGCCTGATCACCGCCGGCGGGTCGCAGTGGATGACGGCCGGGCGCGGGATCGTGCATTCCGAGATGCCCGAGCAGGAACGCGGGCGGATGTCCGGGTTCCAGCTGTGGATCAACCTGCCCGCCCGGGAAAAGATGTGTCCGCAGGCCTACCAGGACCTGGCGCCCGGACGCATCCGCGAGCAGCGGCTGAACCGCGCCGGCAGCAACCTGCGCCTTCACGCCGGGCGCACCGGCGGCCTGGAAGGACCGGTGAGGCCGCGCCCGACCGATCCGCTGCTGCTGACGGTGGCGCTGGAGGACGACGCGCCCTACCTGCTGCAGCTGCCGGCCACGCACGCCGCCTTCCTGTTCGTGATCAGCGGCGAGGTGGAGGTGGGGCCTGAAAACCGCGGCCGCACCGTCGCCGCCTCGAACCTGGCCGTGCTGGGGCCCGGCCGCCGGCTGCGCGCCCGCGCCACCAACCGCCGCAGCGAGATCCTGATCGCCGCCGCGCGCCCGCTGAACGAGCCGATCGTCCAGCGCGGGCCGTTCGTCATGAACACCGAAGCGGAGATCGCGCGCGCCATCAGCGATTACCGCGCCGGCGTCCTGGACCGCTGAGCGGGCGCGGTCGTCCAGGATGGGTCGAGCGGCCGGCTGATGCGCAAGCGCGAGGGGCAAGCCCGGATCTACGGCGTGCACGCCTGCCGCGCCCTGGTCGAGCGGCGGCGCGACGACGTGCTGGAGGTGTTCCTGACCGCCGAGCGCGCGCGCGAGCTGGGCGAGCTTCTGCGCTGGTGCGCCCGGCAGCACCGGCCCTACCGGATCGTGGGCGACGGGGACCTGGAGAAGCTGACCGAGAGCCGGCACCACGAGGGCGTCTGCATCGTGGCCCGCGCGCCGGCTGCCCCGCGCCTGCCGCAGCTGCTGGCGCCGCCGGGGCCCGCGGTGATCCTGGGCCTGGTCGGCGTCACCAACCCGCACAACGTCGGGGCGATCCTGCGCAGCGCAGCCCACTTCGGTGCGCGCGCGGTGCTGGTGCCGGGGGATCCGGCGCGCCTGTCGGGGGCCGCCGCCCGTACCGCACAGGGCGGAGCCGAGTGGGTACCCGTCGTGCGCGAGCCCGCGCTGGGGCCGGCGCTGACCGCCGCGCGGCGGGCGGGCTTCTCGGTGGCGGCGGCGGTGGTGCGCGGGGGGCGGAACGTCCAGCG
>JBKPRZ010000317.1:0-4587 GCA_046734815.1 Myxococcota bacterium | reverse complement strand
GGCGCGGGCGCAGCTGCTGGCGGCGCCGGTGCCGCCGGCGATCGCGGCGGCGGTGGCGACGGCCTACGCGCGGCTGGGGACGGACGTGCCGGTGGCGGTCCGTTCGTCGGCCACCGCCGAGGACCTGCCGTCGGCCAGCTTCGCCGGCCAGCAGGACACGTACCTCAACATCGTCGGCGCAGCCGCGGTCGAGGACGCGATCCGTCGCTGCTGGGCCTCGCTGTGGACCGACCGCGCCGTCTCGTACCGGGCGGTCAACGGCATCGACCAGCGTCAGGTGTGGCTGTCGGTGGTGGTGCAACGGCTGGTGGATGCGCGGGTGGCCGGGGTGCTGTTCACCGCCAACCCGGTCACTGGCCAGCGCGACCAGGCGGTGATCGACGCCAGCCCGGGGCTGGGCGAGGCGGTGGTGTCCGGCGCGGTCAACCCCGACCACTTCGTGGTGGACATGGCGTCGGGCGCGATCCGCGAGCGCCGCCTGGGCGACAAGCGCCTGGTCATCCGCGCGGCCGCGGGCGGCGGCACCGAGCACGTGACGGGCGACTCGCGATCGTCCGACGCGTGCCTGACCGACGATCAGGTGGGCGCGCTGGTGGCGCTGGGCCAGCGGGTGCAGGCCCACTACCGCGCGCCCCAGGACATCGAGTGGGCGCTGGACGGGGACGGCAAGCTGTGGCTGACCCAGGCCCGCCCCATCACCACGCTGTTCCCGCTGCCGGCGGGCGCGCCCACCGACGACCTGCGGGTGTACTTCTGCTTCTCCGTCGCGCAGGGGCTGTACCGCCCGATCACCCCGCTGGGGCTGGCCGCGTTCCGGCTGCTGGCCTCGGGCGTCGCCGGCGTGGCGGGTTTCGCGGTCGCCGATCCGCTGGCCGGGCCTTCGCGTTTCGTCGAGGCGGCCCAGCGGGTTTTCATCGATTTCACCCAGATCGTGCGCAGCCGGGTGGGGCGCTTCGTCGCCCTGCGCGTCCTGGGGGTGATGGAGGCGCGCTCGGCGGCGGTGCTGGCCCGCCTGACGGAAGACCCGCGCCTGTCGATGCTGTATCCGCGCCGCTGGCCGGTGATCCGGCGCTTGCTGCCCGTCGCTGCCCGCTTCCGCGTCTTGCCCCGGGTGCTCCAGGCGATCTTCCGGCCCGCCGCCGCCCGCGCGCACGCGGACGTGCTGGAGCAGCAGCTGCGCCGCGAGCTGACCCTGCCCCCGGGCAGCACCGATTCGGAGCGGCTGGACCACGTCGAGCGCCTGCTGCACCAGCGGGTCATCCCGCTGGCGCCCGGCATCTTGCCCGCCGCCGGCGCGGGCTTCCTGGCCCTGGCCGCCGCCCGCCGGCTGCTGGCGGGCGATCTGCAGCCTGGCGACCTGCAGGCGGTGCTGCGCGGCCTGCCCCACAACGTCACCACCGAGATGGACCTGGCGCTGTGGAAGCTGTCGACCGAGATCCGCGGCGCCCACGCCGGCCTGTTCCGGGACCACGCGCCCGCCGAGCTGGCCCGCCGTTACCGCGCCGGTGATCTCCCGGCGGACCTGCAGCGCGCGCTGGCCGCCTTCCTCGAACGCTGGGGCCACCGCGCGGTGGCCGAGATCGACGTGGGCCTGCCCCGCTGGGCCGAGGATCCCGAACACGTGCTGGGGGTGCTGGCCAATTACCTGCGCCTGGATCCCACCTCACCGACCGCGCCCGATGCCCAGTTCCAGCGCGCCACCGCCGAGGCCGAGGCCATGGTGAAGACCCTGGTGGCCCGCGCCCGCCGGCGCAGCCGCCTGCGCGCTTTCCTTGTCGGCCGCGCGCTCGACCGGGCCCGGCAGCTGGCGGGGCTGCGCGAGATGCCCAAGTACCTGATGATCGTCGCGCTGTCCTCGATCCGCCGCGAGCTGCTCGCCACCGGCGCCACCCTGGTGCGGGCCGGGCGGCTGGCGCGGGCCGAGGACGTCGCCTTCCTGGACCTGCGCGAGCTGCGCCGCGCGCTGGCCGGCGAGGACATGCGCCGCACCGTCGACGAACGCCGCGCGCGCTACCAGCAGGAGCTGCGCCGCCGCCACGTCCCCCGCGTGTTGCTGTCCGACGGCACCGAGCCCGAGGCCCGGGTCGCGCCCGCCGCCGCCGGCGCCCTGGTGGGCACCGCCGCCTCCGCCGGCAGCGTCACCGCGGGCGCGCGCGTGGTGCTGGACCCGGTGGGCGCACACCTCGAGCCGGGCGAGATCCTGGTGGCGCCCTCCACCGACCCGGGCTGGACGCCGCTGTTCCTGACCGCCGGCGGTCTGGTGATGGAGATGGGCGGCGCGAACTCGCACGGGGCGGTGGTGGCCCGCGAATACGGAATCCCCGCCGTGGTCGGCGTGCCCGACGCCACCTCGCACCTGCGCACCGGCCAGCGCATCACCGTCGACGGCTCTGCCGGCACGGTGACCCCCAGTCAGCCGGAGGCGTAGGCGAAGGGGCTGGCGAAGCCGCACTTGCCGCGGAATTCCCAGTCGAACGGTCCGTCCTTGTAGCGGGCGATCTCGGCGCGGATCTCCTGACCCGTGAACTGGTGTCCAGGGATGCCGCAGCTGACGCGGGTCTCCTGCACCACCGGCTCGCGCGTCTTGACGGTGAGGTAAGGCGGCATGTCCATCCGCTGCGCATCGGGCGTGTGGTCGAGATCGATGCGCGCGCTCTTGACCGCGTGCACCTCGGTGATCCAGGCGGCGAAGGGCAAGGTGGCGATCCTCCTGTCGCCCGCGCGGCCCAGAAACAGCGTCGAAAGGGCGTCGCTCTGCTCGGGCGTGGCGGCCTCGTCGAGATAAAGGATCGTTTCCCAGGTGTCGGGGGCCTCGCGCTGATAGCGACCGGTCATCACCACCTTGAGGCCGGCGAGCTCGACGCCGCCGGCCTGCCCCTTCTCGATCCGCCAGGACAGGGCGAAGTCGCAGGTCTCGTAGCTGGAGGCCCCGCCCTTGCGATCGCCCTGGCGGCGGCAGGGACAGATCGCCTCGCAGTTGCAGACTTCGTAATACGAGCCCGAGATCGCCCACCGGTTCAGGTCCATGTTCATTCCTACCTCGGCGCGATCGCCAGCAGGACGGCGGCGGCGACGAAACAGAGCGCGGCGCCCGACCAGACCACCATCCGCCGCCATGGTAGCACCTTCTCTGCGATGACGAAGGCGGTGAGGGCGGCGCCCCACCACAGGCTCATCACCCCGACGGCGAACAGGATGGCCATCAGCAACCAGCAGCATCCGATGCAGGACCAGCCGTGGCGCAGCCCCATCACGAACGCCCCCGTGCGGCCCTCCCGCCACTCGGTCAGGAAATACCCCAGCGGCGCCCGGCAGCGCGAAAGGCAGGCCTGCTTGGCCGGCGACAGCTGGAACGCCCCGGCACACAGCAACACCACCGCCGACGCCAGCGGCCGCATCCGCATCGTGTCCGGGTCCAGCAGCGCCGAGCGGTGCAGGGCCCACTCGATCGCCGCCGCCAGCAACGAAAATCCGGTCCAGCTGGCGAGATAACCGGAGAAGAACAGCCCCGACGACACGTAGGGTCCGCCCAGCGCCACCCGGCGGCGCGTGACCGCCGCGTGGGTGAGCACCATCGGCGCGACCGACGGGATCATCATGCCGGCCATCATCACCACCCACATCCAGAACGTGAGGCCGAAGGTGGCACAGCACGGTCGCAACCGCCCGACCCCGGCGGGCACCTCGCCTGCCATGCGCGCCATGTCCACCCAGGACAGCGCCGCCAGCAGCGCCAGCAGCCCACCGAGGACCCACCGCTCCCGCCGCAACAGCCGTCCCACCGCGAGGTCCATGGGCGGTCACTATACCGCCGGGCCGCCCGGCCGCAGCCGTGTCGGCGCCCGGTCAGGGAGGGGTTTCGTAGTCGACGCTGTCGAGGGAGACTGACATGGTCATCCCTTTCTTCAGTGGGTAATAGCAGCTGGCGGTGAGCTCGATTTCGTCGAACATGCAGCCGGCGACCGGCAGGGGCGGGATGCGGACCACCTTGACGGTGAAGCGATAGCAGGTCCGCTGCTTCTTCAGATCCGAGTCGGCGGGGCGGCGGCGGGCGGCGCGGGTGAGGGCGTCCAGCGCGGCCCGGTCGACCTCGCTGTTGCCGGAGGTCTGGCCCAGCTCGACCTGTGGCGTGGCGCCGGGGGCGACCAGCATGCAGACCTGCGAGACGATGCCCTCGGCGCCCCTCTGGGTGCCTTCGAGGATGCGGTTGTAGTGTTCGAGGATGTCCGGGTGGCGGCGCTGGGAGTCGGAGTCCGCTTCGCGGGTGCGGGCGTGCAGGTCATCGAGGTCGCGTTGCCAGCTCCGGTACGCCTCCTTCAGGCCGTTGCCCCACTGGCGCAGGCTGTTCTTCACGTTGTTGGGTGTGCGGGGATCCAGGTCGACCACCGTGGGGTCGGGCGCGAACACCTTGCGCGCGTCGCGCATGTAATCGAACACCTGCGGGTGCACCTTGCCGCGGGCGACGTTGCGGCGGGCGCCGTCTTGCCGCTCGAGCGCGGCCACCCGGTCGCGAAAGGTGGACGGGCGCGGCGGCGTCGGCGGCGGCAGCTTGCCCGCGTCCCCGGGCCCCAGCACCCCCCGTCGGGC
>JBKPRZ010000316.1:0-6013 GCA_046734815.1 Myxococcota bacterium | reverse complement strand
GCTCCAGCTTGCGGCGCTCGGCTGCCGCGATACCTGCCGGCAACCCGGCCACGATCAGCGGCGCGGGGCCCTTGCGCTCGCCGAACAGCCGGGCGCCGGGGGGCACGCGCAGGCGGCCATCCAGCACCACCCGCAGGATGGGCGGGCCCGGCCGGGCGGTCAGCCGCGGGTCGTCGGCCAGCACCGTGCCGGCGCCCACCAGGATGGCGTCGTGCTCGGCCCGCAGCGCGTGTGCCTCGGCGCGCGCCTCCTGGCCGGTGATCCAGTGGATGGTCGAGGTTCTCGTGGCGCCGTTCGGGGCGATGAAGCCATCGAGGGTGGCGGCCGCCTTCAGGGTGACCAGAGGGCGCTTGCGGGTGATCCAGACGAAGAAGGCGCGGGTGAGCGCCTGGCACTCGGCCCCCAGGCAGCCGACGTCCACCCGCAGGCCGGCGCGCCGCAGGCGGGCGACCCCCTTGCCGGCCACCTTCGGGTTCTCGTCGATGCAGCCGACCACCACCCGGGAAAGGCCCGCCGCCATCACCGTGTCGGTGCAGGGGCCGGTGCGGCCGGTGTGGCAGCAGGGCTCGAGGGTCACGTACAGCGTGGCGCCGGGCGCGCGCCCGCCCACCGCCTGCAGCGCCACCAGCTCGGCGTGGGGGCCGCCGGCCCGCTCGTGGTAGCCGCTGGCCAGCACGCGGCCGCCCGAGACCAGCACCGCGCCGACCATGGGGTTGGGGCGGGTGGTGCCGCGGCCGCGCTCGGCCTGGCGCAGCGCCATCCGCATGAAGCGCCGATCCTGGTCGGAAAAGCGCGCCTCCCCGGTCACGGTGCCGAGCCCTTGGAGGCCAGGACCCGCTGCACCTCGCGCATCAGCTCGCCGGCGTCCTTGAACGACAGGTAGACCGAGGCGAAGCGGAGGAAGGCGACGTCGTCCAGGGCGCGCAGCGCCTTCAGCGAATCGTCGCCCAGCTTCGAGGAGGGCACCTCCTTCTCGCCCAGCTCGACCAGCGAGCGTTCGATCGAATCGACCGCCGCGGACAGCGCCTCGATCGGCACCGGCCGCTTCTGGCAGGCCTTCTTCAGTCCGGCCAGCAGCTTGCTCCGGTCGAATGGCTCGCGGCGACCGTCTTTCTTGACCACCAGAGGCAGCATCTCCTCGACCCGTTCGTAGGTGGTGAAGCGGCGGGTGCAGCCGGTGCACTCGCGCCGGCGGCGGATGACCTGATCGTTGTCGCTCGGTCGGGTGTCCACCACCTTGTCGTCGACGGCCTGGCAGAAAGGGCAGCGCATGGAGCGGGGGATGCGCCCGGGCGATCTCCCGTCTATTCTCTACCACGCGATGAGCGCCCTGCGTCTTGTGGTCAATGGCAAACCCGAAACCGCCCCCGGCGGCATCACCGTGGCCGGCCTGCTGGCGCAGCTGGGGGTGGACCCCGCCCGGGTGGCGGTCGAGCGCAACGAGGACGTGGTGCCCCGGAAGACCTGGGCGGACGCCCTCCTGAACGACGGCGACCAGCTGGAGATCGTCGCTTTCATCGGAGGTGGCTCGGGGGGTGGGTCGGATGGGCCCGACGCGGACGACGCGCTGGTGATCGCCGGGCGGCGCTTCCGCTCGCGGCTGCTGATTGGCACCGGAAAGTACAAGTCGGTGGACGAGACCCGGGAGGCCATCCGCCGCAGCGGCGCCGAGATCGTGACGGTGGCCCTGCGCCGGGTGGACCTCACGCCGGGCGCTCCCGGCGTGCTGGACGCCATCGACCGCCGGACCCAGACCATCTTGCCCAACACCGCCGGCTGCTACACCGCCGAGGAGGCGCTGCGCACCTGCCGGCTGGCGCGTGAGCTGGGCATCGCCGACCTGGTCAAGCTGGAGGTGATCGGCGACCCGAAGACCCTGTTCCCGGACGGCGAGGCCACCCTGGCCGCGGCGAAGGTGCTGGTGAAGGAGGGATTCGTGGTGTTGCCGTATTGCCTGGACGACCCGATCCTGTGCAAGAAGCTGGAGGATGCCGGCTGCGCGGCGGTGATGCCGCTGGCCGCACCGATCGGCTCGGGGCTGGGCATACGCAACCCGTACAACCTGCGCATCATCCTGGAGAACGCGAAGGTTCCCATCATCGTGGACGCTGGCGTCGGGACGGCTTCCGACGCGGCCATCGCCATGGAGCTGGGCTGCGACGGCGTCCTGATGAACACGGCGGTCGCCCAGGCGAAAGATCCCCTGCTGATGGCCGATGCGATGCGGGAAGCGGTGAGCGCCGGGCGCAAAGCTTTCCGGGCCGGGCGCATGCCCCGGCGCCTGTACGCCTCCGCCTCGTCGCCGGTCGAGGGGCTGATCGAGTAGCCAGCTTGGTCCCGGCGCTGTACCTGATCACCGATCGGCGGGCGACGGGAGGGCGGCCGCTGGCCCAGGTGGTGGCGGCCGCACTGCGCGGCGCGGAGCGCTTCCGGTGCGTGGATGGCAGCCTGCCGCTCGCCGTGTCGCTGCGCGAGAAGGATCTGCCGACCCGCGAGCTGGTGGCGCTGGCGCGCGAGCTGGGCGGGCTGACTGCCGCCGCCGGCGCCGAGTTGTACATCAACGGACGCCTGGACCTCGCGCTGGCCTGCGGCGCGCAGGGGATTCACCTGCCCTCCGACGGCCTCGTGCCCGCGCAGGTCCGGGCGCTGGCGCCACGTCTGCGCGTGGCTGTGTCGACCCACACGCCGGAAGATGTGCGTTTCGCCGCCGAATCGGGGGCCGACTTCGTGGTCTTCGGCCCCGTGTTCCCGCCCATCAGCAAGCCGGGTTTTCTTGCGCCGCGAGATCCGGAAGGCCTGGCCCGCGCCGCCGCCGCCAGCCCCGCTCCGGTGCTGGCGCTGGGTGGGATCACTCCGGCGCGGGCGGACGTTTGCCGAAAGGCGGGGGCGCGGGGTCTAGCCTGCATCGGCGCGTTGATGAGCGCCGGAGATCCCGAACATGAAACAGCAGCGTTTCTTGCCCGTTTTCTTCAGCGGAACTAAGTTCGGCCGGGCCGTTTACCGTCGGTGAGCAACGCCGCTGGGCGGCGGGCACTGTCACTTTTGACTCTTGACACCCGCGAGAAGCCCGATACTTTCCTGCGGCGATGGAGGCAATCGCCGAGGCCCATTCGTGGGAAACTCGGTGCAGCTTTCCGGCAGAAATAGTGCGAGTGGTTCGTTGTTAGTAGGAGGGCAGTGAATGGCAACCGGTAAGGTGAAGTGGTTCAGCGATGCCAAGGGGTATGGGTTCATCGCCCGGGAGGGTGAGGAGGACGTATTCGTGCATTACTCGGCCATCGAGGCCGAGGGGTATCGGTCCTTGAGCCAGGGTCAGCAGGTGGAATTCGAGATCGTGCAGGGTCCCAAGGGCCTTCACGCTTTGAACGTAAAAAGACAGAATTAGACAAGAATTAGAAGCGTCCGTTATTTCGTTAGATCAACAACAGTTATCTTAACGCGCAATCGGCTCGGAATCGGTCGTAACGACCCGCTCGACTATGAGGAGCACCTCCTCGTCGGCAGGGCGCCCCCGGTTTCCGGGCCGCACGCGCCAGCCCGGGCGCGAGCGGACGGCGTTTGCGGCGGCACGGGCGATGTCGGCGGCGATGGGGCGAAACTCTTCGACCCAGGCGTAGCCATCTTCGTCGCCGTCGTAGTCCTCCGGGAATGCGCAGCGCAGCTCCAGCCGGACGGTGAACTCCCGCTCTTCGACGTGCTCCATCCACCGTGGATAGCACGCGCGCGGCGGTTCAACCCGGCGTCTCTAAGGTGATCACCACAGACTTGGAGGCGGGCGTGTTGCTCTTGTCGGCGACGGCGTCCAGCGGGACCAGCGGGTTGGCCTCGGGGAAGTAGGTGGCGGCGCACCGGCGCGGGATGGGGTAGGCGACCAGCTGAAAGTGTCGGGCGACCCGCACCTCGCCGCGGAAGTGGCTGTGCAGGTCGACGATCTCGCCGGGGCGGCGGCCCAGCTGCGCGATGTCGTCGGGATGGACGAACACCACCCGCCGTCCCCCGCGGACACCCCGGTAGCGGTCGTCGAGGCCGTAGATGGTCGTGTTGAACTGATCGTGGCTGCGGATGGTCATCATCAGCAGCTGCCCGGGCTGCAACCGCAGCGCGGGGCGGGGATGGACGACGAACCGCGCGCGGCCGGAGGGGGTGCTGAAGCGGCGTTCGCGGGCCGCGTTGGGCAGGACGAAGCCGTCGGAGGTGCGCACGCGCCGGTTGAAGTCGTCGAAGCCCGGGACCACGGCGGCGATCTCGTCGCGGATGCGATCGTGGTCGGCAGCCAGCGCCTCCCAGGGGATGGCGCTGGCGGCGCCCAGGGTGGCGCGCGCCAGGCCGGCGACGATGGCGGGCTCGCTGCGCAGCCAGGGCGAGGCGGGCGGCAGGGTGCCCTGCGAGCGGTGCACGGTGCTCATCGAGTCCTCGACGGTCACGAACTGTGGCCCCGCGTCGGTGTGGTCGCGCTCGCTGCGGCCCAGGCAGGGCAAGATCAGGGCGGTCCGGCCGGTGATCAGGTGGGCGCGGTTGAGCTTGGTGGAGATCTGCACCGTCAGCTGGCAGCGGGTCAGGCCGGCGGCGGTGCGTTCGGTGTCGGGGGTGGCGGACAGGAAGTTTCCGCCCAGCGAGACGAAGGTCCGCACCCGCCCGTCCAGCATGGCGCGGATGGTGCCGACCGTGTCCAGGCCCGGGCGGCGCGGGGGCGCAAAGCGGTAGCGGGCGGCCAGCCGATCCAGGAAGGCGTCGTCGACGTGCTCGAAGATGCCGACGGTGCGGTCGCCCTGCACGTTGCTGTGGCCGCGCACCGGGCACAGGCCGGCGCCGGGGCGCCCGAGGTGCCCGCCGAGCAGCAGCAGATTCACCACCCCCTGGATGTTGGCCACCGCGTGCCGGTGCTGGGTCAGCCCCATGGCCCAGCAGGCGATGGTGCGCCGGCTGGTCCAGGCGATCTCGGCGGCCTGGCGGATGAGCGCGCGCTCGACCCCACTCTCCTCGATCAGCTGGTCCCATGGCTCGGCGAGAAGGTCGGCGGCGAACTCCTGGTAGCCCTCGGTGTTCCGGGCGATGAAGCGCTGGTCGAGCACGGTGCCGGGGCGCCGGGCCTCCTCCTCCAGCACCTCCTTGGCGATGGCCTTGAACAGGGCCACGTCGCCGCCGATCCGCACCGGCAGGTGCAGGGCGCCGATGCGGGTGCCGGGGCCGAGCAGGTCGAGCGGGTTCTGGGGGTGCCGGAAGCGCAGCAGGGCCGCCTCGGGCAGCGGGTTGATGCTGACGATGCGGCAGCCGCGGCGGGCGGCCGCCTGCAGGGTGGTCAACATGCGCGGGTGGTTGGTGCCCGGGTTCTGGCCGATGACGAAGATCGCGTCGGCGAGATCGAAGTCGGTCAGCTGGACGGTGCCCTTGCCGACGCCGATGGCCTCGCGCAGGGCCACCCCGCTGGACTCGTGGCACATGTCCGAGCAGTCGGGCAGGTTGTTGGTGCCCAGCAGGCGCACGAACAGCTGGTACAGGAAGGCGGCCTCGTTGCTGGTGCGCCCGGAGGTGTAGAAGACGGCCTGGTCGGGGCTGGCCAGCGTGCGCAGCTCCTGGCCGACGCGGGCGAAGGCCTCCTCCCAGGCGATGGGCTGGTAGTGATCGCTGCCGGGTGGGCGCAGCAGCGGCTCGGCCAGGCGGCCCTGCGCGTTCAGCCAGTGGTCCGGACGGGCGGCCAGGTCGGCGACGCTGTGGCGGGCGAAGAAGGCGGCGTCCAGCCGGGCGGGCATGGCCTCGGAGGCGACGGCCTTGGCTCCGTTTTCACAGAACTCCAGCCCCGACCGGTGGCCGCCCGGGTCCCACTCGGCGCGGCCGGCGCCCTCGGGCCAGCCCGGCTCGGGCCAGGCGCAGCCGGGGCAGTCGAAACCGTCCGGCTGGTTCAGGGCGGCCAGCGCGCGCACCCCGCGCACGGGGCCCGAGCGGGACAGCAGGTGCGCGGCGGTGGCGCCGATGGCGCCGAAGCCTCCGGCGACGGTGGCGGGGGCGGCGGTGG
>JBKPRZ010000315.1:0-12762 GCA_046734815.1 Myxococcota bacterium | reverse complement strand
GCCGAGCACCGCCCCGCCCACCAGCACCATGGCGGTGCGGTGGCGGCGGCGGCGGTCGGCGTCGTCCACCAGCGAGGTCACCGAGGGCGCGCGCGCCACCGCGCTGACGCCGATGGCCCGGTGGCGCTCGATGGCACCCAGCAAGTCACGGCGGAGCGCCTCCATCGAGGGCGGCCGCCGGGCCGGGTCGCGCGCCAGACAGCGCCCGACCAGCTCCTCGATGTCCACCGACAGATCGGGCCGGTGGTGTCGCAGCGGCACCGCCTCCTCGGTCATCTTCTTGCGCCAGACGCTCTCGACCGAGTCGCCCTCGGTGGGCGGGTGCCCGCCCGAGAGCATGAAATACAGCAGCCCGCCCACCGCGTAGATGTCGACCCGGAAGTCGATGTCGTTGCCGCGTTCGATCTGCTCGGGCGCCATGTATTTGGGCGTCCCCACCGCCGCATCCACCTGGGTCAGCTGCCCGCCGTGCTGGGCGGGATCGGCGCGCAGGAACTTGGCCACCCCGAAGTCCAGCACCTTGACCAGGTCGGCGTCCTCGTGGGCGCGGTCGCGCAGCAACATCACGTTGGACGGCTTGAGGTCCCGGTGGATGATGCCGGCCTTGTGGGCCGCCTCCAGGGCGCGGCTGACCTGCACCCCGATCAGCAGGGCGCGCTCGACCGGGAACGGGTTCTCCTGGCGTACCAGGTGGACCACGTCGATCCCGTCGATGAACTCCATGACGAAGAAGAAGCGGCCGTCGGGCGTGGTGCCGCAGTCGGTGACGTCGGCGATGTTGGGGTGGCGGATCTGCGAGGCGGCCTGGGCCTCCAGGCGGAACCGCTGCACCAGCTCTTTCTTGCGGCGCTCGCCGTGGCGGGGGATCTTGATCGCCACCCGCTTGCCGATCCCGGTGTGGTGCCCCTCGTACACCCGGCCCATGGCCCCTTCGCCCACCAGCCGGCGCAGGAAGTAGCGGTCGGCCAGCACCGAGCCCAGCAGCGGATCGCCATCGCCGGCGCCCGACAGCACCGCCGCCCGGCCGCTGCGCGGTTCGCTGGTCGCCTGGGCCAGCACCGACAGCGCGCTGCCCACCAGGGTCTCGCGCTCGGCCGCCTCCTCGCGCATGTCCCGCTCGAACAGGGCGCCCATGAAGTCGGCCAGCGCCAGCTTGCCGGCCTCGCGGGGCATGTGCACGGTCAGCGCCGCGCTCATCTCCTCGCCGGTCTGGTAGCGCTGGGCCGGGTCCTCGGCCAGGGCCTTCTTGACCGCGGCCTCCAGCTCGGCGGGTATGTTCGGGTTGAAGCGCGAGGCGGGCGGGATGTCCAGATGGGTGCCGCGCGATTCGGGGCTGGGGAACAGCTGCCGTCCGGTCAGCAGCTCCCACAGGATCAGTCCGGCCGAGAACAGGTCGCTGCGGTGGTCGACCGCCCGGCCCAGGTGCTGCTCGGGCGACATGTACCCCAGCTTGCCCCAGTTGATGCCGGTGGCGGTCTCGGCCAGCTTGCTGTTCCACTTGGCCAGGCCGAAGTCGATCAGCTTGCAGCCGCCGGTGTAAGACAGCATCACGTTCGACGGCGACACGTCCCGGTGGACCAGCTGCATGTCGCGCGCGCGGTGGGCGTATCCCAGACCGGCGCACAGCTCGCTGACGATGAACAGCGAGGTGCCGATGGGGAAGCCCACCCCGCGCTGGGCGCAGCGGTTCCACAGCTCGGTGAGGCTCTTGCCTTCCAGGAACTCCATGGCCAGGTAGCCCTGGCCGGTGACCACCCCGTAGTCGAAGACGAAGACCAGGTTCTCGTGCGACAGCTTGGTGACCACCTTCGCCTCGTCGAGGAAGCGGGCGGCCAGCTCGCGGGGGTCGCGGTCGCGGGCCAGGTTGCGGATGATCTTCAGGGCGCAGACGCGCTGGGCACCCGGCTCGCCGGTCACGCCCATGTACACCTGGCCCATGCCGCCGGAGCCGAGCTCCTTGAGGAGCACATAACGTTCGGAGAACCGTTGCGGGAACTCCTGGCGGCGAAGTCTGGTTTCAGAGGAGGGTTCGGTCGCCACGCCGGCGGCGATCCTATCCGTCTGGCCCGGCCTGTCGAGCCGGAACGTTCACCCGAGCACCATACCCGCGCGGGCGATTTTCCTGCCCGCGTTGCGTCGGACAGCCCTCGGGCGATATTCCCGTCGTGCTTTGGCGTCCAAAAAATTGCGGGCGGAGCGCACCACTCTGATACTGACTCCAGGCCTCATGCGCCGGGACGCCAAGAAAGCCTGGGTCGTGCGGGCGGTGGGGGCGGCGCTGATGGCCCTCACCTTCGGGTACGTTCCCTATCACCTCTACAGCCGTTCCGGGTTTTCACGTTACCTCGAGCTCCGCCAGGAGCTGCGCTCGATCCAGCTGGAGATCGCGCGGCTGCGCGTGGAGAACGGCCGGCTCGAGCGCGAGGAGGCGGCGCTGCGCTCGGACCCCCGGCTGATCGAGCGCGAGGCGCGCGCCCGGCTGATGTACGTCAAGCCCGGCGAGGTGATCTTCGATCTGGGGGATCCGCAGTGAGGACCCAGCGGCTGTCGGGCTGGCGGGCGCGGGCCGGCGGCGAGGTCCAGCGGGTGGCGCGCGCGCTGTGGGGCTTCGTGCTGGTGGCCGTGTTCGCGGTGCTGCTGGCGCGGGGCTGGTTCCTGGATCTGGCCCGCAGCCAGGCCGACAGCCTGCGGGTGGGCGCGGCGGCGTGCCTGGTGGCGGTGCTGGTGGCCAAGATCGCGGGGCGCCTGCGCCTTCAGCAGCGCCGGCGGACCAGCACCCGCGAGGTGCTGTCGGACATCGAGCTGGGGCTGCTGCTGCTGACCGCGACTTACGTCTTCCTGGCGGCGCTGGGCGGGGTGGGCTCGGCGGTGTTCCCGCTGGTCTACGCGCTGGTCAGCTTCCTGGTCACCTTCCACCGCATGCAGGTGGGCATCCCGCTGGCGATGGCGGCCATCGGCCTGGAGGCGGCGATGGCCTTCGGCCCCGGCGCGGGCCCGGAGGCGTCCTCGACCTTCCTGGGGCACGCCGTGTTCATCGTGATCTTCGCCGCGCTGAATGTCGCCTTCCTGAACGCCGAGGTGGCCCGTCAGCGGCGCGAGCACCGCCGGCGCCTGGAGACCGAGGTGGCCAGCATGCGCGAGGAGGCGCGCGACTTCCGCCTGATCCCCCCGGCCTCGCCCGGCGACAGCCGGGTGCGGACCCGGGCCGAGGAGGAGGAGAAGCTGTCGCAGGGCTCGATCGAGACCATCCACCAGCAGCTGTTCTCGACCCTGGACCTGCTGCGCAAGTCCCTGGGACTGCAGACCTGCGCTCTGCTGTGGCTGGACGCCGCCGGCGAGAAGCTGAAACTGAAGGAGGTGATCGGTGACCGCCCGCCGGTGGCCGAGGGCCCCTTCGCCGCCCGCACCGGGGTGCTGGGCGCCATCCTCAAGGAGCGCAAGCCCCTGCACCTGGAGGCGCCCCGCCCGCAGCTTCTGCCGTATTACGACGGACCGGTGGCGGTGGACGCGTTCCTGGGCGTGCCGGTGATGGAGGGCAACTCGGTGCGCGGGATCCTGCTGGTCGATCGCCGGGGCGCCACCACCTTCCCGCTGCGCGAGATGGACCTGGTGGGCAGTGCCGCCGCCCAGGTGATGCGCATCGTGCAGGCAGAGCGGGTGTTCCAGGCGGTGGAGCGGTCCAAGCACGAGCACGAGCGCTTTTACAAGGCCTCGGCGGCGCTGAACCGCGCGCTGACCCTGGCCGAGGTGTACGACGCCGCCATCGAGGGCGCCCGGGGTGTGTGCGAGTTCGACTTCGCCGCGGTCGCCACCCACGACCCGCGCGACGGCAGCCACACCGTGCACCGGGTGGTGGGCGAGGGGGCCGAGGCCCTGGACGGCAAGCGCTTCCGCGACCCGGCCTCGCTGGCCAGCATGGTGGTGAAGAACCGGCTGGCCCTGCCCACCGACGGCGACTGGGACCAGCGCGACGACGTGGCCGCCTTCGACCCCAGCGTGGGCCTGCGCGACTTCCAGTCCCTGCTGATGTTGCCGTTGCCGGTCAAGGACGAGGTGATCGGCACCTTCACGGTGGCGGCGCGCCGGCCGGGCGCCTTCCCCAGCGACTGCCGCGAGATGCTGGGCGTGATCGCCAACCAGGTGGCCATCTCCGTGCAGAACGGCCGCATGTACCAGGCGCTGGAAGAGCAGGCCACCACCGACGGTCTGACGGGGCTGTCCAACCACCGCACCTTCCAGGAGCGCTTCTCGGCCATGTTGACCCGAGCCGAGCGCCACGGTTCCTCGGTGGCGCTGCTGCTGACCGACATCGACCACTTCAAGAAGATCAACGACACCTACGGGCACCCCACCGGGGACGAGGTGCTGCGTCGGGTGGCGGCGCTGCTGCGGGCGAACGCGCGCAAGATCGACATCACCGCCCGCTACGGGGGCGAGGAGTTCGCGCTGGTGCTGGAGGCGACCTTGCGCGAGGGGGCCTGGCAGCTGGCCGAACGGATCCGGCAGGAGGTCAGCGAGCAGATGTTCGAGTCGGCCAAGGGCCCCTTCAAGGCGACCATGTCGCTGGGCATGGCGGTCTACCCGCAGGACGGCAAGACCAAGCCCGAGCTGATCAAGAACGCCGACGCGGCCCTGTACGCCGCCAAGCACGGCGGCCGCAACCGCACCATGAGCTTCTCTGACGTGGACAAACGGGCCCCCGACCTGGAGAAACGGGCCAAGACCAAAGCGGCCGGCTAGTATTCCGACGCTCCATGTACCTGTTCGCGAAGGCCATGCATCTGGTCGGGGTGGTGAGCTGGTTTGCCGGGCTGTTTTACCTGGTGCGGCTGTTCATCTACCACGTGGAGAGCCAGGCGCGGCCGGAGCCGGACCGCGGCGTGCTGCATGCGCAGTTCGTGACCATGGAGCGGCGGCTGTGGGTGATGACGGTTATCGCGATGGTGCTGACCATCTCGTTCGGCACCGGACTGGCGGTCGCCTACCTGGGCAAGATGCAGAACCGCCTGCACGAGGCGACCTGGTTGCTGGTCAAGCTGGGTCTGGTGGTGGGGCTGTTCGCGTATCACCAGGTGTGCGGCGCCATCCGCGACCAGCTGGCCGACGGGCGCTGTCGCTGGACGTCGGCGCGGCTGCGCCAGTGGAACGAGCTGGCCACCCTGTTGCTGGTGGCGATCGTGATGCTGGCGGTGTTCAAGTCCACCTTCAGCGCGCTGTGGGGCACCTTGGGCCTGCTGGTCTTCGGGGTGCTGCTGGCGATCGCCATCCGCATCGTCCGCCGCCGCATGACCGCCCCGCCCACCGCCCTGGGCACCGAGCCGCGGGGCTAAGTTCGCCGCCGGCGGCGCGTGTGCTGGGTGCGGAAGCGGGCGCCCGGGGGGGCCGGCATCCGCAGGGTGCCTTCGGGCGGGACCAGCTGGTCGGGACGGTTGCCGATGAGGTCGCCGCGGCCCAGGCGCAGCAGCGCCTCGCGCAGCACGGGCCAGTTGGCAGGGTCGTGGTAGCGGAGAAAGGCCTTGTGCAGGCGGCGGACCTTCAGGCCGCGGGGCACCGGCACCCGCGCCGGGTCGGAGCGACGCAGGCGGCGGAGTGGGTTGAGGCCGGTGTGGTACATGGCGGTGGCGGTAGCCATCGGCGCGGGCAGGAAGGCCTGCACCTGGTCGGCCTTGAAGCCGTTGCGCTTGAGCCACAGGGCCAGCTGCACCATGTCCTGGTCGGTGGTGCCGGGGTGGGCGGCGATGAAGTAGGGGATGAGGTATTGCTTCTTGCCGGCCTCGCGCGAGTAGCGATCGAACAGGGTCTTGAACCGCTCGTAGCTGCCGATGCCCGGCTTGAGCATCATCGACAGGGGGCCCTCCTCGGTGTGCTCGGGCGCGATCTTCAAATAGCCCCCCACGTGGTGGGTGGCCAGCTCGCGCACGTACTCCGGCGAGGTGGCGGCCAGGTCGTAGCGCACGCCCGACGCCACCAGCACCTTCTTCACGCCGGGCACCGCCCGGGCCTTGCGATAAAGACCCACCAGCGCGCCGTGGTCGGTGTTCAGGTTGGGGCAGATCGACGGGTGGATGCAGGAGGGCAGGCGGCAGGCCGCCTCAACCTGCGGGCTCTTGCAGGCCAGACGGTACATGTTGGCGGTGGGCCCGCCCAGGTCGGAGATCACCCCGGTGAACCCGGGCGTCTGGTCGCGCACGCGCTCGATCTCGCGCAGCACCGAGGCCTCGGACCGGTTCTGGATGATGCGGCCCTCGTGCTCGGTGATCGAGCAGAAGGTGCACCCGCCGAAGCAGCCGCGGGTGATCGTCACCGATGTCTTGATCATTTCGTAGGCCGGGATGCGGGCGCCGCGGTAGCCGGGGTGGGGCCGCCGGCTGTAGGGCAGCTCGTAGATCGCATCCATCTCCGCGCTGGTCAGCGGCAGCGGCGGCGGGTTCAGCCACACCTCGCGATCGCCGTGCCGCTGCACCAGGGCGCGCGCGTTGCCCGGGTTGGCCTCCAGGTGCAGGACCCGGGAGGCGTGCGCGTACAGGACCGGATCGCCCGTCACGTCCTCGAACCCCGGCAGGCGAACCACCGTGCGCGCCCGGTCGGTCCTTCCCCGCTGCAGCGGCACGACCGCAGGGGTCGTGCTGGCGCAACCGCCACTGCCCTGCCGCTCGGCCTCGCTGGCGTACGGGTCGGACGGGGGCTGGGTCGGACCCGGCTGGTCCACCCGGGTCGAGTCCAGCTCGTCGAACCCGGGCGGCATCCAGCCGGCGCGCCTGGCGAAGGCGGTCCCGCGCAGGTCGGTCAACGCATCGACCGGCTGCCCGGCGTCGAGCCGCCGCGCGATCTCGACGATGGCGCGCTCGCCGTTGCCGAACACCAGCAGGTCGGCCTTGGCGTCCAGCAGGACCGACCGGCGGACCTTCTCGGACCAGTAATCGAAGTGGGCGATCCGACGCAGGCTGGCCTCGATGCCGCCCAGCACGACCGGTACGTCGCCGAACGCCTCCCGGCACCGCTGCGCGTACACGATGACCGCGCGATCGGGGCGCAGGCCAGCCTGACCGTCGGGCGAATAGGCGTCATCGCTGCGGATGCGGCGGTCGGAGGTGTAGCGGTTCACCATCGAGTCCATGTTCCCGGCGGTGACGCCCCAGAACAGCCGGGGCCGCCCCAGGGCCGCGAACGGCCCGGCCGAACGCCAGTCGGGCTGCGACAGGATCCCGACGCGGAAGCCGCAGGCCTCCAGCAGCCGGCCCACCAGCGCCATCCCGAAGCTGGGATGGTCGACGTAGGCGTCGCCGGTCACCAGCACCACGTCGCAGCTGCTCCAGCCCAGGCTGTCCATCTCCGCGGGCGTCGTAGGCAGAGCCAAGGGTGGCTCGACCGGTCGGCGGAACGCGCCGAGCAGGGTCGGGGCCAGGTGGTCGGGGGAGACCACCCGGAAGCCGTTGCTGGTGAACGAGGGCGGGATCAAGGCGCGGCGGAGTCTAATACGGTGGCGGCGCTGCCGCTGCTGGCCCTCGGGGTGAACATGTAGTTTGCGAGTTCATCCAACTCCCGGCCGGATGCGCTTTTCACCATGGTAGACACCTCGGGTTTCCCACCGGGTTACAGGAAAGCGCATGAGCAGAGTCGCTGCGAATGGTAAGTCGCCGCCGGAGCGCGCCCTGGACAAGTGCCCCAGCGGCATCCGCGGCCTCGACGACATCACCGGCGGGGGACTCCCGCGCGGCCGTCCCACCCTGGTGTGCGGCGGGCCGGGCTGCGGCAAGACCCTGCTGGCGACCGAGTTCCTGGTGCGCGGGGCGCTGGGCCGCAAGGAGCCGGGGGTATTCCTGGCCTTCGAGGAGACCCGGGAGGAGCTCACCCAGAACGTCCGATCGCTGGGCTTCGATCTGGACGACCTTGTCGCGCGCAAGAAGCTGGTGGTCGACCACATCAGCGTCGAGCGCGGCGAGATCGAGGAGAACGGCGAATACGACCTGGGCGGCCTCTTCATTCGCCTGGGCTACGCCATCGACAGCATCGGCGCGCGGCGGGTGGTGCTCGATACCATCGAGAACCTGTTCGGCGGCCTCAGCAACCAGGCCATCTTGCGGGCCGAGCTGCGGCGGCTGTTCCGCTGGTTGAAGGAAAAGGGGGTCACCGCCGTCATCACCGCCGAACGTGGGGACGGAACCTTGACCCGCCAGGGACTGGAAGAATACGTGTCCGACTGCGTGATCCTGCTGGACCACCGGGTGCAGGACCAGGTGTCCACCCGGCGGCTGCGCGTGGTCAAGTACCGGGGCACCAGCCACGGCACCAACGAATACCCGTTCCTGATCGACGACACCGGGTTTTCGGTCCTGCCCATCACCTCGATCGGCGCCAATCACAAGGCGTCGGACGAACGGCTTTCCACCGGGGTGACCGCCCTGGACGCCATGCTGGGCGGGGCCGGGGTGTACCGGGGCAGCAGCGTCCTCATCTCCGGGACGGCCGGCACCGGCAAGAGCAGCCTGGCCGCGCACTTCGCCCGGGCCAGCTGTGCGCGCGACGAGCGCTGCCTGATCTTCGCGCTGGAGGAGGGCAAGTCCCAGATCGTCCGCAACATGCGCTCGGTGGGCATCGACCTGCGTCGCTGGCTGCGCAAGGACCTGCTGCGCATCGTGCCCGGCCGACCCACCCTGTCCGGCCTGGAGATGCACCTGTCGTTGATGCACAAGCAGATCCGCGATTTCGGGCCGCGCATGGTGATCGTCGATCCGATCAGCAACCTGGCCGATGCCGGCACCCTGAACGATGCCCGGCTGATGCTCACCCGGCTGATCGATTTCCTCAAGGTCGAGCAGATCACCGCGGTGTTCACCTGCCTGACCGGCGGCCCCCAGCTGGAGACCACCGAGGTTGCCGTCTCGTCGATCATCGACACCTGGCTGCAGCTGCGGGACATCGAGCTGGGCGGCGAGCGGAACCGGGGTATGTACGTGCTCAAATCGCGCGGGATGGCCCATTCGAACCAGATCCGCGAGTTCCTGCTGACCGACCGGGGGATCCAGCTGAAAGACGTGTACGTCGGGCCCGAGGGTGTGCTCACCGGTTCCATGCGCGTGGCCCAGGAGGCGCGCGAGCGCCAGGCCGATCTGCGGCGGCGCCAGGACCTCGAGGAGACCCGGCGCGCGTCCGAACGCCGGCGCCGGACCCTGCAGGCGCAGCTGACGGCGCTGCAGGCCGAACTGGAGGACGAGGAGGGCGTGATGCGGCGGCAAAGCGATGTGGACGACGAGGGTGACCGCCGGCGGGATCAGGACCGCCGAGAGATGGCGCGCAGCCGCCGGGCCGAGTCGCCGGCGGCACCGATCAACGGCACGCCCAGCAAGCCGGTGCGCCCGTGAGCCGCACCCGCAAGCGCCCCGCCGCCGCCGCCGCCGCAGAGAGTGATCCCGGGTTCTGGAACCTGCGCCTTTACGTGGCGGGACAGTCGCCCAAGTGCCTGGCGGCGGTGCGGAACCTGAACCGGTTCTGTGAGCAGCACCTGGCTGGCCGCTACCGGATCGAGGTTGTGGACCTGCTGGAGAACCCCCGGCTGGCGCGCGACGACCAGATCCTCGCCATCCCCACCCTGGTGCGCAAGCTGCCCGAGCCGCTGCGCAAGGTGGTGGGCGATCTGTCCAACACCGAGCGGATGCTGGTGGGCTTCGACCTGCGGCCGGCGGAACCCGCTCCATGAACGGCGACGAAGCTCGGCTGCGGCAGGAGATTGATCGGCTGCACCTGAGCCTGCAGGAGCTGCGGGCGCGGCTGGAGGAGCCGGAGGAGATCATCCGCGCCATCCGTTCGGGGGAGGTGGACGCGTTCGTGGTCAACGCGTCCCGGGGCGAGCAGATCTTCTCGCTGCGCAGCGCCGACCTGCTGTACCGGGCGATGGTCGAGGAGATGAAAGAGGGGGCAGTGGCGCTGGACCCATCGGGGCTGATCGTCTACTGCAACTGGCACTTCGCGCACCTGATGCGGGTCCGGCGAGAGGCGCTGATGGGCACATCCGTCTTCTCGTTCGTGCCCCCCGAGAGCCTGCCGTTCTTCCAGCTGCTGCAGCAGCCGGCCGGTGAGGCGAGCTGCCGGCAGGAGCTGTCGCTGCGGGCGAGCGACGCCAGCCCGGTCCCGGTGTTCGCCACCATGAACCGCATGCAGATAGAGGATCAGGAGGTGTTCTGCCTGATCCTCACCGATCTGACCGAGCGGCGTTTCCGCGAGGAGCTGCTGATCCAGAGCCAGCGCAAGGACGAGTTCCTGGCCATGCTGGCCCACGAGCTGCGCAACCCCATCGCCCCCATCCTCAACGCCGCCCAGACCCTGCGGTTGAAGGCGCCGGACGACCCGGGGCTGCAGTGGACCCGCGACGTGATCGAGCGGCAGGTGGGCCAGCTGTCCCGGCTGGTGGACGACCTGCTGGACGTCTCGCGCGTGAGCGGGGGCAAGGTCCGGCTGCAGCGCGAGCCGCTGGACCTGGCGGTGGCGGTCAGCCGCGGCATCGAGACCGCACGACCGTTCATCGACGCCCGCGGCCACCAGCTGCACGTGCAGCTGCCCGCCGAGCCGATGGCGGTGATGGCCGACGCCGGGCGGATCTCGCAGGTGGTGGCCAACCTGCTGAACAACGCCGCCAAGTTCACACCCGACGGCGGGCAGATCTGGGTGACGGTGCAGTCGAACGACCGCAACGCGGAGATCGTGGTGCGTGACACGGGGCTGGGGATCGCCGCCGACACGCTGCCGCGCATCTTCGATCTGTTCATCCAGGCCGACACCAGCCTCGAGCGCGCCCAGGGCGGCCTGGGCATCGGGCTGACCCTGGTGCGCAGCCTGGTGCAGCTGCACGGCGGGACGGTGGAGGCGCGCAGCGAAGGGCCCGGCCAGGGCGCGGAGTTCGTGGTGCGCCTGCCGCTGTTGCCCGACAGCTGGCAGCCGCCCATCGTCCCCGCCAGCCCGGCCCAGGAGGTCGCCGACGAGAGCCGGCGCATCCTGATCGTCGACGACAACGAGGACGCGGGCGAGACGCTCGCCGAGCTGTTGCTCCATCTGGGACACCAGGTGCGCACCGTGAACAATGGGATGCAGGCTCTGGCTGAAGCGCAGACCTTCGCCCCCGACGTGATGTTCGTCGACATCGGTCTGCCGGAGATGAACGGGCACGAGGTGGCCCGTCGACTGCGCGCGATGCCGGGCGATCGCGGGCCGGTGCTGATTGCCCTGACCGGTTATGGACAGGAGGAGGACCGGCGGCGCTCGCTGGAGGCGGGTTTTCGCGAGCACCTCATCAAGCCGGTGGCGGCCGAGCGGCTGATCGCCCTGCTGCGTTCCATCGCCGGGCGGGATCCCGGCTGAGATCAGCGGCCCCGCGGGGGCTCTTTCTGCATCGAATAGGCCACCCGGGTGTGGGCGAACAGGTCGTGCAGCGCCCGGCGGTTGGGATCGAACAGCGGGAACAGCAGTCCCACCATCCAGGGGATGGCCAGGGCCAGGTTGGGGCCCCAGAACAGCCGCACCAGCTCCTCGACGTTGGTGTCGAGGAAGGGGATCTCGCCCCAGCCCAGCAGCCGGTTCACCTGTTCCTTCACTTCGTGGACGTCCGCGGCGCCGAACGGCCAGCCCAGGCTGAAGTGCACCATCAGCAGCGCCGCCACCGGACCCCAGAACTTCACCAGGAAGCGCAGGAGTAGCCGCGGCACCGTGACCGCCTTGCTGGTCCCCTGCAGGCGCAGCCGGAACAGCCGCTTGCCCAGCGTCTGCCCCCACAGCCGGTGGCCGAGGACGTAGTAGACCGCGAACAGAGCGAAGGTGAGCTCGTAGGTGGTCTGCATCGACAGCGGGGTGAAAAAACCGATCAGGTGCCCCAGCACCGCGAACAGCCCCAGGTCGACCCCCTGGGCGATGGCCCGCGCCACCAGCCCGCCGGGGATCACCGGGCGCGGACGGAGCGCCTCCAGACGTCCCAGCAGGCCCTCGTAGGTGTCGGGGCGGCGGGTGGCGTCCGGATCCATCATCTCGGTGATCAGCTGTCGCAGCCGCCAGGGGGCGCGGTCGTCGGGGATCACCGGGCGGGGCGCGTCCTCATGCAGCTTGATCAGCACCCGCAGGCTGTCGGCCTCGAACGGCGGCGCCCCGGTCAGAAGCTCGTGGAAGGTCACGCCCAGCGAATAGACGTCGCTGCGGTGGTCGGGCGGCTTGCCGGCGATCTGTTCGGGCGAGGCGTAGTAGGGCGAGCCCACGAAGTGCTCGTCGTGCTTGCCGGTGGTGGCGGCCAGACCGAAGTCCGCCACCTTGATGTGGGCGGGGGCGGCCGCCTTGGAGATGGTCTCGCCCAGCAGCAGGTTCGAGGGCTTGACGTCGCGGTGGACGATCCCCCGGTGCTGCGCCTCCAGCAGCGCGCGGGTGGTCTGGATGATGTACTCCAGCGCCTCTTCCCAGGGCAGGGGGCCGAGGTTCTCCAGCCGGTCGGCCAGGGTCCGCCCGCGCACGTATTCCATGGCCAGGTAGGGCGCGCCCTCGAACTGGCCGATGTAGTAGACGTTCACCACGTTGGGGTGCTGTAGGCGCGCCTGCGCGCGCGCTTCCAGCACCAGGCGACCGACCAGATCAGGGCTGGAGGCCAGCTCCGGGCGGAGCACCTTGATGGCCACCGGGCGCTCGAGGCTGAGATCGTGAGCCAGGTAGACGGTGCCCATCCCGCCCTGGCCCAGCTGCGCGCGGATCTCAAAGTGATCGATGCGCTGACCGATCAGGCTGCCGCTGGTC